>CAMDLP010000081.1:0-10943 GCA_945901795.1 Akkermansia muciniphila | reverse complement strand
ATAGGCCGGAGATGACGACGAGCTGGTCGCGCGGGATGTCGAGGGAGATGTTTTTGAGGTTGTGGTGACGCGCGCCGCGGAGGGTGATTGAGTTGGAAGATGGTGAAGAGGGAGAAGGAGCGGGACGCTCCTTATACGGTCTGGGGTGAGACGCCCCAGACACTAGCGGCTTGAGAAAACGGGCGGTGGGGGTGTCGAGTTTGGCGACGGTTTCGGGGGGGCCCTGAGCGACTAACTGGCCGCCGTGTTTGCCGGCTTCGGGGCCGAGATCGAGGATCCAGTCGGCGGATTTGATGACGTCGAGATTGTGCTCGATGACGAGCAGGGAGTGGCCGGAATCGACGAGTTTCTGGAAGACGGTTAGGAGGTTCTCGATGTCGGAGAAATGGAGGCCGGTGGTGGGCTCGTCGAGGATGAGGAGTTTGGAACAGGCGGGACGCCCGTTTGCCGACACAGGCGGGACGCCTGTGCTACTGAGGAGCTGGCAGAGTTTGAGGCGCTGGGCCTCACCGCCGGAGAGGGTGTTGAGGGGTTGGCCGAGTTTGAGGTAGCCGAGGCCGACTTGGAGCAGCGGATCGAGGGCGGTGAGGATTTGCTCGATGAGGCGCAGTTCCTTTTTGGAGTGATGGGACTGGCGGTTGAAAACCGCCGCCACGTCAGTGACGGTGAGGCCGAGGACCTCGGCGATGGAGAGGCCGTTGTAGGTGTAGTCGAGGGTGGAGGACTTGTAGCGCTTGCCATTGCAGTCGGGGCAGGTGACGTAGATGTCAGAGAGGAACTGCATCTCGACTTTTTCGAAGCCGTTGCCGGCGCAGCGGTCGCAGCGGCCTTCGCCGGAGTTGAAGGAGAAGAAGCCGGGCTTGAGCGCGGCGGATTTCCCGGCGTCGGTCTCGCAGAAGAGCTGGCGGATGGGATCGAAGGCACCGAGGAAAACGGCGGGGGTGGAGCGCGGGGTGCGGGCGACGGCGGTCTGATCGACGAGTTCGACGCCGCTGAGGTGTTGGGAGCCTTTGAGCTCCTTGATGGGCGCGGCGTCACCTTCGGCCTCCTGACCTAACTTGCGGGCGAGATTGAGATAGAGGACGTCGTGGGCGAAGGTGGATTTCCCGGAGCCGGAGACGCCGGTTAGCACGGTGAAGAGTCCGAGTGGGAGATCGACGTCGAGTTTCTTGAGGTTGTGGCGGGTGGCTCCGCGGATGGAGAGGAGGTGTTTGGTGGGCTTGCGGCGTTTGGTGGGGACGGCGATGGATTTTTCTCCGGTGAGCCAAGGCATAGTGCCTAGTGAGCAGTGATCAGTGATCAGAGAAGAGGCTTCGCGCTGCCTCTTCGTTCTTTTTCTTTCACTGATCACTGATGACTGATCACTCGGCACTCTCGGACTTCCCTGATAGATGAGGGTGCCGCCGAAGGAGCCGGCGCCGGGGCCGAGATCGACGAGGTGGTCGGCGGCGAGCATGACGGTTTGCTCGTGCTCGACGACGACGAGGGTGTTGCCCTTGTCACGGAGGCCGTGCATGACGCCGACGAGGCGGTCGATGTCGCGGGGATGGAGGCCGACGGTGGGTTCGTCGAGAACGAAAAGGGTGCCGGTGAGGGCCGCGCCGAGGCAGGTGGTGAGGTTGACGCGCTCGACCTCTCCGCCAGACAGGGTGCGGGTGGTGCGATCGAGAGTGAGGTAGCCGAGGCCGACTTGGTCGAGGTAGGTGAGGCGGGAAGTGATTTCCGTGAGAACCAGGTCGAGAGTTGGGTCTTTGGGAATACCGAGTGAGCAGTGATCAGTGATCAGTGAAAAGAACCAGGGGAGGAGATCGGAAATCGGGAGGGCCCAGAGATCGGGGAGGGTTTTGCCGCTGACTTTGAAGCAGAGGGACTCGGGCTGGAGGCGTTTGCCGCGGCAGGCGGAGCAGGTGGTGTAGGAGCGGTAGCGGGAAAGGAATACGCGGACGTGCATCTTGTAGGCCTTGGTTTCCATCCAGTCGAAGAAGCCTTTGACGCCATACCAGTTACCGGATTGCCAAAGGTCTTCGAGCTCGTCCGGGGTGAGATTGTCGGTCTTGCGGTCGCCGTAGTAGATCCATTCCTGTTCGTCTTCGGAGAGATCCTCGAAGGGGCACTTGATGTCGATGTCGCGCTCCTTGCAGTTTCTAACGAGGTCACGCTGGCACTCGTCGCCGCGCTCGCCTTGGAAGGGTTTGATGGCTCCCTGGGCGATGGAAAGGGATGTGTCGGGGACGGCTTTTTCGAGGTCGATGCCGATGATGCGGCCGAAGCCACGGCATTTCGGGCAGGCTCCTAACGGGGAGTTGAAGGAGAAGAGGGCGGCGGTGGGTTTGCGGAGGGTGAAGCCGGTTTTGGGGTTGGTCCAGGTGGTGGAGAAGGAGCGCTGAATATCGAACATCGAACGTCCAACATCGAAGGAAGAAGGCAAGACGATGGTGGCGTGGCCTTTTCCGAGGGTGAAGGCGGCTTCGAGGGCTTCGAGGAGGCGGGAGTGATTGTCGGGTGTTAGTGTGAGGCGGTCCTGGACGATGTGGATGACGGGCGGGATGAATCCCACGCTCCAGTTTTCGTCGGTGCGGATAATTTGACCGTCGAGGAGGATGCGGAGATAGCCTTGCTGATTGAGAAAGGGGAAGAGTTCCGCCGCTTGGGTGTCGGGGGGGATGGGGATGGGAAAGGTAACTAACACGGGCTTTCCCGCGAGGTTTTCGGTGGCCCAGGCGGCAGCGGATTCGGGGGAGTCGGGCTGGATGGTTTCGCCGGTGTGCGGGTCATAACCGATGGCGAGGCGGGCGAAGAGGAGTTTGAGGTAATCGTTGATCTCGGTGAGCGTGCCGACGGTGGAGCGGGTAGTGCGGACGTGGTTTTTCTGCTCGATGGCGATGGCGGGCGGGATGCCTTCGATGTGATCGACGGCGGGCTTGTCCATGCGGTCGAAGAACTGCCGGACGTAAGGGGAAAACGTTTCGACGTAGCGGCGCTGGCCCTCGGCGTAGAGGGTGTGGAAGGCGAGCGAGGATTTGCCGGAGCCGGAGGGACCGGTGACGACGGTGAGTTTTCCGAGCGGGATATCGAGGTCGAAACCTTGCAGATTATGCTGGCGGCAGCCGCGGAGGAGGATGGCGGGTTCGGGGCGGCGTGGTGTGGATTTCTTGTCGGCTTTGGGCACGCGGCAGGTTATGCAGGAAAAATCGGGCCGCCAGTGGAAGTGTGTATCGGGCGGGTGAAAAATTCAGATCACTCGCTGGCGGGTCACTCCGCAGCCTTTGGGGTCCCCATCATCAACTCGTAGAAATACTCGGGAGTTTCCTTGGTGAGCTCGATTTCAAGTTTGATGAGCTTGATCGCGCCGGTGTCATTGTCCGCCTTGAGTCGCTCGATTTGTTTTTCGAGACTGAGAATATAAGTCGAGGAGAGTTGGTGGAGCGACTGACTGAACTCGAAGTCGATATCTTTCTGTTTTCCAAGCGCCTCAGCGTGGCAGGCCTCGATTCCCGTAATGTCGGTGATCGAGATCTCCAGAGACTCAGGAATGCGCCCGCCTTCAGCCTTCAGGGCAGCGACGGCCTGTTTGATCCGGGCAGTGCCCTTGTCGCTGTTGGAAGAGGACTTGCTGGCGCTGAGGAGCAGCGCCTTCTCAAAGCCCCATAAGTTGTCTTTCAGGCGGCTGTTATACTTGGCAATCGATGAAGCTGCGCGGTCTAGCATGATTTTGCGGGCGAGCTGGAAGAATCCTGGGACGTCGAATCTGGGTGGTTCGGAGACGTTTGCAGTGTCGGGTGCTGCTTCCGGCACCGCAAGATCTGGCAGCGGAGGAGGTTCTGGATTCGTGTCTGGGCCGGGAACGGGTGTTGGATCCGGCGCCGAATCAGTTTGAGAGGGGAGCCCCGCAGACGGCTCCTTGATGATGACGACCTGGGGAGATTGGCTCTTCCGGAAATGGTTGAGACTGTAGCCTCCGATTCCAATGGCTAGCAGAAGCATCAGGATTCCCGGAAAGCTGGAGGACTTTTTACGGACGGCGGCCCGTCCCGGCCTGCGCACCGTCGGCCGCGGTGGTCCTGCGGCGAGGCGGGACTTCGAGACGAGGGACTTCGAGACGAGGGACTTCGAGACGAGAGACTTCGAGACGAGAGACTTGGCGATGGCCTGCAAGTCCTCGGCCATCTCCTGGGCGCTGGAGTAGCGGGTGGCCGGCAGAGGCTGGGTCGCCCGCTTGATGATGGCGTCGAAGCGGACGTCGCAGCGGGCGATCAGCGAGGCCGGGCGTGGATCGTCTGCGGGAAGTTTGCCCGTCAGCAGCTCGTGAAGCATCACGCCGACCGAAAAAATATCCGCTCGAACATTTACCGAGTTCGGGGAATTGACCACCTCGGGAGCGGTGTAATGAGGCGTGCCGAAAATTTCCTCGCCCTCTTCGACTTTGCGCTCGATGGGGCGGGCGAGCCCGAAATCCCCGATCTTGGGCTGGGCGTTGAGGTCGAGAAGAATGTTAGACGGCTTGATGTCGCGGTGGATGATCCCGTTTTCGTGTGCGTGGGCGAGTCCGCTGCAGATGGCGGCGATGAGGCGGATCACTTCCGCCGGGTCGATCGCCTGGCCATTGGCCGAATGATAGATCGACTGGCCCGGCACGAACTCCATCACGATGTAGAGCATCCCGTTGACTTCGCCGAAGTCGTAAACGCCGATGAGGTTCGGGTGATTGAGGCGGGCCATCGCCTTGGCCTCGGTCTCGAATCCCTTGCAAAACGTCGCGTCTTTGCTGAACTCCATCGGCAGGATTTTCAGCGCGACCGTCCGGTCCAACGATTTTTGCACCACGCAATAAACGGCCCCCATGCCGCCGGTCGCGATGAGGCTCTGGATCTCATACCCCGGGAAAAGCGGTGCGAGGTCGGCGGGTTCCGGAGCGATGAAGCCGGCAGGTTCGTGAGTGTCGGTCATGTGCGGAGGAGTGGAAATTTGCAGTCTTCGCGCTGGAAGCTATGCTTCGCAATGGTTTGATTTCAAGTCTAATGATCGGAGACTCCGGCGAAACGAAGCTTGCCCGCCCGGCGATAAACCGGGATCAGTTCGCCGCATGAACGAAGCCGAAGTGATGGGAATTTGCGGGGAGGACGGCATCCGCCGGATGGTGGCGGCATTCTACCGGCAAGTGCGGACGGACGAGCTCATCGGGCCGATGTATCCTGCGGCGGACTGGGAGGGCGCGGAAGAACGCCTGGCGGAATTCCTGCTGTTTCGCCTCGGCGCATCGACCCGCTATCTGGAAACCCGCGGTCACCCGAAGCTGCGGATGCGCCACATCACCTTCAAAATCGGCATCGCGGAGCGCGACCGCTGGCTGGAGCTCATGACCTCCGCGATGGCGGAATCCGGTGTGCCTGCGGAAGCCCGCGGGTTTCTTGACCCGTTTTTCGCCCAAGTGGCTGACTTCATGAGAAACCAAGCGGATCGCTGAAACCCGGGATTTCCCGATCAGCCAAGCGGCGCGTGATAGACGATCCACTCGGGGATCTTGATCGCCGAATTATAAAGCATGTGCAGCACGATGACCGTGGTCAGCGACCCGGTGCCCGCATAGAGCAGCGCGCAGGAAAATCCGAAAGCCGCCACGCTCGCCAAGCCGTAGCCATCATAAAAATGCAACAGCGCAAACACCGTTGACGACGCCAGCGCTGCCGGAATTACTCCCAGCCGGTTCCGGCACGAGCGAAAAAGCACCCCGCGGTAGCGTTTCCTCGGCGACCGGGGCCAGCAAACAAGCCGCCACCAAGGCAAAAGCGAGGCCCCACAGACCCGAATCCGCAAGGCTGAGTCCGCCGCCCGGACTATTTGAGCCGCCCTCCCCTATCAGCAATCGGAGAACTTGGTCCGCGACCATCAGCAGCGAAAACAGGCCCAAAATGGCCTTCACCTGCACCCGCTGATCCAAGCCCATCACCCGCGATGCGTGGGACGGTCGCTTGAAAAGCAAGCCGAGCGCGATCAGCGGCGGCAGCATCCGCGCGGCGGAATCCAGGAAAATTCCGGCGGCGGGGTGCAGCCCCGGCAAGGCCGCGATCCCCAAACCCAGCGTCATGCTGAACCCGATCCACGCCAAGGTCGCGACGAGAAATACCACCGCCCCGAGCGGCAACGACCAAGCGCCGCCGTAACCACGGGGTTTTGCGAAAAAGCCGTTTTTCAAACTCCGCAAAGCGCTGGGAATAAAAGCCAAACCCACCAGCCCCAGCAACCAAACCGCCGATCTCGCGAACACGGCGCGGCCCTTGAGTTGGATCGCGTCCTCCCCGAAAGGCTGCCTCCAATTCGATCCGGGCCGCACGCCTTGCTCCCACGATTCGATCAATTTCGCATGCCACCAAGCGCCTTGATGAGTGGCGAGTTTGCCCGAAGTTTCCTCGAAATCCGAAATCATCTGCCCCTGCAACACCTGCCCCAGCACCTCCCGCAGCGGGATTCCATCCTGTTCCGCCTTCACGATCGCGAACGCTTCCAAGCCCTGCGGACTGATGGACTTGTTCGCCGCGAGCTTCTGCAAAACTTCGAGCGCGTCCTGCCGCACCACCTCCGGTTCGTCCACGCCGGCGAGCCATTTCAACCATAGCGGGTCATCCGCCATGGCGTCCGCCAGGCGCAGATCCCGGTCGATTTTCACCAGCGCGACCTCCTCGGTGCCGGGCGCGTAGCCCTCCACCTTGCCAAAATAATGATCCCACAGCCAGATTCCCAAAATGAACGCCAGCAGGGCAATGAACGGCTCGGGGTAATCCCGCCGCAAAATGGCGCGGTAAGGATTTCCCGGCGGGATCGAGTCTGGAGTGGATTTTTGAATGGCCCGCGAGCTTTTTCAAAACCATGAAATCAGCAAGTACTGGCTGACTTTCATCTCATCCGAACGATCAGCAGCGGGAAAAACTTCGAATTTTTCCATTGGCGGGTTTGCACAGGCCGTCGCAGGGTTCGAGCGAAGCCATTTCAAGATGCCTGACCCCACCGAATTCGTCATCACCGCCACTTTCATGACGGCTCTCGGAATTTTTCTGCTCGCCGCCACCGCTCGGAAGCTGAGTGGAAATCAACCACCGTGCCGACCCTCGCCCACGGCTCCATTCCCCTCGGATGACGCGTCGCCGTATCAGTCGCCCACGTCCATGCCGCCTGCGTTGCCGCCGCAACTCCCAAGCGGGCGGGTGCCGATCTGGTTTTACCAACCGCTGGATTTGCTCGGGATCGGTTTCATTTTCGTGCTGTTTTTCGGCCTCGTCATGGCGTCCGTCAAGGCTTCAAGCAAGGCCGAGATGGTGTTGAATGCCGGCGGGATGGTGGCGTCCATCGCGTTCCAGTTCGTCAGCGCGGGCATCGTCACGTTTTTCGTGATCCCCCGCATCCGGCCGGTGGAATGGCTGGGCTTGCGGTGGCCGGCGTGGCGCTGGGTTTTCTTGATCGCGCCCTGCTCCGTCTTCGCCATGTGGCTGTTTTTCGGCGGACTTCAGGCCTTCGGCTTCATGGAATGGATGGAATCCCTCGGCGTCGAAGCCCTGCAGGACACCGTCAAACTCCTGCAAACATCCACCGATCCGGCGATCCTCGGGCTGATGGCGTTCGCCGCCGTCATCGCCGCCCCGCTGTGTGAGGAAATCGTCTTCCGCGGTTATCTTTACCCCGCCACCAAAAAATTCGTCGGCCCGTGGGCCGCCGGGATTTGCTCGGCCCTCGTTTTCGCCGCCGCCCATGGCAGCCTGGCCGCGCTGCTTCCGCTGTTCGTTTTCGGCTGCCTGCTCGTCTTCGTTTACGAAAAAACCGGCTCCCTGTGGGCACCTGTCGCCGTGCATTTCTGCTTCAATGGCGCGACCGTGCTCATCCAGATGATCGCCCGTTACTATAATCTTCCGCTCGACGCCCCGCTTTGAAAACGCTCCGTGACATCGGCGAGGACGCCCTCATCGACCGCCTCGTCGGCCTGGTCCCGCGGGATCCGAACCCCGCCGCCGGGCCGGGCGACGACTGTGCCGTGATCGACCGCGACCCGAAGTCACCCACCCTGCTGCTCCTGAAAACCGACGCCCTCGTCGAGCACATCCATTTCCTGCCAGACACGCCGCCCCGCGCTGTCGGCTGGAAGGCCGCCGCCCGCGTGGTTTCGGATTTCGCCGCAATGGGCGGGCGTCCCGAATACTTCCTCGTCACCCTCGCGCTCTCACCCGAAACCGCCGTCGCGTGGGCGGAAGACCTCTACCGCGGCATCGGCGACTGCCTGGAAAAATTCGGCGGCGTCCTCGCCGGCGGCGAAAGTTCCAGCGTCCCGCCGGGTTCCGCCGCCGTCATCTCCATCGCCGCCACCGGCAGCGTCCGCCGCGAGCAAGTCGTCCTCCGCTCCACCGCGAAACCCGGCGACGCCCTCCTCGTCACCGGCAGGCTCGGCGGCTCGCTTCAAAGCAAGCACCTCAATTTCACCCCGCGCCTCTCTGAAACAAACTGGTTGGTATCTGAATACAAGCCGACGGCGATGATGGATATTTCCGACGGTCTGGCGAAAGACCTCCCGCGCCTGGCCGGCGCTTCCGGCTGCGGATTCGTGATCGATCGCACCGCGCTGCCGCTCACGCCGGGCAGCACTCCCGCACAAGCCTTGGGCGACGGCGAGGATTTTGAAATCCTCTGCGCCATCGAACCCGCCCGCGTCCCCGGCTTACTCGCCGCATGGCACGCCGTTTTCCCGGATCTCCCGCTCACAAAAATCGGCGAGCTGGTGCAAAGCGGAGCTGGTGAATCATTGACCGGCGGTTGGGACCATTTTGCGGGGCACTGATCCCGCTGTCGGCGCCGTCGCCTCGCGACAAATCCAAATCCAAGTGTTGACACCCCGCCCCGTCCGGCCTAATCACTCGCCCCCGCGCCATACGAATGGCGGAGTAGCCAAGTGGTAAGGCAATGGTTTGCAAAACCGTCATTCGAGGGTTCGATTCCCTCCTCCGCCTCCATCCTAAATCGCTGAAAATCAGCAGGATGCGAAGAAGTAATAGTCGTTAGTAAAGCGACCGAAAGATCAGAAAAGCGCACCAAAACGCACCCTCATTCGGAAAGTAACCAGAAAGTAAATCTGGCCCCACGCGTTTGTGCGTGGCTGCCCCTTCCGCTGAGCTTCTTGCGTGGACATTTCGTTTGCGTGCCTTCCACATCTGATTATCGTCTGTCTGAGGTGGTTCGCACAAAAATCTGCCGAAGCCGGAGTAAGGGCTTACGCGTATTGATCAGACACCGGCCACACGCCTCAATGATGCCCAAAAAATTCCCTCCACAGCGAAGACTGCGGAGTTCGAAAAAGGTCTGAAGCAACTCAAAGTACCTCAGGATCAGGTTCAGGCCGAAATGAAGCGTCGCCGCGCGACCACAGTGCAGTTGGTTAATGAGCTTGAGGGCGAACTCGCAGCGCAAACGCCGGCCCGGAAAGCGGCTGCGAGTGAGCCTGCAAATGGCAACACGCCCAAGCTGGTGAAGCCCGCTCCGGCGGCCAGCCTCAAGCCCACTCCAGCAGCCCCGTCTTCCACTCAGAAGACAGCAAACTCAGCGAACTGCTAGGAAGACTTGTGAAAGCAAGTCTCTGGTAACCCGCTTTGACAAGGCCGGGCGCGGCGGCTATTCAAGCGCATGCGCTCACTGATCAAGCACGTTCTCAAACACAACGAGCCCTCCGATGACCTCCACGTCGCCGGCTGGGTGCGGACCCGCCGGGACTCGAAGACGTTTTCCTTCCTCGAGCTCAACGACGGCACCTGCCTCGGAAACCTCCAGATCGTCGCCGACGCCGGGATACCCGGCTATGACGCGATTTCCAAAATGAACACCGGCGCGTCGGTCGAAGTGCGCGGGAAATTGATCCCGTCCCCCGCCGCCGGGCAGCTTTGGGAAATGCAGGCGACCGCGCTGAAATTACTCGGCGAAGTGCCGGAAGATTATCCGCTGCAGAAAAAAGGCCACAGCCAGGAATTCCTCCGTTCCATCGCCCACCTTCGCCCGCGGACCAATCTCTACGGCGCGGTCTTCCGCATGCGCAGCCGGATGGCCTTCGCCGTGCACAGGTTTTTCCAGGAGCGCGATTTCATCTACGTCCACACGCCCATCATCACCGCCAGCGACTGCGAGGGCGCAGGGGAAATGTTCCGGGTGACGACTCTGCCGGAAGACAAGATCTCCAAGCCCGAGGAGGACTTCTTCGGCAAGCGCGCCTTCCTAACTGTCAGCGGCCAGCTCGAAGGGGAAACCTTCGCCTGCGCGCTCTCCAACATTTACACCTTCGGCCCGACCTTCCGCGCGGAGAATTCCAACACCTCGCGCCATGCCGCCGAGTTCTGGATGATCGAGCCGGAAGTCGCGTTCTGCGATCTGGAGGGCGACATGGATCTCGCCGAAGCTCTGGTGAAATACCTCGTCAAGGAAGCGCTCGAAAACAGCGAGGGCGACCTGGCGATTTTCGAAAAGTTCGTGGACAAGGGCCTGCGGGAGCGGCTCGAGTTCGTCGCCAGCCGGCCCTTCGAACGCATCACCTACACCGCCGCCGTCGAGCTACTGTTAGCCAGCGGCAAGACCTTCGAATACCCGGTCGAATACGGTCTCAACCTGCAATCCGAGCACGAGCGCTGGCTAACGGAAGAGCACTTCAAGGCGCCGGTCACCGTCTTCAACTACCCGAAGGAAATCAAACCGTTCTACATGCGCCTCAACGACGACGGCAAGACCGTCACCGCCATGGACGTGCTCGTCCCCGGCATCGGCGAAATCATCGGCGGCAGCCAGCGCGAGGAACGGCTCGACGTCCTGTTGGAGAATTTCGCCAAGCACGGCCTCGATCCGGAGGCCTACGATTGGTACATCGACCTCCGCAAATACGGCAGCGTGCCTCACGCCGGCTTCGGTCTCGGGTTTGAGCGGATGCT
>CAMDLP010000080.1 GCA_945901795.1 Akkermansia muciniphila | reverse complement strand
CCAGCGGCCAAGAGCCGGGTGGCGTTTCAGGGGTGGTTTTCGGCTCACCCGCAGGGTTAGCACAAATCAACGCAGTCGGCGCATCCATGACGTTTGTTTTACGTCACTTGCCGCGTTCTGGCGATCTTTCCATTTTCCTTTTTAGGTTGATTCGCCGTTACGAGTTATCTTGTGAGTTTACTGCGCTTCTTCGTGCATGCGCCGCAGCTTCTCCAAGCTGGAGGGGTGCGGGTGAATCGCTCCCTTGACTGCTTCCCAGTTTGATATCGTCGGTGCCGAAACTCCGAGGTTGCGAGCAAAGGCGGCTTTACTGAGGCCGAGCTTCTTCCGCAGATCAGCGACCGCGCGGCCTGTGGCGCGAAATGCGGGTTGCTTGGTCGCATTTTTGGCAGCGACTTTTACCGTCGGTTTATCCGCGACTTTCTTTGTGGCGGTTTTCGCGCTGACTGACTTGCGGGCAATCTTCTTTGGGGGGCTCGGCGGAGGAGGTGATGCGTCCTCCAGCTCGACGCCGAAGACATCTTCAAGGTTGTCATCCGCAATGGCGCGTCGCCGCGAGCTTCCTCGTCCGGTGGCACTGGCAATACTCGCTGCGGCGGCATCGGCGTCGATCAATTCCTCGTGATCGACCCCGCGCAGGACGAAAAGAAGTTCCGGCCGCTCGTCGAGCCGCGCGCCGATGCCGTAGATTACGGCTGCGATGTGTTTGCACATGCCGGCCGAGTCCGGGCAATTGCATTTGTAGCGGATTTGGCCCGGCTGCGGAAATAATCCGTTTTTGCGATCCGTGACCACGCCCATGATCTCCCCGGAGAGCTGTCCTTGCAGTAGCTCCAGCAACGTGCCGATCTTGCCGGTGCAGCGTTTTTTCAGCTCGGACCAGTTCGGTGACGCGAGTGGATCGATGGTGATATCGATGGCGTAGAGCGAGGATCCTGAAACGATGGCATCCACCTTGCCTTTGTCGATCTTGAGGTGACACACCGAGCCATTGCGCACATAGGTCCGGCCGCGTGGCAGACGGTTGGCGTAGTCGCCGAAGGAATCGAGGTGATCACACCAGCCCTTGCCCCAGAAACTGCGGGCGATGATGCGCCCGGGGATCTTCTCCACCGGCTGGATTTCCACGCCCTGCTTGCGCAGCTTGTCCATCATCTTCCGCGCCTTGGCCTGACGCTCCGCCACCGGCAAATAGGGTGCCCAACCACCGTAGTCGTATCTGCTCATTTCACGGCTGGGTTATACCAAGTCCCGGCACGGGTCGAGCACTGGTTTTGGCCCAGTGAAAATAATGTTCTTTTTTAGAAATACCGAACTCTCACTCGGTGGCGCGATCCAGATCCAGGGTGACCATTTCGAGGATCTGCTCGTTGCTCATTTCGGTGAGTGCCGTGCCGCCATCACCTTCGAGAATCTCATTCGACATCTGTTGTTTTTCCGCGATGAGCGCGTCGATTTTCTCCTCGATGGTGCCGCGGGTGACGAACTTGTGGACGAGCACATTGCGCTGCTGGCCGATGCGGAACGCGCGGTCGGTGGCTTGGTTTTCGACGGCCGGATTCCACCAGCGGTCAAAATGGATGACGTGGGAGGCGGCGGTGAGGTTGAGCCCGGTGCCGCCGGCTTTGAGAGATAGGATGAAAAACGGCGGGCCATCCTCGCGTTGGAAGTCGGCGACGAGTTGCTGGCGGTTTTTCACCGCCGTGCCGCCGTGGAGAATCAGTCCGTTGCGCCCGAAAATGTCTGATAAAAATGCTGCCAGAGGTTCGGTGATTTCCCGGAACTGGGTGAAAACTAGCACCTTTTCTCCACGCCCGGCGATCTCCTCGCACAAGGCACCGAGCCGCGCGAACTTGGCGCTGGCTTCCGGCGCGTAACCGCCATCGCCGGTGAAGAGACTAGGGTGGTTGCAGATCTGCTTGAAGCGGGTGAGCGCTCCGAGCACCATTCCGCGCCGCTGGATGCCGCTGGTATCATCACTTTCAAGAGCCTTCGCGAGAACCTTGACCGACTGCTGATAGAGAATGGCCTGGGATTTCGCGAGGCCGCAAAAAACCTGCATCTCGGTCTTGTCCGGCAGGTCAGGGGCGATGCCAGGGTCGGTCTTCATCCGGCGCAGAATGTAAGGCGCTACCAAGCGCCGCAGCGGCGCGTAGCGGGCGTGTTGGTTGTTCTCCAATGCCTTGGCGAAATCCCTGAACTTTGTCGCGCTGCCAAGCAGGCCGGGATTGATGAAATCGAAGATCGACCACAGGTCGCCGAGACGGTTTTCAACGGGTGTGCCGGTGAGTGCTACACGGTTAGAGCCTTTGAGTTTTTTCACCGCCTTGGTCTGGCCCGCGCCGGGGTTTTTGATCGCCTGGGCCTCGTCGAGCACGACCCACGACCAATCGATTTTCGCCAGCCATTCGAGTCGGACGACCATGCTGTAGGTGGTGATCACCAGGCTGATGCCGCGCAACTTCTGTGCGGGGGATTTTGCCAATTGTTCTAACTCCATGCGCGGTGTCTCGGAGGGATGCGCGATGCTCAGGGTGAGCGCCGGGGCGAAACGCGCGACCTCCGCTTTCCAGTTACCGATCAACGAGGCGGGCACGACTAACAAGGCGGGCAGCGAGTCGGGAGTTTCCTCGCGATGCCGCAGCAAAGTGGCCAGGACTTGGATGGTTTTTCCGAGTCCCATGTCATCGGCGAGGCAAGCGCCCACACCGAGTTGAGAGCACAGCCACAGCCAGTTCAGCCCGGCGAGCTGATAGCTGCGGAGTGTCGCCTGCAGCGCGGCGGGCGGCCCACCACCGAGGCCGTCTGGCGTGCGCAGGGCGTCGAGTTTTTCGCGAAGCGCATCATCGGCCTGGATGCGGTGCCAACTGCGGTCTTCATCGTAGCTTTCATCCAACTCGCCGAGATCGGCCGGTGCGCCAGCTAACAGGCGCATGCCTTCGATGAAGGAAATCCCGTCCTTGCCTGCATGGCGCTCGACTTCCTTCCAGTGATCAAGCGCTTGTTGGAGTTTTTCGCGATCTACCTCGACCCATTCGCCGCGCAGCAGAATCAGGGTTTCGTCGGCAGTTAGAAGTCGCTCAATTTCCTCCGGACTGAGTCGCTCACCGCCGAGCGCGACCGAGATATCGAACTTCAGGAGCGAGTCTTTGCCGACTGCGCCGCCTTTGCCGCTGTCGAGGCTGACGCTGACTTGCGGGCGGGCGCGCCGTCGCCACCAGTTCGGCATTTGCGCTAACAGCCCGGATTCCTCATAGAGCGGGATTTCACTGAGAAAGGCATAAGCTTCCGCCGGGGTCCAGACGAGCGGGTGAAAGACATCGCCGGTTTCTATCAACTCTCGGACCAACTCGCTGCGCTTGGCAGCGGCGTGGAGCGGGATGAGCAACTTCAACAACTCAGGTTTTTGGCGCTTGCCGGCGTATTCCTCAAGCGCGCGGCCGAGCGGCAGTCGGCGCACCTTGCCGATTGCGGAAATCCCCGCCGCATAGGTCGCCATGAAGGCGAAGGGATATTCGGGATCCTTCTTATTTTCCGCCAGGTGGAGAGTCACGCGCCCGACCCGTGCCCAGCGCGAAGCGTGGGTTTCGAGAAACCCGGCCAAGCCGCCGGCCTCGGACACGCGGGCGGCGGTCCATGCGGCCAACCGCTGCCACAGCTCGCGCAGCATTTCCGGCCCGAGGTATTCACCGCCCGACATCGGCGGCGCGCTGAGCACCCATTCCGCCAGCCGCGCCGCGTCCGGATCTGCGATTTCCCCGAGGTCGCCGCCCTCTTGCACATGGCAGAGCGCCCGCAGGAATTCCGCTGCCACATCGTGCCAGAAAACCACCGATCGCGCCGCGCCTGGTGGCAGCCCGCCCGCCGCCAGCGCCACCAATCCCGCCGCCTCGTCCTCCGCGAAACGTTCCCGTAAGCGTTTTGTTTCCGCAGGGATGTCCGCCACCGCAATCGGTGTCACGATCCCATGGGGAGTCAGTCGTAATTCAAATGCCAATTGCTCGCTCACCCCGCTTCATCTGCCGCATGCGAAAGAGTGCAACAAGCGTAATCGAATGGCAAAGAACATTTGCCTCTTGCGCCTTGTCGGCCCTTGTTTCGGGGGGTGGTTTCCCGCCGGACATTCAACCACAGATTTTGCTGAAGAACCCTAAATTTAAGGAAGATCCAGCGCGTCGGGGCTTTTCCCGAAGCGGCGCTTGAGACGGTAGCCGGCGAAGAGGAGCACGGAGGAAACCGCGAGGATGATATAGATTCATATCGCTTCGAAGCCCATCACGGCGCTGCCCGCACCGACCGGAATCAGGCAGAAAAGGATGTAAACCGGCGCGCCGGCCCAGAGGTAGATGCGGAAGGGGATGTCGGTGAGCGCGAGCAGATAGAGTTTCGCGGCGTAGGGCGGGCCGTGGATGGCGGCGAACAGCGCGGTGAACCAGACGCGGTGCCCGGCCTTGATAGCGGGGATGGAATAACCCGCTCGCTGCAAGTGCCCGCTCACCCGCTGGCGGAAGCCGCCGTGGGCGAGACGGAATGCCGCGAAATGATGGAACAACATGCCGCCCGCCGCCATGGCCATGCCGCCCCCGAGACCGAAGCGGATGCCGGCGAGCACGAGTAAAATGCTGACGGGAAATCCTAACAGTGGCAGGACGAGGAAGGCCGCGATGAACCCGCCGGCGGGAAGCGCCTTGCCGTGCGCCATGATCGCTTCACGCGTCAGCTCGCCGCGGTGGGCGTAAGCAAACCAGGTCGCCGCGACTAACACGGATAGGGCGAGGGCGGATTTCCACGGATGCCGCCGCAGATTTTCAGGAAGGTTCATGGTGCGCGGGCAGGGTGAGTTCGACACAGAGCGGCAGGTGGTCCGAGGCGATGACTGCAGTCGGAGTCTTGGGCAGCTCCACGCGGCCGACGGCGAAATGGCGGCTCACTAAGATGTGGTCGATCCTCATGAAGGGCTTCACCGAGGTAAAAGTGGAGCGCGGCTTGTGATTGGCAGCGGCTAACTGAACGTCACGGAAGCGATGCGACAAACTCCGGAAGACGGTGGAGCGCGGGCCGGAATTGAAATCCCCGCAGAGGATCACGGGTTCGCTTTCCGGAATATCTCCCAACCAGTCCCGGCCTAGCAGCTGCTCGACCTGGCGGCGTTTTTCCTCACCGCCGAGGCCGAAGTGGGTGTTGATGAAATGGAGCGGCCGCCGCCCGTCGAACTCGAGCTGGACCCAGATCGCGCCGCGCGCCTCGCGGAAAACCCGGCGCTCGGCTCCGGTGAGGTGGGCGGCCTTCACAATGGTGAAGGGAAACTTCGAGAAGATCGCGATGCCGTAGCGCTCTCTTTCCTCCTCGAACATCGCATGGAAGACGTGCGACATCCGCAGGTGGTCGGCGATGAGCTGCGACTGGTCGTGCCCGCCGCTGCGAAAGCGGTGGGAGTCCACTTCCTGGACGGCGACCACGTCGGGATCGAAATGGTTGATGACGCGCGCCACGCGCTCGGGGCGGACCTTGCCGTCGAGGCCGCGGCAGCTGTGGATGTTATAGGTCATCACTTTAAGTGTTAGGTTTTGATCGCGCGCCGGATGCTCAGCCACGCGCTCCTCGCGGGCTCCGTCGCGGCCGAGGAAATGCAGGGCGATCTTGCGGAGATCTTCGCCGCGCACGCGGTTGCGGGTGTGGGCGAGATGGGCGACGTGCCAGCGCTGGATGCGGTCCGGCACCAGCAGGAAGCCACGCGTCTCGGTAGATCCCGGGCCGCCGTGGGCACCGTTTTCCGAGGCAAAACTTAGCGGAGTTTCCTGATAGTCCCAGCCGCTGATGATGAAATCCCCAGCATCGGGATGCTGGCAAAGCGCGACCAAGTCGGCCGCTGCCTCGTCCAGATAGGGATGCGCGGGGCCGAAGATCTCCGCACGATCTTCCGGCAGTTTCCATGTGCCGCTTCGATTGAAGGCGCGGACGCCGACTGCTTTGTTAGCGATCAGGACAAGCGGGATTCCGGCGATTTCCACCAACTCTCTCGCGTAGGATTCCATTTCTGCTGGCGGCGGGATTTCCGGCAGATAGAGATGCCCGACGGGGCCCATGGCGGTGATGATGATTTGTGTCGCAGGATCGGGCGCGGGGGCGCTTTCGCGGCTTGCGGGCTTCAAGCCGAAAAAATGTCGATACCGCCCGAGCGTGCTTCCCACCACTTCAGGCAAGCGACTGATCCAGATATTCCGGCCCATAAGTGAGCCTCGGGAAAATACTTCGCGGACGGCGGCGTCAAGTTCGCGACCGTGCTTTCGCGCGAATGATATCGTCCGCTCCTGACCGTGGTCGGAAAAGACGATCCACTCGTAGTCGCGATAGGTGGAGCGCCCGCCGGCCCGGCAGATGTCGCGCAGTGCCCGGTCGATGCCTTTCAAAGTCCAGTGGGCGAAGGCCGAGTCCGGTCCCCGGCGATGCGCTTGTTCGTCATAGCCGAGGAAATTGGCATGGATCACCTGCACGCCGCACTCGATGTCGAGCATGACGCGGAAGCGGACGAGCTCTCGCAACACCAGACAGAAAAAGACACGCGTGGGGATGAACAAAATTTCCCGGATCAAATCCTCCCGCTCGAAGAGCCCCCTAACGGCATCGACGATGGCCAATGAGAATTCCAACAGCGCCAGCGCGGTCATCCTGAAGATTTTAGGCGCATAGACGATGGAGAGGATCAGCCACTTGACTGGGTGCAGCCGCCGGATGACTTCGCTGCGGGCGGTGTCTTGGGAGCAATAATGGGAGTAATCGGCACCCGCCCGGTAGATGTTTAAATAAGAGCGACCCCCTTTGAGGAGCGGATCGGGGCAGTGGTTTTCGAGTTCATTCTGGATCTCAGCGGCAGCGGTGGATTCATACATCCGGAAGACCTTGCCCGTCTTGCGGTGCAGGAATTCGAAGCTGGGCACGGCGGTCCGCACGCCGAAGAAAATCTCGCCCTGTACGGCGGGTGTGCTGGACGGCAGGCCAGAGTAGAAACTTTCTAACGTGAAGTGCCCGCGCCGGATCAGGCGGGCGAGAAACGGCAGCTGCCCGCTTTCCACGGCGCGCTCGAACTCGCGGCGCGACAGGCCGTCGATCTGGAGCATGATCAGTCCGGGTTCCTGCGCCTCGCCTTCCGGCGACTTGATGCCCAGCCAACGCGCCGCCCAATGCGTGCGGCTGAATTTCCGCCGCAGCCATCTCAAGCGGGCGAGGATGCTGCTAATCAAAATGAACTTTGGTGGCGGGGGTTCTCATCACGGCGGCGCTCGCCGCTGACATTTTTTCGACCAACAAATCCCACTCGACGCCGATTCCGGACAGCAAGCGGTCCCACCTCGTTAGATCGACTTCACCGAGGTGCCCGTATCCTTCCACCAGCTGCTCGTAAGAATGGAGCACCCGCCGCACCGAGCGCTCCGTGCTGTAGTTGTCGGCGGTATGCCGGGCGTGTTCCGAACAAAACCGGAGCAATTCGGCGTCGTGGAGGATGCGGCTCAACGAGTCCGAGAACGAGGCGCTGGAGGCGTCTCCTGCCAGAAGAAGCCCGTTCTCGCCGTCACTGACGATTTCCCTCACGCCGGGGCCGTCGAGCGCGACGACCGGCTTGCCCGCCGCCATCGCCTCGGCGAGGACGAGCCCTTGCGTCTCGGTCTGGGAGGCGAAGACAAAGCAGTCCATGGCGGCATAGGCGTCGGCGAGATTCTGACCCGTTAGCTTACCAACTGCGTGGATCTGGTGCCTGCCCGCGCCGTGACGCAGGGTGGCGAGGATTTCATCGCGATCATCGCCGTCCCCGCCGAGGAGAAAGACTGCCTTCGGGTCTTGCTTGAGGCAGTTGGCGATCGACTCTGCTAGAAATACGAGGTTTTTTTCCTTCGCCAAGCGCCCGATGTGGCCGATGACTTTGGCATCCTGCGGAATCCCGTGCGTTTTGCGGAATTGCCTGCCGTTTCCCGCCGCGAAGAACCGGATGTCGATGCCCGTGGGGACCACCAGTATGGGACTCGTCACGCCCCGCTCCCGCAGCAGTCTGGCGATGCTTCCGCTAGGGGCGATAACCTCGTCGCAAAGGTTGCAATACTCGGTGGCCAGCTGGATCGCCACCCGCTTCAGGGCGGGTGAGTCCAGCGGAACGTAGTGAGTGTAGCGCTCGTAAAGCGTGTGATGGGTGAAGACGATGGGGATCTGCATTTTCCGCGCCTCGCGGAGGGCGGCGTCTCCTAACAGGAACGGGTGGTGACTGTGGATCAGATCCGGCCCGAAGTCCTGGATGTAGTCGCGGATCACGTTGGGAACCGGCAGTTGCACCGAGAAGTCGCTGCCGTTGAAATGCTGGATCGCGGGGACTCGGAGGACGTCCGGCGATTCTTCCTGACCGTCGAACTCGGGAGCGATCACGCGGACCTCGTGGCCGTGGGCGCGGCAGGCGTCTTCGAGGGTCTTCACCGATCTCGCCACGCCACCGACGTGAGGGAGATAGGTATTGGTAAACATGGCGATTTTCATAATTTTTGGAGTTTGAATTCAGTATCTAATAGGCCGGCCTCCACGGGCGCGAATCCCGGCACCGAGATCCTCACGCGCGGGGCGGCACCTCTCCACCGCGCGTCTAAAATCAGCCGCGTTTCCGCGAGCCGGACGCTCACCGCGCCCCAGGCGGTTAGCGTGGGTCCGAAGCGGATTTCTCCGCCGCCCGCCAGCCACTCCGGCAGGATGCCCGAGCCGATGACGAGCAGGTCCTGTTCTTCTCTAACGAAGCAATTCCGCATCATCATGATCCACTCGGCGGCGGCCCAGCCGTGCTGACCGTCGCCCATGCAACCGCCGAGCGTCTGCGGGTGGATCGCTTCGGGCCATTGGCCGGTGGGCGACGCGAGTTCCGCCACGCGGCGGATGAGCGCGGCGAAGCGCGGGTCGCCCGCCCGCAGCAGCGTCTGGGCGAGGTCGATCGTTAGGTAGGCGTTGACCCCGGAGTGGATCATTTCCTGGAAAAATCCTCCTTCGTGGAAACAACGAGCCATTAGAAAATCCGTCGTCTTCGCGATCCGCGCGTCGCCGGACGGATAGAGCTGGAGCGGATAGTCCGCGACCATCGAGCCGATGGCCCCGGCGTCCATCCTGCGGTCGGGCGCGGCGGGGATGGCACCCTTCGAGCGCGACGCGGGGATGGCGGCGATGCTCGACTCGATGCTGGAGGCGAATTCCCCGGCGAGCGCTTCCGCCTCCGCGGCCGCTGCGTTGTCGCCGGTGCGCCGCCAGTGTCTCGCGATCGCGTTCAAGCCGCCCCAAGCCCAGAAATCATCCCAGTAGTAGAAATCGTTAGGGCCAAGATGTTCCGCGCTGAATCCGGCGGGCAGCAGGCCGCTGGCGGTGGCGCGCTTTCTTGCCAGCCAGTGCATGCCCTTGCGCAGCGCGTGCTCCATTTCCTTGCCCGGTAGTTTCCCCGACATTTCCGCATGGCGGGCCACGATCCACAACACCTGTCCGTTCGAGTCCCACTCGCCTTCCTGCGAGAGGAAATACCCGGACACGTTTTGCCGGACCGGGAAGGTCGCTAGGATCCGCTCCGCGCGGTCCGCCTGGCTGATGGCTGTTAGCGGATGGAGCATCAGGCAGGCGTCCCGGAACCAGAAGCGGCGGTAGGTGTATGGGCCGGGCACCATGTCGGCGGCGGAAAGCAGCAGCAGGGTTCTAACCGCCGCGTCGTAGAGGAACTGCATCCGCTCGTCGGGAATTCGCATCTCCGCGGTGCCGGCCAGCGCGTGCTGCCAGGAAACCTCGGTAGCCGCGCGTTTCGGCAATTCCCTGAAATCCCGCTCCAGCGTCACGGACACTTCCAGCTGGCGGGGAATGCCGGCATGGATGCGGAAAAGCGCCGCGCCGGTGGCCATGCCGACGTCGCACTTCACCTCGCGCTGACCATCGCTGCCGGGCAGGTCCAGATAGACGTCGCCCTCGGCGTAGTGGGCCATCCGCAGCGAATCGGGCGACTCACCCAATTTCACGGTCGCCTCGTCATTCACCCGGAAGGCCGTCCCCGACGAGTCGATCGCGATGCGCTCGATGAACTGGATGCCCTCGGGATTGTAAGGCCGCACCGCGACCACCAGCCAGCCGTCTTCATCGGAAACGGCCCTAACCGCCGTGCTGACTTCCGCGGAACCGTGCTCGGCGATGACCATGCGCGTGGCGAGATTCAGTGTGAGTCCGTCGAGCTGGCAATCGGTGGCCACCGTGAGCGTGGGTTCCAGATCCAAGCGCTGATTCACCGCGTCGTCCTCCAGTTTGCTCGGCAACAAGCGCCGCCGCGAGTCCGTCACGATCCAGAAATCCAGCGACCACCCGTCATGCAACGGCGTGACCAAGCCGCGCGGATCGACGATCGGATAGACGGGGACTCCGGGCAACCCCACCGCCGTCCAGTTGCGGTGGGTGAGATTGATGTGACTGAACGAAAATGCCCGCGGCACGAACGATTTGTCCGCGGGATTGAACTGCCGCTCCACCCAGTAGGGCCAGACCCAGTCGAGGTTGTGCTGGATCGCCTTGGCGTTCACCAGTCCGCGGGCGTGGAAAACGATGCCTGCCCGCAGGAGTTCCAACGGCTCGGCGACCTCGGACGGCTGCGCGAAACGCCGGATGCGGGCCAGCAGCGTCGCCGGATCGAGCACGCCGTAGCGTCGCGCCGCGTGTTTCACGAAGAATTTCCATGGCAGCCATCGGAACATACATCGCCTTTCATGAATGATTTCCCGGGAAAATCCGGGGATTCAATATGGCACAGCTTGGGAGTTTCCTCCAGAGTTTTTCTCCAATCGCCTGAAAGAAACCACGCTCCGGGCTTGCTCCGCAGGCATTCCGGACATAGTCCCTGCGGCCCGATTTCATGTCTGTCTCTCCTTACGCCACCCCCTCGCCCGCGCTGCAGCGCGAGGTGCAACGCCGCCGCTCGTTCGCGATTATTTCCCATCCGGACGCCGGAAAAACCACGCTGACGGAGAAATTCCTTCTCTACGGCGGCGCGCTCAACCTGGCTGGCAGCGTCACCGCGCGCAAAAACCAGCGCGCCACGACCTCGGACTGGATGGACTTGGAAAAGCAGCGAGGGATCTCCGTGAGCTCCACGGTCCTGCAGTTCGAATACAAGGACTGCGTCGTCAACATCCTCGACACGCCGGGGCACAAGGATTTCTCGGAAGACACCTATCGAGTTCTAACCGCTGTGGACGCCGCCGTGATGGTGGTGGACGCCGGCAAGGGCATCGAGAGCCAGACGCGGAAACTCTTCGAAGTCTGCCGTCGGCGCGGCGTGCCGATTTTCACTTTCATGAACAAGCTCGACCGCCCGGCGCGGCCGTCGATGGACTTGCTCGACGAGCTGGAATCCGTGCTCGGCATCCACGCCTATCCGGTCAACTGGCCGCTCGGCGACGGTCCGCGGTTCCGCGGCGTTTATGACCGCGAACAAAAGCAGGTGCATCTTTTCCAACGCACCGTGCACGGTGCCTATCGCGCGCCGGTGGCGGTAACCGGCATCGAGGACGAGAGCGTGAAGGAAGCGGTGGAGGAAGGAACCTATCAGCAAGTCTGCGACGAACTGGAATTGCTCGAAGGCGCGGGTGCCGAGTTTGATTTGGAAAAAGTCCTCGCCGGCGAACTCACGCCGGTCTTCTTTGGTAGTGCGGCGAACAACTTCGGCGTGCAGCTCCTGCTCGACCGTTTCCTCGAACTCTCGCCACCGCCGACCCCGCGCGAGAGCGGCGGGATGATGATCGATCCGGCGTCCGAGGAATTCTCAGCCTTCGTCTTCAAGATCCAGGCGAACATGAACCCGAAGCACCGCGACCGCATCGCCTTCGTCCGCATTGTTTCCGGCCAATTCAAACGCGACATGGACGTGGTCAACGGCCGCACCGGCGAGAA
>CAMDLP010000079.1 GCA_945901795.1 Akkermansia muciniphila | reverse complement strand
TCGGCGATGTCCTCGTGGTTCTGGCGGATGCGGGATTCCAGCTCGGCCTTGCGCTCGTCGTTGAAGGAGATCCGGCCGGCGGCGGAGTTCAGCGCGTTGCGGTGTTCGTTGAGGCGCTGGCGGAGCTCGGCGAGTTCGCCCTCGAAAATCCGCGCGGCGGCGCGGGCTTCGGTGACCGCTTCTTCCTTGGCGGGAAGCTGCATTTCCAGCTCGGTGTCGCGGACTTCGAGGCCGCGGATGGAAACGACCAGTTCATCGCGCTCGGCGGTGAGTTCGACGAATTTCTTGTGACCGAGGTGGCTGTCGAGCACCCGTGTATCGGCGGCGAGCGCCTGATAGCGGCGGGCCTTGGCGACTTGGCGGCGCAGCGAGTTCATCCGGCGCTCCTGTTCTGCTAGGACGTCGGAAACGCGCAGTAGGTTGGCTTCGGTGAATTCGAGTTTCCGCAGCGCTTCCTTCTTCTCGCGCTTGAATTTCGTGATGCCGGCGGCTTCCTCGAACACCGCGCGGCGTTCTTCCGGCTTGGAGGAAAGGATCTGGTCGATCTGGCCTTGCGCCATGATCGAGTAGGCAGTGCGGCCGATGCCAGTGTCCATCAGCATGTCATGAATGTCCTTCAAGCGGCAGAGCGTGCCGTTGATCCGGTATTCCGAACGCCCGTCGCGGAACACCCGGCGGGTCAGCGCGACTTCGTTGAAATCGACCTTCAGCAGGCCTTCGCAGTCGGCCATCGTCAGCGTGACCTCGGCCATGCCGAGTGGTTTGCGCTTTTCGGTGCCGTTAAAAATGACGTCTGCCATTTCGCCGCCGCGGAGGGCCTTGGCGGAGGTTTCGCCGAGCACCCAGCGGATCGCATCGACCACGTTGGACTTGCCGCAGCCGTTAGGGCCGACGATGCCGGTCACGCCTTGGGCAAATTCGAACACAGTTTTATCCGCGAACGACTTGAAGCCGTGAATTTCGAGAGTTTTGAGATACATACAGACAGGAGTTGGTTAAGGGTGAAGCCCGAGAGGGAAGTGGGCCGCGCGCAGAGTAACCGAGGCAAGCCGGTCTGCAATCCATGAAGCTGGATCAATACCGGATATGGTGTCCAAATTGTATCAATAACGCAAGATGTGGTGTTTTTTGGTATTTCGGATCTCCGAAACAATTTGCAGAACCTACTTCTTGTCCTTCGCCCGCTGGAATCTGGCGCTGCGTGCCGACTCCTCTTGCGGAGGTGCTGTCGGCACATCCGGGGCTGCGGCGACGGGTGGAAGCGGGCTGGATTTCTCCGCGCGCTTGGGTTTGGGGATTTTCAAGCGGGCGGCTTTCTGAGTCCGGTTCGGCAGCGCGAGTTGGGGGAGTTTCCAGCCGGTGCGGGTGAGGAGCGCGTCCGCCAGCAGGATGAGGATCAGGGCGATGCCGAGCGGCAGGCGCAGCGAGGTTTCTGCCAGAAAGGGGGGCCGCAGCCAGGCTTTGGAAATATCCAGCAACTCGCGGCCGCGGGTCTGGTTCGAGACGGCGCGCAGTTCGGTGAGACGCTCGGGCTCGAACGCCCATTCCACGGAAGAGCCGACGCTCAGCGGGCCGAAGGGCAGCGCGTTGCCCGCGACTTGCACCGCGCCGCGGACGACGCTGCCTTCCTCGAGATCGCGGGTGAGCGAGAAATGTCCCGGCGCGATCCTCCGCCACGGGAGATCCAGCGTCGCGGCGCCGGTGTCGTCGCGGAGCCGGACCTTGGGCGGCATGGCGGAGAGTTTTTGCGACCAGGCTGCGGTGTCGTATAACAGATCCAGCGTCAGCCGCGTGCCGTCGAGGCGGTGGCGCAGGGCGATGCCCGGCGGCGTGTCCTCACCCATCAGGAAGCGGCCCATGGTCTGGAGGAAATCGCCGTAGCCCGGCCAGGTCCGCGCGGTTTCGGAAAACTCGCCGCCTAGCGGAAATGAAACCGCCGCGCTGCGTCCGAGCCCCCGGCGGGCGTGGGCGACCAGCGGCGCGAAGTATTCGTCCGTGGAAACCAGCGAGACAGTGGCGTCCTCGCGGGCGTAGGATAGATTGTAGCCGTCGGCCTGTTTGAACCAATCGATCGGCTTCGGTGAGATTTCCGCCCAGCGGCCGGTGGCTTGCGCGCCGACGGGGTCCTTGATGAAGGCCGAGCGGGCGATGGTGACGGTTTCCTGCGCGAAGATTTTTGGAATGTCCATCGGCTGGTTCGAGAAGAACATGCGGCCGTTTCCGAGCTTCGCGATATCGACTAACAACGCGGAGTCCACATCCTTGTCGGTGCCGAGGCCGATGACCGAGATGGTCGCGCCGTTGTCGGTCATTTCCTTGATGAGGTTCTTGTAGTCGCCCGGCTCCTCGGAATCCTGGGCGTCAGAAAACAGAATGACGTGGCGGGTGCCGGCGGGGGATTTCTTGAGCTCGTCCCACGCCGCCTTGAGGCCGGCGTAAACGAAGATCCCGCCGCCGGAGGATTTGATCTTGCGGGCGCGCGCACTGAGCTCCGCCTTTTTGTTTTCGATGCGGGTCAGGGGAATGGTCTTCGTCGGCTCGCTATCGACCGCGAAAACGATGATCTGGTCCATTGGTCCTAGCAGCTCGATGGCGTTCGCCGCGCCTGAATTCGCCAAGTCCATCTTGGTCTGGCCGCCGGCGACCCCGACGCTCATCGAGCCGGAGCGGTCCATCACGATGGCGAGTGCGACGGCGAGCTTGCGGTGCTCGGATTTCAACTCCATCGACACCGGCAGCAGCGCGTCGATGGGCGATTGGAAATAACCGCCTGAGCCGAACGAGTGCTCGCCGCCGGCCATGAGCAGTCCGCCGCCTTGCTCGCGGACGAAGAAATCGAGCGATTTCATGAAGTCGGTGGGAACCTCGTGCGCCGGGACGTTGTTCAAAATCACGGCGCGCGCTCCGGCGATGAGGCCGGGTTTCAACTTCGAGGGATCGGTGACCGTCTCGACGGTGAAATCGAGCGCTTCGAGCGCCTTCGCCGCCGGGTCGTCCTGATAGCGGGTGGCCAGCACGATGCGCGGGCCGCCGGTGATTTCGATCCAGCGGGTGGCGCGGTTGTTGCCTGGATGCGCGTCGTTTTCCGGTCGGATTTCCGCCTGGTATTCGAAGCCGCCGCCGCGCGCGATGCGGTCGGTGAACTCGACGGTGGCGAGGCCGTTAGCGAGCGTGACCGACGACTCGGTGAGCGTCTGGCCGTTGCGCCGCAGGATCAGCGGGAAGGTCGCGTCCGTCGCACCGCGGACGGTGATAGAAATGAGAAACGGCTCGCCGACCTGGACGCGCTCGGGAAATCCGATGCGGGCGATGCGCGCGTCGTTCTCGGTCTCCTCGCGGATCAAGCGGAAATCCAGCGGGATGCCGCGCGCCTGCATTTGGGCGGCCGCCTCGTGAAGCGGTTCGGTGGAGTAGCCGTCGGTGAATAACAGCACGCGGGACGGGCGCTTTTCATCGGCCTGCGCGGCGATGGATTGCAAGGCGAGTCCGGTCTTCGTCAATTTCCTAGAGCCGGTGAAAGACGAGCCATCGGCACCGAGCTCGGCGACTTCGGTGGCGTAGTTGATGAAACGCAGCGTGTCGCGGCGCGAGGGTTTCGAGGACTCTAGCAAGCGCTGCCATTCCGGCAGTCCCTTGTCGATCAGGTCCTCCGTCGAGTCCGAGCGGTCGAGGAGCACGTAAAGATCGAGCGAGTTCTGTTGGTGCTGGATGACCGGCTCGGTGAGCGCGATGACGGCCAGAACAAGCAAGATCGCGCGCAGCGGCGAATGCAGTTTCAGCCCGCGCCAAAACCACCCGACCAGCGCAAGGGCGGGGATGAGGAGGAAGTATTCGGGTGAGGTGAAGGTCATGGGGGTTCGGTTTTCGATAGCTCCTTGAGAAGTTCCTCATAGGCCTCCGCGCCACCTTCCCGGTCGCACCACGCAGCAAGATTTTCAAAATCGATCCAATCCTTCTGCCGTTTGGCAACGAGTAAGGCCTGACGGAAGTTGTCCCGCAACTTCCAATGAATGTAGGCGGCGAGGCGGTCTTTCACACAATCTGTGGGCGATAGCAGACGCAGGATGCGCCCCTCGACCTGGATTTCTGCGGGAAAAACCGGATACTCTTCGCCAAGCTCCACA
Source organism: Akkermansia muciniphila (assembly GCA_945901795.1). GTDB lineage: Bacteria > Verrucomicrobiota > Verrucomicrobiia > Verrucomicrobiales > Akkermansiaceae > Luteolibacter > Luteolibacter muciniphilus_B. Next base: position 8,295 of record CAMDLP010000079.1, on the reverse strand, counting down.
GGACCGGGAGGGAATTCCACATACAGGTGCTTGCACTCCGGATGCTTGAAATAGCGCGACTTGTCTGGAACGAATCCGATCTCTTTTAAGGCTTCGGTGACGTGGGATCTTCGGTGGCGGTCGAGAACCATGTCGAGGTCGCCCGACCGATAGAGCCCCTCCGAGTAAATCGCCACAACCGCCCCTCCGACGAGGACCGTCGGGATTCCAGCGCCCTCCAGATGCCAGGCGACAAAGTGCCAAAGCTCTTCCTCGGTGCAAGCTTGCCAGTCGGGCGGTGTCATGGCGTGGGATTTATTGACTTGAATTGTAGGTCATATGACCGCTTATTCAGGTCATGAAGCTGACCACGCTTGCGGACATATTGGGAAGCGCCTCGGCGGAGGCCGCGCTGCTGCACCTGTATCACTATGGGGAATCGTATGGAAGGGCAGTGGCGGCGGACTTCGGGGTCTCGTTGGATTCGGTTCAGAGGCAACTGGATAAGTTTGAACGGGCGGGACTGTTGATTTGCAAGCGACAGGGCCGCACGTTGGTCTATCACTGGAATCCAAAATCGCGAGCGGCGTCCCGCTTGAGGGAATTGGTCGCGGTTTATTATGAGAGTCTTCCTGAAGAGATCCATCAGGAAAAACTGTCCACCCGTCGCCGTCACCGCGCGAAGGACAAGCCGATCATTTACAGCAAGGAGTGAAAGGCTCATGCGCTGGCCCTCCCGGCGGTGAATTTCCAGGAGACGAGAAGCGCTGCGATCAGTGCGAGGATCCACACGCGCCAGAGTGGATCGGGTTTGGTGTGGCGCTCGATGGTGGATGGGTTGGTGGTGGCGGCGGGGTCGGATTTGCCGCAGGCGGAGAAATCGGCTTCGCGGGTGTCGGCGAAGAAGACGGCGGCGTCGAGGAGCGCGGCTTCGTTCTGGCGGATCGTTAGGAAGCAGGGTGTGGCCGGGGCTTGGGAGGTGGAGGTGGGCGAGGGGAGGGGCTTGCCGGTGAGGTCGGTGGCGGTGACTTGGAGCGGGATGTCGGCGGCCGCGGTGATCTTGATCGGTTGGCCGGTTTCGAGATTCGCGGAGGTGGGGGCGGCCTTGGCCTCGCGGATGGACTCGGCGAAGCGGTGGAGTAGGACGATGAAGGCGGGCTGGTTGGAGGCGTTGGAGAGACGGAGATCGAAGTTGAAGCAGAGTTGGCGGGTCGTGGCCTTTTCACGCAGGAAAATGAGCGGGCGCTTGTCCTGCCAGAGAAGGACGGTGTCGCTGGGAAGGCGGTCGAGTTCGATGGTTTCCCTAACCAGCAGCGATTGCCAGTTGAGGCTGTCTAGCAGCGGGTGGGGCTCGGCGAGGATGCCGCCTTTGAGGTAGGCTCCGCTGCGGGTGCTGTCCTCGACGAAGATGACGGAATTTCCCGGGGGAAGCACCGGATCGAGCGGATCGTAGGACGTGATGGAGAGATCGGCGGTGGCGGCGTCGTGGGTGGGGACGGCGGCATCGAGGGCGCGGAGGAGTTTTTCTGTCAGGTCGGCGAAGGCGGGCGAGGTGGCGGTGAAGAGCGCGAGGGATTTGGGTTTGGGGGCGACCAGCGGGAGCGTGTCGTCGAGCGGGAAACGGTCGGGAGTTAGAACGAGGCGGACGTTTTTGGCATCGGCCGGGAAGGCGGATTGCAGCGTGACGAGCGCGCCGGCGTCGAGATGAAGCGGGCGTGGTTCGGTGCCGCCGGTGGAGGTCTGGATCGACCAGGTGCGATCGACGGCGGTCTTGCTGTAGTTGCGGACGAGTGCCCGCCAGACGAGCGCGCCTTCCTCGGTGGCGAAGGTGACGCCGGTGAAGCCGACGTTTTCGACCGGATCTCCGACGGCGATGAGGCGGGCTTCGAAGGGCAGGGAGTCCGCCGGGGTGTCAGTCAGATAGATGACGGTGCCCTCGCGGGAAACGAGTGATCGCGCGAGGCGGAGCGCTTGGGTGGAGTCGGTGAGGCCGTCGAGCGGTTGCCATTTTTCAAGCGCGACCTTGAGTTCATCCACCGAAGATCCGGCGTAAAGACGCGGGCGGCTGGGCGCGGATTCGATCACGGTCAACTCGATGGTGGACGCCGGACCTTGGAAACGTGGGAGCTCGGCGGCGAGGCGGGCGATGGCGTCGCTTTTAAAAACTCCCATTGACGCGGACGAATCCAGCACGACGGCGATCCGCTGGACGCTGCCGGATTTCTGGAAACGAGGTTCTGCCAGAAACCACGCGAGCAGCAGCACGGCGAGCAACTGCATCCACAGGGGAATGGACGGGATGATCCGCTCAAACCGCCGTCCGCTGGCGGCGTCACGGTGGGTGCGTTCCAGCAGGAAGAGCGTGGAGACCGGGAGTTCGACGGCTTTCCGCTGGAGAAAATGGATCGCCAGCACGGCTGGGATGCCGAGCAGGGCGAGAAGTCCGAGGGGATTTGCGAGGGTGAACATGGATTATGGCAGAATCATGAACAGCAGAATCATTGAAGAATGGCTATTGTGTAAGGGTTTTGATGGTGACGTGACGCTGGTTGAGGTTGATCCAGTGCATTGATCGGAGTGGAGTGTTGCTGAAGAGTCGCGCGATATGGATCTCATAGGAGTCGAGGTTTTCGCGATTGGCGGACAGGTGCCACGCACATTCGGGATTGAGAAGGCAGAGATTCTGAGTGCCTGCGACACGCCCTCCGGCGATGATCGGGACGGGCTGGATACCTCCGCCGGATGCTTGTGTCAGGTGGACCAGGGCTTCCTGGTAGAGAGCCGCGTCCAGAAACAAGCCCAAGTCGTCGAGCAGTCCGAAAAGCAATCCTCTGAGTGACACGCCCGTTTCTCCGCAAGGTTGCCAACCGCGGTCGTCCAAAGTCCACGTTTTCCGGTCCTTGTGGGTCAGTCGGGTGGAAATGAAGCGGCTTTCCACGGAAGGCGGCAGCAGGTTCACAAGTTTGCCGTGATGGAGCCCGGTGAGTAGCAGATAGTGAATCACCTGTCTGTCATGCTTGGACATGAGGGAGGCTGCGGTTTTCAGTTCGTAAAGACATCCCCCGCCGACGAGCAGATCGAGGAAATACGACTTTTGGAAATCTCGGTGTTTCACCCTGACTTCGACCTCGCGCATCGCCTCCAACCCAAGATTGGCGCAGCGGTGGGCGAGTTCGTCCTGGTAGATCCGTTCGTCGAGGAAGCGCCCCATCGAATTGTGCATCGCGAACACTTGACCCATCACGATGTGGTCAATTTCGTGAAACTCCTCCTGTCCAATCATCGAGGAGGAAGCCGCGCACTCAACAGGCATTTTCAACCTCCATCTCCAATGATTCTGCTGTCCATGATTCTGCTATAAAAGTCATGTCGGTTCGAGGGCTCCGGCGGGGACGGCTTCGCGGAAGAGGGCGGTGGCGAGATCCTCCTCCGCCGGGATGCGGGCGAAGGCGGTTTGGTGGCGGCGGGCGTGCTGTTTCCAGAGTGCGAAGTGATCGACGTAAGCTTCCTGATAGCGGCGGAGCGTGGCGGGCTCGATGCGGTGCGGGTGATGGGAATGCCGCTCGGGATCGATGAATTCGTAATTTCCCGACCAGGCGGGGCGGGCTTCGGTTTCGAGGAAGGGAGAGAATATGACGACGCTGCCGTGGCGCTGGCCGAGATGGCGGAGGATGGGTTCGGGATCGGCTGCGAACAACAGGTCCGATAGGAAGACGCGGAGCGCGTTCGCGCGGAGCGGCAGGCGGGTGAGATCGGGTGCTTTCGCGGAGTCGGCGGCGGGGAGCGCGCGGGCGGTGTCCAGCCACTGGTGGCTGCGGAGCGTGGCGGGATCAAGCGCGAGCGAGGCGTCGCCGCGGACGGCGTGGAGCGCGAGTGAGGCGCCGGCGGCTTGCGAGCTTTCGGCGATCAGATAGAACAGCTCGGCGGTGCGGGCGGCTTTTGTTTCGTCGAAGAACATCGACTCCGAGGCGTCGACGATCAGGTCCACGACGGGGCGCACTTCCTCGCGGAAGAGCTTCATCGTGTAGCTGCCGGTGCGGGCGTAGGCCTGCCAGTTGATGTGGCGCGGGTCATCGCCCGGCGAGTAGGCGCGGTGGTCCTGGAAATCCATCGACGATCCGGTGCCGCCGCCGGTGAACTCGCCGGCCTGGCCGCGCCAGACGCGGGAGCGCAGCGGCAGGCGGAGGCGACTGGAAGCTGCCAGCGCGTTGGAATGGCACTGCTGGAGCGAAGCGGGATTCATGGCGCGGGAGTGGAGTGAGCCAGGCCACTCCCGGCTTCCTTGATGATTTCCCGGTAGCCGCGGAAGGCGATGGTGGCAGTTATGAGCAGCAAACTGAGAATGATGCCGTCAACGATCATCACTGCGGTTAGGAGCTGGCTTTTATCGATACTTCTCTCGCTCTCCATCGCGATGAATATTGGGGGATTCCAGATGAAGAACCAAAGGTAGCTTTCGTGATTGTTGATGTTGGCGAAGATGGCCGGGATGATCGTCAGGATGATGGAGGCCAACAGGAAGACCAGGAAGTTGGTGAAGCGCTTGCTTTCCTGTTTGCTGAAATTCGCAGCTAACAGCGCGGGGAGCAGGATGCCGCCAACAACGGCGAGGATGTAGATCGCGATTTCCGTCATTTCGGAGGGGCTGATGGCGGGGCGGGCGGTGGCGAGAAAACCGGCGGTGCTGACCGCGAGAAGCAAGATGGAATAGAAGACACCGGCGGGCCAGCCAGGGAGTAGGAAGACAGTCGCCATCCGGCCCGGCAGGCCGCGTTTCAGGAACGGGGTGTAGATCGGCGGCAGCAGATTGGACGGCTCGGTCAGCGCGGTGATCACGGCGGGAGCGAGGATGATTGCGAAGATGAGCAGTGGGACGTGAGCGTCCACCGACGGATGGAATCCGACGGCGACGGCGACGCAAGTGAGTCCGAGCGCGATGAGACGGCGGAGGGTCGAGTGGTTCTCGGCGGCGGGCGCGATAACTGAGGTGCCGTGGGACAGCGCGCACCAACCGAGGTAGGTGATGAAGCAGAGATAAGAAAAAATTCCGACGCGGGACTCCCAGTCCGACAGCGTGCAGTAGCTCATGAAGTTGTTGAAGCCGCCGCGGAACAGGATTCCAGGGATGAATTGGAGCATGAAAATGAACCCTATAACAGGCAGGATCCGTGCGAGTTTCGCGTTGGTCCCCGACATGCCCACCATGACTGCGGTCAGCGCCATGGAGGTGAGGAAAATGAGCGAGAGAAAGACCAATTCCCCGAGCAGGATCATGCCGCCGAAGAAGTAGCGCAGGATCAGATAGGGAATGATGGTGATGAGGATCAGCGCTGTCTGACTGACGATGGCGATCCATTTTCCGAAAACGATCCGCGAGGCGCTCAGCCGGGTGAGCGCCATCATTTCAATGGTGTTGCCGGTGATTTCCGAGGAGAGCGCGGTGACGCCGCGCATCGGTTGGATGAAGAGGGCGGCGATACCGAACATCGTGAAGATCACTGCGGATGCGAATGAACCGGCGCTATCCATGCTGGATGACGAGCTCGCCGAGAGGAGGATGAAACCTAGCAGGAGCTGGAAAATCAGGAACAGCATCGTGAAGCTGCGGGCGCGCAGGCCCTGGCGCAGCTCCTTGACCAGCATCGGCGAGAGCTTGTCGGGGAAATCGGTGAGGTGGGTGATCATAAGTAAGGGATTTGAACATTGAACATCGAACGTCCAACATCGAACGTTGAAGGGAAGAGAAGTTGCTTCGTCATTCGATGTTGGATGTTGGAAGTTCGATGTTCGACGTTCCCGAAGGAAGCGGCGGCGGGATCGCGGGCTTGCCGGAGTCGAGGCGGCCGATGATGTCGATGAAGGCGTCTTCGAGGTTGCGCTGCTCGCGGTGGAACTCGGTGATGCGGAGGCCGTCCTTGATCATGCGGGCGAGCACGTCGGCGGCTTTGGTCGGGTCTTCGGTGTCGATGCGGATGCGGCCGCCTTGTTTGCGGGCTTCGAGGAATTCGACGTTCGGCTGGAGCACGCACCAGTCGGAAACGGAGTCGGGCTTGCCATCGACCTGCACGTCGTAAAGCACGCCGCCGAGCGTGTCGGAGCCGCGGCGGAGGGCTTCCGAATCGCCGTGGTGGACGATGCGGCCGTTGTTGATGAAGAGCAGCGAGTCGCACATCTCGCCGAGCTCGGAGAGAATGTGGGAGGAGATGAAGATGGTTTTGCCTTCAGTGGCTAACACCCGGATCAGGTGCTTGAGTTCGACGCGGGCTTTCGGATCGAGACCGGCGGCGGGCTCGTCCATGATCAGGACCTGCGGGTCGTGGAGCAGCGCGCGGCCGAGGCCGAGGCGCTGGGTCATGCCTTTGGAGAGCTTGTTGGAGAACCGCTCCGCCAGCGGGACGAGGTCGGTGAAGTCCATGACTTCCTGGATGCGCTGGCGGCGTTCCTTGCCTTTGTAGCCGAGCGCGCGGGCGTAGAAATCGAGATACTCCAGCACGGTCATGTGCTCGTAGTTTCCGAAGTGGTCGGGCATCCAGCCGATGAGTTTTCGAACCTCCGCCGGGTGGTGGACCACGTTGATGCCGCAGACTTCCGCCGAGCCGAGCGTCGGATAGTCCAACGTCGCGAGGATGCGCATGGTGGTGGTTTTGCCCGCGCCGTTGGCGCCGACGAAGCCGCAGACCGAGCCGTGGGGAACCTCGAAGGTGACTCCGTTGACGGCCTGGAGATCGCCGAAGTAGCGGTAGAGGTTGTTGATCTTGAGAGCGGACATGAGGTGTAAAGGCTGAGATTCTGAAACGCTGAAACGCTGAAAAGCTGAAATGAAGAGGAAGAGTGGATCGTGAATTTTAGCTTTTCAGCATTTCAGGATTTCAGTTTCTATCCACGACGGGGCCGGTGATGACGGTGCGGGTTTCCTTCCACTTGATGCCGGGGTTGGTGTCGATGCCGGGGGCTTGGGTGGTGATGGCGATGAAGTGGCCGGGGCGCTTGGTCGCGGTTTTCAGGAACTGTTTGTTGCGGGTGGCGAAGGCGTTGATCTCGGTGGCGAGGGCGGGATCGACCATGGAGATTTCCACCGGGACGAGAGTGAAACGCTTGCCGGCGGTGATGCCCTCGGCGCGGTGCCATTGCTTGGCTTCGTCGAGATAGAAGAGCGTGTCGATGGGGAACTCGAAGGTGGACAGGCAGGTGCCGGGCGTGTCGGTTTTCTCGATGCGGCCGCGGGTGGCGACGACGGCGGAGAGAACGTGGCCGTGCTCGGAGCGGCTTTGGAACCAATCACCGGATGCCTGGAGTTTGCCATCGGCGGGTTGGAGGTTGAAGCTGCCTTTCGCGCCGGAGCCGTCGGTGTAGCGGGCCCAGCGGCTGGCGGCGATGGCCACGGGAACGAAGGTGGAGGGGGTGTCGATGGTGAAGCGCGAGCTGGTTAGGACGCCGGTGCGGCAGAATTGCTCCTGATGGAGATAGGCGGCGTTCGCGTCGGCGTCGGGGCGGACTTCCATCAGCACGCGGCGCATGCCGTTGCCGCCGAGGCCGTCCTGCACGATGATCAGGGCGATGAGGATCAGGCTGGCCCCCAGCGAGATGATAGGCGTGGTGATGAAGAGTTTGTGACGTTGGCCGGATTTCGCGAAAACGAAGAGGTTCACCGGGCCGACGAGGATGCCGAAGGCGATCAGGACGATGATGAAAAGCGCGTAGCGGAAGGTCTGTGCGCCGAAGAGGTTTTGAAGTGGCCAGGATTTTTGGAAATCGCTCTGCTGTGAGAATTGCTGGGGCTTGGTGGCGTTGGTCGCGACGAGTTTCACCACTGCGGGGGCGTCAAGTTTCAAGTCCGATGACACGGGACGGATAGCGACGGTGCCGAAGCTCGTTTCCGCCGGGATGCCCAATGAAGCCGCTGTCGCGGAGCCTGTCGAATAAATGACTAACTGGCCGCCGAGCCGGAGCCAAGAGAGGATGGCGTTGCGGCCTCCGGGCTGGATGTTGGTCCAGTCGCCGTCGGTCATGATCACGCTGTCGTAGCCGGAAAAGGCGAGCCAGTCGTCGGGCATTTGTTTGGGGTCGAACTTGGCGGCGAACTCGGTGGAGCCGCGGACCTTCGCGGAATTCGCGCTGTCGAGCGAGGACGCGTTGGGGGTGAACAGCGCTTCGCTCAGCAGGACGGCGGGTTGATTGGCGTCAATCGAGGTGCGGATCGTGTTGCTGGCCCTGCCCATGGAGCCGGCGAGCGTGGCCTCGACGTTAGAGCCGCCGTAGGATGCGCTGGGCGGACTGAGCGGGACCAAGATGTCGCGGGTGACGGTTTTTCCACCG
>CAMDLP010000078.1 GCA_945901795.1 Akkermansia muciniphila | reverse complement strand
CTGGCGCTGATCACGCCGGAGAGTCTGCTGGAGAACCTCAAACTGCTACCGGCGGTGGCGGTGGGCATCCTGGGCGGTAAATGGCTGCTGCAACACGTGCCGCAGGTCGCCTTCGAGTGGATGATCGTGGTTTTCTCAACGCTCGCCGGGCTGCGGATGGTTTTCTGGTAGGGCGGTGATCGTCCGATAGGGAAGCGGTTGCGACGCGGCGGGGATTGAAGAAATCAGCCGGTCAAAGGATGGGGTTTTCGTGGGAGTTTGCTTGTCGGGGCAGGCGGTCTATCGCTACTCTCGGTCATGAAGCTCGGCTACGGGATTCTGTATGTGAAGGATGTTCTTAGGTCGGTCGCGTTTTACGAGGATGCCTTCGGTTTGAAGCACCGGTTCGTGCATGAAGCCGGGCTGTATGCGGAGATGGACACCGGGGCGACCACGCTTTCATTCGCCGCTGATGGCCTGGCGAAATCGAACCTGCCATGCGCCTTCCGGAAACACGAAGCGTCAGGCCCGCCTGCGGGATTGCCCGGTGATTTCGCAGGATAGCGGCAGGAAATGTCAGTGTCAGCGCGAGGTTGTGGGCATCTTCCTTGCCGGTGTTCCGCGTTTCAAGCCTGATGCTTCCGGGGCTTTTCGGATGAAGCGGACCGGCGGGTGTCGCAGTGAGCGCGATGGTGGCGGCCGGTGGTTCGTGGCGTCTCACATGGTAGCCTCGCTTTTCCATCAGCGAGTCGAGTTCGGATAGGTAGGCGGGGATGAAGTTGATGTAGTTTCGCGATATGCCGCGGGGCAGCGGGTCCTGACCGCTCGCCGTGCCGACGAGCACGGGCCGACCGTCGATCATGATGAATGCCGGCGATCCGGAGTCGCCGCTCTGGTAGTTGCAGTCGCGGGGGGTGCCGGAGGTTCTGTGGTAGTCGAAATAGGCGAAGCGCGTGGTATCGAAGCCCGGATCGTTGGTGAGGGTGGTGAAGCCGTCTATCTTCATTCTCCCGGCGTTCACGAGAGTCCCGCAGACGAGCATTTCCTTTCCGCGACAGGCGGTTTCATCTGTCAGTCCGAGGACAGGAAACGGATGGACGCCCGATTCTGCAGGCAGCGCGGCGGTGAGTGTGCAGAGCAGCAGATCGGTGTTTTGGCCCTGCTTGTTGATGATCGGAACCTGGCTTTGAATGCGGCGGGAGTGCTATTTTCCATCCTTGCCGAGGAATGCGATCCGCCAATCCGAGCCGAGCCGATAGTGCGTGGCATAGACAAAGTGGACCGGCGAGATGAGCGCCATCTGACGCGTCCAGTCGGTGGGATGGGCGGGCCAGCCGATGCCGAGAAACAGATCCGCCGGTGGCGAGAAAGCCGGATTGGTCCGCGGGGTCTGGTCATAGACCGGAGCGCCCGGGAAATCGACCAGGCGCGGGGCGGGGTCGCGTGAGGCATCGCGGATTTTCAAAGCGTCCGCCGGGGTGGAAAGGCACAGGGCGAGTGCTGCGACCGAGAGGATGCCGGAATGAAAAATGCTCACTCGTGGGGTGTAGCCGTTCCGTTGCATGTTAGCCAGCCATTAGCGCCACGGTCCGTGGCACCCGCGTATTTTGCCGGGGGGCGGGCGGAAATCGATTCTTTTCACGACTGATTTGCCCTTGCGCGACCCGGTATGCGGGGCGAAAACAGCCGACGATGATCGCATCGATATTCACCCACCCGATTTTCACCTTCGTGGCAGGCCTGCTTGTGGCTTTGGCCGCGGTCTTTTTGCTGCTGAACTCCTGCGCGTATCCGAATCGTTCCGCCGAGGACGTGGCCGCTTACCGGAGCCGGATGGAAAAGGTGGCGGCCAGCGGACTCGAAGCCGACAGTCCAGGGGAAAAAGCGGCGCTTGAGCGCTTCAAGTCGTTCCTCCAAGGCATCGGCGACGTGAGATACGTCCGTGAAAACACGCTCAAAGTCTACGCGGCGGACGCCTATCTTGACGACACCTTGGTCCTTCACCACGGGGCGGCCGAGATCGAGGCATATTTCGTCAAGACCAGCGAGACGATGACGAGCTATCAGGTGACGATCGACGACGTGGCGAGGTCCGGTAATGACTACTACGTGCGCTGGACGATGGTCTTCGCCGCGCCGGCGCTGAGCGACGGCCAGCCGGTGCATTCGGTGGGCGTCAGCCAGATTCGGTTCAACCGGGAGGGGAAAGTCGCCTTCCATCAGGATTTCTGGGACTCCGGGAAGAATTTCTACGCGCATCTGCCGGTCGTCGGCGGCGCGGTCGGGTTCGTCCGCAAGCGCCTTCAATCGAACTGAACGATATGATGCCGATGAATTCTAACAATATCCCGCCAGGGCGGGGAAAATCGAACCCTTGGAGTGTCTTCGTTTTAACCGTCTGCCGCTGGCTCGACTCCGATTACCGCCGCGAGGATTTGCCCGATCCCTCGGAGCTTCCTGCAAAGGTGGACTGGCAAAGGACGCTGCCGTTCATTTTCCTGCACCTCGGCTGCCTCGCGGTCTTCTGGGTGGGGATCAGCCCGGTGGCGGTCGGGGCCGCAGTGTTTCTTTACGTCATCCGGATGTTCGCGATCACCGGGTTCTATCACCGCTACTTTTCGCACAAGACCTTCAAGACCTCGCGCATCGTCCAGTTTCTGTTCGCGGTGTTAGGAAACAGCTCGATGCAGCGTGGACCGCTGTGGTGGGCCGCCACCCACCGCCACCATCACAAGCATTCCGATCATGAGGAGGATATTCATTCTCCGGTGATCAGCGGGTTCGCCTGGTCGCACATCGGCTGGCTGACCTCGATGAAGAATTTCCCGACGGCTTACAAAAGCATTCCCGACCTCAGCAAGTATCCGGAGCTGGTTTTTCTCAATCGCTATGATCAGACAGTGCCTTTTGCATACGGGTTCCTCATGCTGGCGATCGGTTGGACGTTGGAAACGTTTTTTCCGGCGCTCGGCGTGACGGTCGGCCAGTTCTTCATCTGGACGTTCTTCATCAGCACCACGGTGTTGCTCCACGGCACGCTGTTCATCAATTCGCTGGCGCACGTCTGGGGACGCCGCCGCTACGAAACGGACGATGATAGCCGTAACAGCTGGTTGCTGACCTTCATCACGTTGGGAGAAGGTTGGCATAACAACCATCACCGCTATCCGCACTCGGTGCGGCAGGGGTTCCGCTGGTGGGAAATCGACATCACTTACTATGGGTTGAAATTTCTATCATGGACCGGCTTGATCTGGGACCTGCGGCCGGTGCCCAAAGCGGTGATTGAGGAAGGGCTTTCGTCCCAACAGCGCAGCGCATGAGCCGGGAACGCATCGCCATCGTCGGAACGGGGATCTCGGGAATGGCCTCCGCCTGGTTCCTGAGCCGGGAGCATGACGTGACGGTTTTTGAAAAGGACGACCGCGTGGGCGGCCACTCGCACACGGTGATGTTGGACGAGGGCCAAGGCCGAATCCCGGTGGACACCGGCTTCATGGTTTACAACGAGGTGACCTATCCGCTGCTGACCCGCTTGTTCCGTGAACTGGACGTCATGACCAAGCCGACTTCCATGTCCTTCAGCGTGCAGCACGTGGGCGAGGGGCTGGAGTTCAACGGTGGCAGTCTGAACCTGTTATTCGGCCAGCGTAAAAACCTGCTCAATCTCCGCTACTGGCGGATGCTCGCCCAGATCGCCCGCTTCAACCGGGAGACCGTCGAGGAACTCGGAACCCCCGCGTACGGCGAGATGTCATTGCGCGACTATGTGAAAGCCCGCGGCTATGGTGATGATTTCCTCCGCTGGTATCTCTCGCCGATGGCGGCGGCCGTGTGGTCCAGCCCGCCCGAGCGGATCGATGAATTTCCCGCGCGGACCTTGATGCGGTTCTGGCACAACCACGGATTTCTCGGACTGGATACCCAGCATCCGTGGCGCACGGTCGCGGGCGGTTCGAGGTGTTATGTCGAAAAGCTGATCAAACCGTTCGAGCAAAACATCCACCGTGGAGCGGGCGTGCGCGCGGTGAGCCATCTATCCAACGGAGTGCAGGTGATATTGAATAATGAAACCTCGCACGATTTCGACCGCGTGGTCATCGCTGCACACAGCGACCAGGCGCTGCGGATGATTTCCGATCCGACGCCCTTGGAAAGCGAGCTTCTCGGATGTTTCCGCTATCAGGAAAACGAGGCGGTGCTCCACACGGACACGCGGTTCATGCCGAAGACGCGCCGCTGCTGGGCGTCGTGGAACTACCGCATCGAAGGCGCGGGCAATCGTCATTCGACGCACTACTGGATGAACGAACTGCAGGGCGTGTCGGATCGCGAGCAATACTTTGTCTCCATCAATCCCTCGTCACCGCCTGCCGAGGAATCCATCAAGCGGCGCCTGGCTTACGAGCATCCGTTGTTCGATCTGGAGGCGGTGGCGGCGCAGGACCGCCTGCCGGAGCTGTACGCGGCGGGTGATCAAACGAGGCGCTATTTCTGCGGTGCGTGGCAGCGCTATGGTTTCCACGAGGACGGCTTGTGGTCGGCGGTGAATGTGTGCGCGGAAATTCTTGGAAGGGACCCGTGGCGATGAACTCCCTCTACGAATGCAAGATTTCGCACTGCCGCTTGAAGCCCAAGGGGCACGCGTTCGACTATCGAGTATTCATGCTTGCGGTGAACCTCGACGAGCTCCCCGCGCTGGCCGGGAAGATCCGCGGCTTCAGCCACAACCGTTTCAACCTGTTCTCGATTGATGACCGCGATCACGTGGACCTCGGAAAGTCCGGCGGCATCCGAGCGAATCTAATGGCATGGCTGGCCGGAGAGGGGTTTTCCTGTCCTGAGGACGCGAGCGTCCAGCTGGTCACGTTTCCGCGGGTGCTGGGCTACGGTTTCAACCCGGTTTCATTCTATTATCTGTTTGCCAGGTCCGGTGAGCCGCTCGCGGCGGTGGCGGAGGTCGTGAACACCTTCCGCGAGATGAAGCTCTATCTCATGGAAACCATCGATGCCGACGGTCTCTGGCATCGCAGGGTCACCAAGAATTTCTACGTCTCGCCGTTTTCCGATCCCGGGATGGAGTTCGATTTCAAGTTGGGGCCGCCGGAGGAGAAATGGCGGGTGAACATCGACAATTATGCGGACGGCGAGCGGACCTTGCTCAGCGCCGTCCGTGGCGAACAAAGAAAGCTCACCTCGGCGCGGCTGGTCTGGTATGCTTTCAAATACCCGCTGCTATCGCTCAAAATCATCGGCCTCATCCACTGGCATGCGCTTCTGTTGTGGGTGCGCCGGGTGCCGTTTCTCCGCAAAGCCGACCGCCGCGAAGCTCAACTCGACGTGCTGCGGTCTCATTCCACCTTGAAGAAAAACTAACCATGAATGGCTCGATGGAACTCATAGACGAACGCGTGCCGCACGAGGCCGCCGTTCACGCAGCGCAAGGATTCACCGAGCGGATGGTGATCCGCCTTCTGTCAACGATGCCGCGCGGCGGACTCCGCTTGCAGCATCAGGACGGCCGTGTCCGCCACTTCGGCGAGCCGGGCGCACCTGTGACGGCGCGCGTCGTGTTGCGGAACGACGCCGAGTTTTTCAAGCGCTGCGCGTTCTATGGAAACATCGGGATGGGCGAGGCCTATTCCGCCGGGCTGTGGGACACGGACGACATCGCCGCCGTAATTTCGTGGTTCATTCTCAACGTGAGCGCGCTCCAAGGTGCGGATACTTCATCGGCGAGTTTACGAGGAGTGAACCTGTTGAAAATTGTCAACTGGTTCCGCCACCTCAGCAGGGAAAATACGGTGGACACCAGCCGCAGGAACATCGCCGAGCACTACGATCTGGGGAATGAATTCTATCGTCTGTGGCTCGATCCCAGCATGACGTATTCGAGTGCTAGGTTTGAAAGCGCCGGGCAATCGCTCGAAGACGCCCAGCGTGGGAAATACGACGCGCTGTGCCGGAAACTCAAACTCAAGGCCACCGATCATGTCCTGGAGATCGGCTGCGGCTGGGGCGGATTTGCGGTGCATACTGCTAGAAATTACGGCTGCCGCGTCACCGGCGTAACGATTTCCGAAGCCCAGGCGGCTTACGCGCGGAAGCGGATCGCCGATGAAGGCTTGCAGGACCGGATCGAGATCCGCATCCAAGATTACCGCCACATCACGGGCCGTTTCGACAAGATCGCCTCGATCGAGATGCTGGAGGCGGTGGGCGATAGATATCATGATTCGTTCTTCGCGAAATGCGCGGAGGTGCTGACGCCGGAAGGATTGCTCGGCGTCCAGATGATCACGGTTCCGGATTGCAGCTATGGCAGTCTGAAGAAAAACGTGGACTGGATTCAAAAGCACATTTTCCCGGGTTCGCTGCTGTTGAGCGTGGGCCGGATCAACGACGTGCTGCTTAAAACCGGCGATCTTTTCATGCACGATCTCGAAGACATGGGCGCTGACTATGCGCGCACGCTCTCGACCTGGCACGACAACTTCAACGCGGTGAAACGCGAGGTGGAGGTGCTTGGATTCGACGAGCGGTTCATGCGGTCGTGGAACTACTATCTGAAATATTGCGAGGCGGCGTTCGCGACTCGGAACATTTCCGTAGTGCAGGCGGTTTACACCCGGCCTAATAATTCAAATCTACATCACCGCTTCGAGGAGGGCCGGGGATGAACACGGCGGCTGTCATCGATCCCGGGAAAAGCTGGTGGAGGCGCAGGCTGGTGGCTCCGGTGGTTGCCCAGTTGATGGTGGGGATTTCCCCCGAGCGCATCGCATGGGCGATTTCGTTAGGGGTGGTTCTCGGGGTCTTCCCGGTCATGGGGACGACGACGCTCGTGTGTCTTGTGGCGGGTTCGATGTTGCGGTTGAACCAGCCTGTGCTGCATGTTTTCAGCAACTTGGTCTATCCCCTGCATCTGTTGTTGATCCTGGTGTTCATTCGTCTGGGAGAGCACTTGTATGGTGCGCCGCGGATGTCGTTTTCGATCCCGCAATTGCTCGGGAAATTCAATGACGACCCGCTTCAATTTGCGCGGGATTTCGGGATTTCCGCCTGGCATGGAGTCAGCGCCTGGCTACTGGTCGCGCCGGTCGCAGCGGTGCTCGTGAAGTTTGCGGTGACGCCGGTTTTGAAACAAGTCGCGGCCTCGATCCAGAAACGGAAGGAGGTCGCCGCATGAGTGTCTTGCTTGAGTTCACCTTGGGAGCCGGCTTGATGGCGCTACTGTTTGTTGTCGCCTGGGTTTGGGCGCGGAAGTGCGACAACTACTCGCTGGTGGACGCGGTGTGGGCGTTCGGGATCGGACTCACTGGATGTTTGTGGTTGGTAGCCGGCGGTGGCGGAGCGAAGCATTGGATCGCGGGCGGGCTGCTTGGGTTATGGAGTTTACGGCTCGGCTGGCACTTGCAGCGGCGGATCCGCAGGGCACATCCCGAGGAAGACGCCCGCTATGCAAAACTGCGCGAGGTCTGGACGGGCAGGTTGGCTTCCGCGTTTTTCTGGTTTTTCCAGGCGCAGGCGATCTCGGTAATTTTGCTGGCGTTGCCATTCCTGCTGATCGCGGTGGACCCTGATAGTGCATGGAGCGCTTGGGAAACCACCGGGCTGGTCGTCGCGCTGATAGGAATTTCCGGGGAGAGCCTAGCGGATTCGCAGATGGCGCGGTTCAAGGCGGAGAAACCGGATTCAAAAGCGGTGTGCCAGGAGGGATTGTGGCGCTACTCGCGGCATCCCAACTACTTTTTCGAGGCGGTCATCTGGGTCGGGTTCTATCTCTACGCCTGCGGCTCCGAATGGGGCTGGGCGACGGTCCACGCGCCGGCGGCAATCATTTACCTGCTGCTGCGGGTCACGGGAATTCGGCCGACGGAAGCCGCCGCCGTCCTGCGCAAAGGCGACGCTTACCGCCGCTATCAGGAAACGACCAGTCCTTTCATTCCGTGGCCACCGAAGCGGGCCAAATGATTTTTCAGTAAAACCACCATGATTCATACCAACGACTTACTCGCCAAGGGCATCGTCCCGGATGCCTTGATCCGCCTTGGAATCCGCCACCGTCTGGCGGGCACTCTGGCTCCATTTGAAAAACTCGACTGCGAACAACGGCAGGCAAAGGTCATGCAACACGTCGGCGAGCTGCGTGCCAGCCCGATCGCGATCGCGACGGACGAGGCGAACGAGCAGCATTACGAGCTGCCGACCCGGTTCTTCGAGCGGGTGCTGGGCAAGCACATGAAGTATAGCTCCGGTTACTGGGATGAGGGGGTGACCGGCATCGACGAGTCGGAGGTGCGGATGCTCGGAATCACCTGTGAGAGGGCCGGACTGCGGGACGGCCAGCGGATTCTCGAACTCGGCTGCGGTTGGGGATCGCTGACGTTGTGGATGGCGGCGCACTATCCGAACGCGCGGATCACGGCGGTTTCCAATTCGCGGACGCAGAAAATCCACATCGACTCCCAACTCGCGGCGCGCGGCCTGACCAACGTCGAGGTGCGGACCGCGAATATGATCCATTATGAAGGCGAAGGCGAGGCGGAGTTCGACCGGGTGGTCTCGGTGGAGATGTTCGAGCACATGAAAAACTACGAGCTGCTCATGCAGCGGATTTCCCGCTGGATCAAGCCTGGCGGAGCCTTGTTCGTGCATATTTTCACCCATCGCGAGTATGCCTATCACTACGAGGCGGAGAGTGAGGACGACTGGATGGCGAAATACTTCTTCACGGGTGGCCAGATGCCGTCCGACGATTTGCTGCTCTATTTCCAGGACGATCTCAGGATCGAGGGCCATTGGCATGTCAGCGGCACGCACTATCAGAAAACTTCGGAGGCCTGGCTTTCCCGGATGGACGCCGCGCGCGACGAGCTCATGCCGCTGATCGCGGAGACCTACGGTCATGACCAGCAAACCCGCTGGTGGGTCTATTGGCGGGTGTTCTTCATGGCCTGCGCCGAGCTGTGGGGATACCGCGGTGGCGACGAGTGGATCGTCTCCCACTACCGGTTCCGCAAACCGGAGTGATCGGGTTAGAACGTCTTTCTCAGGTGCGAGGGAAGGATGCCCAGCTGCTCGCGGTATTTGGCGACGGTGCGGCGGGCGACCTTGATGCCTTGTTGGTCGAGCGCCTTCATCAGGATCTCGTCGGACAGCGGCTTGGCGGGGTTTTCGGCGGCGACCAGCTGTTGGATCGCCTCGCGCACCCCGGCGTTCGAGACCTCCGCGCCGTCCGTGGTTTGATAGCCGGTGGCGAAGAACGCGCGCATCTCCATCAGCCCGTGCGGGGTCAGGACATACTTCCCGGCGACGGCCCGCGAGATGGTGGTGGCGTGCAGGCTGAGCTCGTCGGCGATGTCGTTCATGGTCAGCGGGCGCAGGTGGCGGGGGCCTTTGGTGAGGAAAAGCGGCTGGTGCTCGATGAGCTTGTGGGCGATGGCGAGGATGGTCTCCTGGCGCAGCGAGATGGCGTGGATGAGGCTGCGGCCGTCGCGGATCTGGTCGCGGAGAAACTGGCGGGCTTTCGCGTCCGTGCCGTTTTTGCCGATCATGTCCTTGTAGAAATCGTTGATCCGCAGGTTGGGCAGGTGCTCGCCCGTAAGCCGGGCATACCAGTTCCGGTCGTCGTCGCGCTCGATGATGACATCCGGCAGGATGTAGGGATTTCCGGTCGGGTCGAACTCGCCGCCGGGATTGGGCGTCAGGCGGCCGATCCGCGAGGCGGCCTCCGCGATCCGCTCGACGGTGGTGCCGAGGGCGCGGGCGATCTGCGGGTGGCGCTTGCGGGCGAGGTCTTCCAAATGGTCGCGGACGATCTTGTATTCGATGGTTTCCCTGCCGGTGCTGCGCTCCAGCTGCAATAACAGCGACTCGGGAATTCCGGACGCTCCGATGCCGGCCGGGTGAAACGACTGGACGAGCGTGAGGGCTTCGTCGAGATGCTTGGGCTTGAGCCCCATGCGAATGCCGAGTGTCTTGACCGGGAGGTCGTGGAATCCACGTTCATCGAGGTTCCCCAAAATCGCCTGCGCCGCCTCGCGGATTTCAGGATCGACCATCGAGAGGTCGAGCTGGTGTTGGAGGTGCTGGGGCAGCGTCTCCGGCGCGACGATCGAGTCATACATCCGCTGCCGGCGTTCCTCGTCCTCGTTGGTCCATGGCGAGGATTTGCCTTCGAGAATGGTGCGGTCGCGCCAGTCGTCGTCGGTCTCGTTCATGTGTTCCAGCGAGTCGGCCTCCTCGGGATTGGAGCCATCGTCGTCGAGCGAAATGACCTCGGTCTGGTCCTCCAGCACCGGGTTGGTCTCAAGTGCCTGCCGGACGAGCTGGGAAAGTTCCAAAGTTCCCGCCTGGAGGATTTCCAAGCTCTTGCGCATCTGCGGCGCAAGCGTCTGTTGTTGGGAGATCGATTGGTGGAGCGAAGCGTGCGACATGGCCGGCAAGGTGCTTGCCGGTCGGACGGTATGAAGCCTGAATCAAAAAACGAAGCAATAATTATGCCATTGTGGCAATTTTGTCTCTTGCGCTTCCTTCAAAGCGGTGTGGATGCGGCCCATCGAGACTGTCTTTCAAGGCTTGAGGTCTAGCCGGTGGTTGCCGCCGATTTCCGTGATCCAGTCGGTGGACACCCCGGCCGCCGCCGCGTGAGTGTCCCAGTCGCTGATCGTGGCATGCACTTGTTTCAGAATGCTCTTCGCCTTGGTCGGTTTGAGGTCGGCTGCGTTCGCGGCGTCCAGCAGATCGGTCGTGGTGAAGTTCTCGCGCTTTCCGGCGAGCGTCATCTGGTGGCGATGGGTCCACGCGCCGTTCGGATTGTAGGCGTAAATCAGGTCGTAAGCCGGAGCCAACCGCCACCCGCCGCGGCGGTCCATCAGAAAGGCGATATTCTTGGTGTGGTCGTCCTGGTTGCGGGCGAGGATGTTGAACAGCGCGCGTCGATAGAGTTCCGTCAGATCCGGTTGCGGTAGCTGCAGGCGGCGGGCGGTTTGGAACGCCTGCTCGTAGGAATAGGCACCGGCTTGGTTGAAGTCGAAGTGGCCCATCGCGCAGAGACTCTGCATGTGGAACTTTTCGCCGGCCGGTCCCCGGTCGAAGCGGCGGGTCATGAAATGGGCGCGGCCGTTTTCCTCCAGCAGCCGGCAATCGCTCATCGTGACCCCGGCGGCGCGGGCCATCAGGTGATAGGCGAATTCGATGCGGCCGTAGCCGAGCGGGTCGTTAATTTCCTTGTCGCGGTTGGCCGTCACGCCGTCGAATTTCAACAGCCACGGCTCGAAATTCTGGCCGGCAGCCACCTGGCCCGAGCGGATCTCGCCGGTTTGCGGGTTCCAGGCGATCACCGCCTTGGCCCGCGCGCCACCGGCGGAAGTGCCGACGCGGAGGATGGTCGCGAGCGCTTCCGGTGGTTGGGAAAAATTAGCGTGCAGGCTCTCGCGCGAGGCGAGCGCGTCGTTGGCGAGTTGGACCAGTGCCTCCAGGTGCAAGGTTTCCGGCGGGAAATCCGGCATCAAGGCGGGGCGGAATTCCAAGGCTCCCATCGCACGGCTGCCGAGGTAACACAGGCGCTCGACCGGATCAAAGGACTCGGGCCGGCGTCCTTGCTGGGCCAGCCATTGGTCGATGAGTAGGTTACCGAATTTATCGGGCAGGGAATCCGCCAGCAGCCCGGGCAGGCCTTTGAAGGTCTCCCGCGGCAGGTTGGGGAATGAAAACCGGCCCGCGCCCAGTGGCATGGTGATGGGCGAGACCTCGATGCCGCTGCCGAGAAATTCCGGAGCGTATTCAAAAACCCCCAGCTCACGCTCCGGATCCCAAGTCACCGCGCCGATGGTGGTTTCGTAAAGTTCGATGGCGGCGGAGGTCATTTTTCATCCCCCCATTTCCAGGGTGTTGGCGGGGGAGTTTTGCGCGGCTTGGAAGCATACTTGCGCGGCGCGTCCTGAAGCATCGCGGTCATGGCCATGGGGCTGATGCCGGGGTCCGGCAGAAAACCGTCCAAGGTGTCCAAGGCGTTCAAGGCCCGCAGCAGGGCGATGAGGGTGGTCAGGGTGGAGCCCTCGCCGTTTTCGATGGCGGTGACCGTGCGGCGCGACAATCCGCTGCGAATCGCGATTTGTTCCTGGCTCAAATTCAGGTCAAGCCGGCGGTCTTTCAGGCGCTTGCCAAGCTCTTGCTCGATTTGCGGGTTGGACAGGAATTGGATCATATGAGTGAAGATTCGCGCAAAAAGACGTCTGACGGCCTTAATTGAGCAGATTTCAACTCCCGCTTCAAGTGTTTTTAACCTAAAAAGGAAAATGGAAAGATCGCCAGAACGCGGCAAGTGACGTAAAACGAACGTCATGGATGCGCCGACTGCGTTGATTTGTGCTAACCCTGCGGGTGAGCCGAAAACCACCCCTGAAACGCCACCCGACTCTTGGCCGCTGGACACTCCCGGCGGACGTTTTTATGCCGAGTGGGATGATCAGGCCCCCGTTACCCGTGAGGGGCAATTGATTTTCTTTTTCATCCGGATGCCTTCCCCACCATCGGTATACCAAAACACTACCGCGACCGCGCCGA
>CAMDLP010000077.1 GCA_945901795.1 Akkermansia muciniphila | reverse complement strand
CGGGTAACGGGGGCCTGATCATCCCACTCGGCATAAAAACGTCCGCCGGGAGTGTCCAGCGGCCAAGAGCCGGGTGGCGTTTCAGGGGTGGTTTTCGGCTCACCCGCAGGGTTAGCACAAATCAACGCAGTCGGCGCATCCATGACGTTGGTTTTACGTCACTTGCCGCGTTCTGGCGATCTTTCCATTTTCCTTTTTAGGTTGATCCATCATCCTCAAACAATCACCGAATCCTGCGCCGTGGACAGTAGGGCTGTCTCACGGAAAGCGGCAGCAGGCTGCACGCAATCCATGGCCTCCGACGGATACTGAAAGGCGTCGTCCCACGGTCATGTTCAACCATCGCTGGAAAACGCCATGTAGCACGAATCCCCGTCCCCAACGATCACTCAGCCGTACAAGACGTCGCACCGAGTGACCGATAAACCCCACAACCGCAAATCAACCGCCGGACATCGACGGACATCAAACGTTCGGCATGGATCCGACTGGATTGCCGGGTGTGGAATCAGGCGGGTTGGCGGATGGAACCGGCAAAGACCTGTCATTTCCACGCGCTGGACACGGTTCGCCCAGGCAAGGTCCATCCTGTGCATCTGCGGTTAAATTCCAACTCGCTCGCTGGCAATTCTCCCTGGCTTGAGCGCCGTGCCGCAATTCCCCGAAATTTGCGGTTTGCAAGTCGGCGTTCCCGGACTTGAATCCCGCCCCGCCCATGAGCCATCCCACCTTCCGCATTGCCATCGGAGCCGACCACGGCGCCGTCGATCTGAAAAACGCCGTCGTCAAGCACCTGAAGGCGGTCGGCCACGAGGTCCGCGACTTCGGCACGCAGACGACCGCGTCCGTCGATTATTCGGATTACGCGAACCTGGTCGCCCGCACTGTTGCGGATGGCACTTACGATTTCGGCATCCTCGCCTGTACCTCCGGCGTCGGCATGAGCATCGCCGCGAACCGCCACCGCCACGTCCGCGCGGCGAGTGTCCGCTCGGTCGAGGAAACGGTGACGACCCGCGAGCACAACGATTCGAACGTGCTTTGCCTCAGCGGGAAATTCACGGATGAGGCGACGGCCATCGCGATGGCGGATGCGTTTCTCGTTACCAATTTCGCCGGTGGCCGCCACGAAGCGCGCGTCTGCAAAGCCTCCGGCAGCCGGATCGCCGAGACCGATCCCGCGATTTATGCCGCGATCACGGCGGAGGAGCATCGCCAGCGGAACAACATCGAGCTGATCGCTTCGGAGAATTTCACCTCGCCCGCCGTGATGGAGGCGCAGGGGTCCGTGCTCACGAACAAGTATGCCGAGGGCTACCCCGGTAAACGCTGGTATGGCGGATGCGAAAACGTGGATGTCGTCGAGCAACTCGCGATCGACCGCGCGAAGGAGCTCTTCGGAGCCGAACATGCGAACGTCCAGCCGCACTCCGGCTCGCAGGCGAACACCGCGGTCTATTTCTCCGTGCTCAAGCCCGGCGACAAAATTTTCACGATGGACCTCGCCCACGGCGGCCACCTCACCCACGGCCACAAGGCGAATTTCTCCGGCCGTTTCTACGACGTCACCCACTACGGCGTCTCCCCTGACGACGAG
This sequence comes from Akkermansia muciniphila, assembly GCA_945901795.1. GTDB lineage: Bacteria > Verrucomicrobiota > Verrucomicrobiia > Verrucomicrobiales > Akkermansiaceae > Luteolibacter > Luteolibacter muciniphilus_B. The sequence goes on along the minus strand of CAMDLP010000077.1, from coordinate 10,982 downwards.
CGGATCAACTACGACGAACTCGAAAAAACCGCCCGCGAACTCAAGCCCGCGCTGATCACCGTGGGCGCATCCGCCTACTCGCGGATCATCGATTTCGAGCGCATGGGCAAGCTCGCCCGCGAGGTCGGCTCCTATCTGTTTGTGGACATGGCGCACATCGCCGGCCTCGTCGCCGCTGGTCTGCACCCGAGCCCGTTCCCGCACGCGGATTTCGTGACATCCACCACTCACAAGTCGCTCCGCGGCCCGCGCGGCGGCATCATTCTGTGCAAGGAAGAGTTCGCGAAAAAAATCGACTCGCAGGTGTTTCCCGGCATCCAGGGCGGTCCGCTGATGCACGTCATCGCGGCCAAGGCGATTTGCTTCGGCGAGGCACTCACGCCGGAGTTCAAGGAATACTCCGCGCAAATCATCAAGAACGCACAGGCCATCGCCGCACGCCTAACGCATCATGGATTCCGCATCTGCTCCGGCGGCACGGACAACCACGTCATGCTGGTGGACCTCCGGAACAAGAATCTCAACGGCACCGACGCCTCGCACGCGCTCGATGAAGCGGGCATCACGGTGAACAAAAACGGCATTCCCTTCGACACCGGCAGCCCGATGAAACCCAGCGGCATCCGCATCGGCACGCCCGCCGTGACCACCCGCGGCATGAAGGAAGCTCATGTCGGGCAAGTCGCCGATTTCATCCACGAAGCCTTGTCCGCTCACACGAATCTGGAGAAGCTACACGCGATCCGCGAGCGGGTGTTCGCCTTCAACCGCGACTTCCCCCTTCCTTGGTAAAAGCTGAAAAACTGAAATGCTGAGAAGCTGAAAACGCTCCGCACATCCATCTTCCAATTTCAGCTTTTCAGTTTTTCAGCATCTCAGCATTTACCCCCATGAACCCCTTCCGCGAAGACCTCGTTTCCCGCTCGCGCGCGGAGCCCTGCAGCATCGTGATCTTCGGTGCCACCGGCGATCTAACGCACCGCAAGCTTATCCCCGCACTCTACAACCTCGCGGTGGATGGCGAGCTGCCGACCGGCGTGAAAATCATTGGTTTCGCACGGCGTGAAAGGTCCGATGCGGAGTTCCGCAGCGGACTCTGTGAGCTCAACCGCAAGGTCTCCCGCTCCGGCCACGACGACAAGATCTGGGCGAGCTTCATCGAGACGGTTTCCTATCACACCTCGGAGTTTTCCGATGTCGATGGCTACCGCAGCCTCGCGGAAAAACTCGATGCCATCGACGCCGAGCACGGCGGCAAGGGCAACCGGCTTTTCTACGTCGCCTCCGCCCCCGAGTTCTTCGATGAAATCCTCATTAACCTGAAAAATGCCGGGCTCAACGAGTCGAAGCCCGGTTGCTGGTCCCGCGTCATCGTCGAGAAACCCTTCGGCACCGACCTCGCCACCGCCAGGCACTTGAACCAGGTCGTCAACGACACCTTCCAGGAGTGCGACACCTATCGGATCGACCATTATCTCGGCAAGGAAACCGCGCAGAACCTGATGGTCCTACGCTTCGCCAACTCGATTTTCGAACCGCTCTGGAATAGCAAATACATCAGCCACATCCAAATCACCTGCTCGGAAAACCTCGGCATGGAAGGCGGCCGCGGTGGCTACTACGAGAAATCCGGCGCGCTGCGCGACATGGTCCAGAACCACCTGCTCCAGCTCCTCAGCCTCGTCGCCATGGAGCCGCCCACCGACCTAACGGCCGATGGCGTGCGCGATGAAAAAGTCAAAATCATCCGCTCGCTGCGGCAGTGGGATACCCCGGAAAAGGTGGCCGCCAACGTCGTGCGCGGCCAATACACCTCGGGCTATATCGATGGAAATCCCGTGCCCGGCTACCGCGAGGAAGACCGGGTCAGCCCGACCTCCGACACCGAAGCCTACGTCGCCGTCCGCCTTCTCATCGACACCTGGCGCTGGAGCGGCGTGCCGTTTTACATCCGCATGGGCAAGCGCCTGCCGAAGAAATCCACCGAGATTTCCGTCCATTTTAAAGACGCGCCCTGCGTGCTTTTCAACACCCCTTGCGGCGGCGTGCCCGGCGGCAACGTGCTCGTCATCCGCATCCAACCGGACGAGGGAATCTCGCTGCGCATGGTTTCGAAAATCCCCGGCACCAGCCTGCGGTTAGAGCCGGTGAAAATGGATTTCCACTACGCCACCAGCTTCGGCAAGGGCAGCCCGGAAGCTTACGAGCGCCTTCTGCTAGACGCCATCGCCGGCGACGCCACCCTCTTCGCCCGCCGCGACGAGGTCGAGGAAGCGTGGAAATTCATCGACCACATCGAGCACGCCTGGCACCAATCCGCCACCCCGCCGCCGATGACCGAGTTCGTCGCCGGTTCCTGGGGCCCCAAAGAGGCCGACGAGCTTCTCCAACAAGACGACAACCAGTGGCGGCGGCTGTAGCGGCGATCACCGGTCGCCGCGGTTTTCCCAGCACCATCCCCAAGCTTGCCGACCGCCTCACACCGCGTTAATTTGCGCCCGTGACTGACGAATCCATCGCCACCCAAGCCCGCGCCGCCGATCTGGCGAAGGTGCGGCAGGCCCGCGGCATGACGGAAGAACAGCGGATCTTGTCGGCTCCTTTTCATCAAATCGTTACGGCGTGCCCCGCGCCACCCATGATGCGGATTTCGTGGTTGGAACCAAAGGGATTCAATGGACGAAGTATCTCGCGGAACTACCCGAAGGATTTCGCCGATGTCGTCGCGGTAATGCAGGTGCAAGGGCCCGCTCGCCTCGACTGGCCCTACATCGAGGAGTGGTGAGGAAAGCACGAAACCCTCGACCTGCTCGCCGAGGCCAAGGCCGAAGCCGCCTTCGCATGGGAAGACGAGTGAAGTGAACGGTCTGAATTCCGGGGATTGATTCCGAGTGCCCAAGCGAGACCATTGGAGCTGATTTGGTGGGAGCTGAGGCAGATGCGCAGGTTGGCCACGAAGTAACTGTGATAGACGTGACTGGGCCTGCCGGGTTTTTGCGGGTTGTAGCCGATCTCGGCTCCCTGCTGGTGGCCGTAGAGCGGCTTGACGGTGACATCGATGTCGAGAATCCACGGCAGGCGCAGTGCGGGAGATATACTGCCAAGGATGTGGGTGGAAAGCCAGTCAAGGCCGGCGGCCTCCTCGATGCGAGCCATGGCGAGGCGCACGGCGTCCTCGCTGACGGTGCCGCGCAACCCTAACAAGCCAGGGTTGATTCCATCTCCACGCACGCCGTTGATGTGGGCGTAACGCCAGTGTCCGCTCAAGACGCTCAGCAGAACGGTGCCCATGACATTGGTTTTACGTCACTTGCCACGTTCTGGCGATCTTTCCATTTTCCTTTTTAGGGTAATAAGTCGCGTAGCGCGCCGGCACGTTGAGCACCCGGCAGAAGGCGATGGCGAGATGCGCGAAGTTGCGACACACGCCCTAGCGTTGCTCGAAGGTTTCGATTACCGAGCAGGTTTCACCCGAGCTCCCGCCGACGTAGGAAACGTGCTCGAAGATCCAATCGCTCACCGCAGATGCGATCGCGTGCGTCGTCTTCAAATGCCCGAAAAGATCCTGCGCCTGCTGCCGGAGCCGGTCCGACCGGCAGTAGCGGCTCGGGAACAGGAACGGGATGGCCTCGGGATCGCGAAGAGAAAAGTCGCCGGATCCTGAAGCGTGTAATTCACGCTCGCACATGACACGGAAATTCATCGGGGGATCGGGGACGGCTGGATTTGGATTTTCCAGAGGCAACAGGCGGAGGGAACGCCCCGCCGCTCATGTCGCAACTCAAATCGGGCGATTGTCGAAGTGAATTGCACGGCCACGGCATCCGGGCGGCATTCGGGAAAAAAGCGCGTGCATCAAGCGGCGGATCATGGTTTCAAACACCGAGTGAGCGAGCGCGCGGTGCAACTGGACGGGCTGAGGGCGATCGCGATGTTGGCGATCTGCTCGGATCACTGGTGCCCGGCGGGCTGGCCGCGGGTGTTTCCGTTCGAGGTGTTCCTGTTCTTTTTCTTGGTCCTCACGGGATACCTGATCACCGGCTCGCTGCTCCGCGAGCGCGACCGCAGCGAGGCGCGTGGCGGGACTTGGAAAGCGGCGGCGCTAAAGAACTATCAGATCCGGCGCGGCCTGCGGATTCTCGCGCCCTACTACGCGGCGCTGGCTCTGGCGTGGATCGTCCGCGCGCCGGACGTCACCGGGACCGGAATGGCGTGGTACGCGCTCCACCTTTCAAACATCCACATGGCTTTCCTCGGATACTGGCCGGAGGGGACCAACCATTTCTGGTCGCTGGCGATCCAGCAGCAGTTCTATCTGATCTGGCCCTTCGTGATCTGGTTCCTGCCGCGGAAATGGCTGCTTCCCGCGGTCTTGGTTTTCACCGCAGTCGGCCCGCTGTCACGGATGTTTCATGACAGCTTGGTGCCGTGGTGCGCCTGGCCGCAGGTGTTGACGTGGGCGACGTTTGATTATTTCGGCATCGGCGGACTGCTCGCCCTCGCGGTGCATCGCGGGATGTCGCTGGAAAGCCCGGGCCTGCGCGGGCTGGCGGTGCTCGCGCTCGCCGGCTATCTCGGGATTTTCGGGTCTCACGCGCTCGGCTGGCCCACCTTCGGGCTGCGCGCGTTCCAGCAAACGTTGCTGGCGGTCGCGCTGTGCGGATTGATCGCTGCCTACTCAGTGGGGTTTTCCGGGGCCGCGAATAAATTGCTAGAAAATCCGGCGCTCCAGCGGATCGGGCAGCTATCCTACGGGGTTTATCTATTCCACAATCTCGCGCCGCTAGTGACCGGGAAAATCTTCTGGTTTCTCTGGAGCGGACCTTTCGAATCCGGGATCGGCGCGGCTTTCAGAGTCGCCGTCTACGCCGCCGTCACATGGGGGCTGGCGCTGGCCTCGTGGCGCTGGATCGAACAGCCACTGCAAAGAGTCCGCGCCAAGCTCGCGCCGCGCTGAAAAGGCCTGATCCAAGCATCACCACCCGCACAAAACTCGACATTTTCCTGAACATCGCCCACCGTCTCGGCCCACCCGAATTGACACGAGTTTGCAACGTGGCAATTGCACAAGATCCGCATAAAACCGAGCCCGGTCCGGCGCACTCGTCACTATCATTCATCCATCACCATCCGATCCATCATGGCTTCCTCTTTTCTCCCGAAACCTTTCGCCCACCCCTACGAAATCGCCCCGGAATACGCCAAAAGCGCCGTCTATTTCTCCTGCGAATTCGCCATCGACCAAAGCTTCAAAATCTACTCCGGCGGCCTCGGCTTCCTCGCCGGCTCGCACATGCGCGCCGCAGCCGACCTCCGGCAAAACCTCTGCGGCATCGGCATCCTCTGGACCTACGGCTACTACAACCAGGCCCGCGGCGAGGACCGCGAGCTGGCCATCCAGTTCCGTAAAAAGGAATACGCCTTCCTCCAGGACACCGGCATCCGCTTCACCGTCCCCGTCCACGGCCACTTGGTGTGGGTGAAGGCGATGTTCCTGCCGGGCGATATTTTCAACACCGTGCCGATGTTTTTCCTCAGCACCGACGTCGAGGAAAACGACAGCCTCTCCCGCGCCATCACCCACCGGCTTTACGACCACGACCATCTCCGCCGCATCGCCCAATACATCATCCTCGGCGCCGGCGGCGCCCGCCTGCTCGACGAGCTCGGCGTGGACCCGTCCGTCTGGCACCTCAACGAGGCCCACGGACTTTCCGCCGCCTTCCACCTTTACGAAAAACACCGCAGCCTCGATGAGGTGAAAAAGCGCCTCGTTTTCACCACCCACACTCCCGAGGAAGCCGGAAATGAAAAACACGGCTTCCACCTGCTCCGCGACTTCTCGTTTTTCGGCGGTGTGCCTGAGGAGGAAGTCCGCGAAATCACCGGCATCGACGGCGACGAGTTCAACCACTCGCTCGCCGCCCTCCGCCTCGCCCGCATCGCCAACGGCGTCTCAAAACTCCACGGCGAAGTCTCCCGCCAGATGTGGAAGGATCAACCTAACATCTGCGAGATCACCCACGTCACCAACGCCCAGAACAAAAAATACTGGGCCGACCACGGCCTCGAACACGCGCGCGTCCGCGGCGACATCGTCGAGCTCAAACACCGCAAGCGCGAGCTCAAGGAGCGGCTCTTCCGCGTCGTCGCCGACCAGACGGGCAAGCTCTTCAAACCCGACGTGCTCACCATCGTCTGGGCGCGCCGCTTCGCCGGTTACAAGCGCCCGGACCTCATCAGCCGCGACATCCGACTCTTCCGCGAGCTGCTCCAGAACAACAAATACCCCGTCCAGGTGATCTGGGCCGGCAAGCCCTATCCGTTTGATTACTCCGCGATCGACACCTTCAACCACCTTATCCGGATCACCAAGGACTATCCGAACGCCACCGTGCTCGTCGGCTACGAACTCGAACTCTCGCGTTTCCTCAAGAACGGCTCCGACATCTGGCTCAACAACCCGGTCGTCACCCGCGAAGCCTCCGGCACCTCCGGCATGACCGCCGCCATGAACGGCTCGGTCAACCTCTCCACCTACGACGGCTGGGTCTGCGAGTTCGCCGAGGACTCGAAAAACTCATTCATCATCCCGCCTGCCGATCCGTCGCTCAGCCACGAAGACCGCGACCGCCACGACCTGCTCGGCTTCTATCAATTGATGCACGAGCAAATCCTCCCCCTCTACTACGACCGCCCCGACGAGTGGAACCAGGTCGTCCTCAACTCCATGAACGACGTCGTCCCGTTCTTCGACGCCAACCGCATGGTGGACGAGTATTACAAAAACATCTACGCCTGATCCTGAAACGTGGCTGCCGCGTCTCGCGGCAGACCGTTGTGGGTGCGTCTCGCTCCCACGATCGCGGTCCAATCGCCCGCCCCTTTTTCAGCACTGCTACCCAGTCGCCGTTAAACAACCGGACTCCTCTCGAGCTGTAAGCTGGGAGGAACGCGTTCGTGCCTGCCCGCAGGAAGATCTGCTTGCGCGACCTTGATAGGAATTGGCTTCCACCCTGTCGCATTCTGTGGCGAATTCATGCAGACCGTATTGGAAATCGGCTTTCATGTCCCAGATCCCCAACCAAAATCCCGAACAAATCGCCCGTGACCGGATCGACGCACAGCTCCGCGCTGCCGGCTGGGCCGTTCAGGACAAGGACGCCATCGACTTCAACGAAGGCGAAGGCCAGGCCGTCCGCGAATACACCACCGACAGCGGCCCCGCCGACTACGTCCTCTTCGTCGATCGAAAACCGGTCGGCGTCACAGAGGCCAAGAAGGAAACCCTCGGCCACAACATCACCACCGTCGAAGACCAAACCAAGGACTACGCCACCGCGAAACTGAAATGGGTCCAACACACCGGCCAGCCGCTGCCGTTCCTCTACGAGGCCACTGGCGTCATCACCCGCTTCACCGACCAGCGCGACCCAAAGCCCCGTTCCCGCGAGGTATTCTCCTTCCATCGTCCGGAAACCCTTCGCGAACTCCTCTCCCAGGAAAAATCCCTCCGCGCCCGCTTGCTGGACCTTCCCGCCCTCATCCCCCTCGACCTCCGCGATTGTCAGGTCGATGCAGTCACCGAACTGGACGGCTCCGTCAAAAAGGCCAAACCCCGCTCGCTCGTCCAGATGGCCACCGGTGCCGGCAAGACCTTCACTTCCATCACCTTCATCTATCGACTGCTCAAGCATGCCCGCATCAAGCGCGTCCTTTTCCTCGTCGATACCCGCAACCTCGGCGAGCAGGCCGAGCAGGAATTCCTCGCCTATCAGCCTTCCGACGACAACCGCAAGTTCACCGAACTCTACACCGTCCAGCGCCTCAATTCCTCCCACGTCCCGAAAGACGCCGAGGTATGCATCTCCACCATCCAGCGGATGTATTCCATCCTCTAGGGAAACGAACTCGACGAATCCGCCGAGGACGAAAACCCTGGCGAGCGCACGTCCACCCGCAAGGAGCCGCTTCCCGTTAGCTACAACCCCAAGGTCCCCATCGAGCACTTCGACCTCATCATCATCGATGAATGCCACCGCTCGATCTACAATCTCTGGCGGCAGGTGCTCGATTACTTTGATGCCTTCCTCGTCGGTCTTACCGCCACGCCGGATGCCCGCACCTACGCCTTCTTCAATCAGAACGTCGTCTCCGAATACACCCACGAGATGGCCGTGGCCGATGGCGTGAACGTCCAGGGCGAGATCTACGTCATCGAGACCGAGGTCACCCTGAACGGCGGCACGGTCCTCAAAGGCTTCGTCGAGAAACGCGAGAAACTCACCCGCGCCAAACGCTGGGAACAGCAGGACGAGGACGAAGCCTATTCCAACAAGGCCCTCGACCGCGACATCGTCAATCCCTCCCAGATCCGCAAGGTCATCCAGACCTTCCGCGACAAGCTCCCGGAAATCTTTCCCGACCGCACCGGCTCCGATGGCGAATACGAGGTCCCGAAAACCCTCTTCTTCGCCAAGACCGATTCCCACGCCGATGACATCATTCAGATCATCCGCGAGGAGTTCGGCGAATCCTCCGCGTTCTGCAAAAAGGTCACCTACAAAAACGAAGAAGACCCCAAGTCCGTGCTCCAGCAGTTCCGCAACGAATACCACCCGCGCATCGCCGTCACCGTGGACATGATCGCCACCGGCACCGACGTGAAACCGCTCGAATGTCTGCTCTTCATGCGCGACGTGAAATCCCGCGGCTACTTCGAACAGATGAAAGGCCGCGGCACCCGCACGCTCGACCACGATGGTTTGCGCAAAGCCTCGCCCGCCGCCAAGACCGCCAAGACCGCCAAGACCCACTACGTCATCGTCGATGCCATCGGCGTTACCAGGTCCCTCAAGACCGCCAGCCGCCCGCCCATCACCAAACCCTCCGTACCCTTCAAGGATCTCGCCATGGAGGTCGTCATGGGAGCCACCGATGCAGACACCATTTCCTCCCTCGCCGGCCGCCTCGCCCGCATTGAGCGGATGCTCACGGATGAGCAGAAACAAGCCGTCGCGGAAAAACTCGGCGGCACTGCCATCAGCACGCTCGTTAGAAATCTCTTCCACGCCATCGACGGCGAGGCCATCGAGCAGAAAGCCCTCGAACTCACCGGCCAGCAGCCCGGCACCGAACCCGGCGACTTTGCCCGGGAAAAAGCCCAACAGCAACTCGTCGCCGCCGCCGCCGCACCGCTCACCGGAGCCGCCGTGAAACTCATCGTCGAGACCTGCACCGCCAACCTCCAAACCATCGACCTCGATACCCAGGACACCCTCGTCCGCGCCGAGTGGGATGCCGACGCCCGCGAGCGCTCCGCCGCCTTCGTTTCCGAATTCGAAACCTTCTGCCGCGAGCATCAGGACCGGCTCGATGCCCTCACCATCTTCTATCAGCAACCGCAGCGCCGCCAGGAAGTCACGCTCGACCAAATCAAGAGCGTGCTCGCCGTCCTCAAGCAGGAGGCCCCGCGCCTCGCTCCGCTCCGCGTTTGGGAAGCCTACGCCCGGCTCGATGCCCTGCCGGACAACGCCAAACCGCTCACCGAGCTGACCGCCCTCGTCGCCCTCATCCGCCGTGCCTGCGGACTCGATGCCGCCCTCACGCCCTTCGACGCCACCGTCCGCCGCAACTACCGCGACTGGATCCTCAAAAAGAACGCCGGCCAGCCCTTCAACGAATCCCAGACCGCCTTCCTCCAGCTCATCCGCGACCACATCATGACCTCCCTTCGCTTCGAGCGCGACGACCTCGACTTCGCCCCCTTCGACGCCCAAGGCAGCCTCGGCAAAATGCACCAGCTCTTCGGTGATGGCATGGACGGCATGATCACCGAAATGAACCAAGCTCTAACCGCATGAAGAATTTTGAACCACAGAATGCACGAAATACACAGAGTGGGTGCTGCCGCGCTATCCAGTCGACTTTCATTCTCCTCTTCATTCCGTGTAATCTGTGCTCTCTGTGGTTAAAAAAATGGAAACCAACGAACTAACTGAAAAGATCATCGGAGCCGCCCACAAGGTGCTCTTCGCCCTCAAGCCCGGTCTCGATGAAAAGCTCTACGAACGCGCCCTTGTCATCGAACTCACCAAACAAGGGTTGCGTTGCGATGTTCAGCGGGAATTCATGGTCCGCTATGACGGCCAGCACATCGGCTCCCTGATCCCCGACCTGATCGTTGAGGACATGGTGATTGTCGATCCAAAGGTCGTCACCGCCTTCAACGAGAACCACCTCGCCCAAATGCTCGGCTACCTCAACATCACCGGCCTCAAGACCGCCCTGCTCCTCAACTTCAAATACGCCAGCCTCCAGATCAAACGCGTCTCCAACTAACATGACTCAAACTCCTCTTCATTCCGTGTATTCCGTGCACTCTGTGGTTCAGATTTTTAACCACGGAATGCACAGAATGCACGGAGGGAGCGCTGTCGCGCGGATTCAGGAACTTGATGGGGAGGTGGCGGCGTGATGGATGCACTCCTGCCGGCCTCGTGGGAACGTCCCCAAATCGACTTTTGCTGCGAGCTGAACCCGCGGCTAGATAAATCCGCGATCTCAGACTCCAAGCTCGTTCACTTTGTTCCGATGCCAGCCGTCGAGGCGTTGACGAACAAGGTTGATGTTGCCGCCACTCGCCCCTTCGCTGAGGTCAAGAAAGGCTATACACCTTTTTCTGCTGGTGATGTGATTTTCGCCAAGATCACCCCGTGTATGGAAAACGGCAAAGTCGCCGTCGTCCCAGATCTTGAGCATGGCATCGCCTTGGGCTCGACCGAGTTTCATGTTATCCGCCCATTATGTGATCTCCCGGCACTTTGGTTTTTTTATGGCACATCAGAGATTTTAGTGGGTGGCGAATCGGATGAACAGCGGTCGGCAGGAGAGTTGTCCACAAGGTTCCGCTGCGAGAATGGGATCTGAAACTCGTCGGAGCGGCGGGTTCTTGTGGGCAACTCTCCTGCCGTGGTGGTAAC
>CAMDLP010000076.1 GCA_945901795.1 Akkermansia muciniphila | reverse complement strand
CCTGTATTAATTTCGCATGGCAAGAAAACGAGGCAGGCTAGACTTCAATAACGAGGCACCAGGGATCGGCAAAAGGCACCGTGCTGAGAAGACGGGATGGAAGAAAGAGCGGCTTCTCGCCATCAAACTCTTGCTTGAAGGCGAACTGGATATCGCCGCGGTGGCGCATTTGGTGGGACGCCATCGAAACAGTATCAATGATTGGATCAAGCTCTTCCGAAATGGTGGGATTGAAGCGCTTCTGAAGCGCGGCGAGGGTTCGGGAAGAAAGGGCAAGATGACGGCTGAAGCCAAGGCCGAGCTAACCGAAAACCTCAAGATCATCACCCTGCCGGCCTACAGCCCCGAATTCAATCCGGTCGAAAAGTTCTGGGATATCGTCAAGGATACGATCTGCAATAAGGCCTGGCCTACACTGGAGGCCCTCGAAGAGAAGATCACCGTGACCCTGCGTAAATACTGGGAGGATACCAGCCGAGTCCTGTCTTTGTTTTTGAACAGCGACCTGCGCTCCGAACTAAACGGTTCGAAGAAAACCATATGCCTATTTTATTAAGCTAAATGGTATAACATGGCACTGATGACAAAGGTGGCGATGACTGCGGGAAAATGGGGTTTGGTTTTCATGGCTGGTTCAGAGGCGGGTTTTGTTAAAGGGAAATGGTTTTCGGCCAGCCGGGGAACTGGCGTGCCGCGGGCTTGGTGACGTCCCCGAAGCGCGGCCAGCCTTCGCCCCACAGGTTTCCCTGGCCGATGTCGTGGTCATCCGGGATGGTGATGCACGGGCGATTGCGGAAAATCTCACGGAACGCGAGGCCGAATTTCAACCATGCGGCGGTGTGTTCTTTGTGATCGTAGGATTGATCACCCGCGAAGAACACGAGGTCCGGATCTTGGTGCTTGATGTTCCGGGTGTATTCCTCGCGCAGGCCGCGGTCCTTGTTCGAGTTGCACGAAAGGGCGGCGAGCACGATCTCGTCCTTGTCCGAAGGTTTCCTGCGGATGAAGCGGATAGAGTTGGGCGCTGAGCTTGATTGTTTTGCTAGAGACGGTGTAGATGCCGAAGCAGATCGCCTGATCGCGCGACACCTTGAGGTCGATGATCGGGTTTGCCGGGCGGTTCCACCAATCGTTCACGCAGAGCGAATCCTCGCCTTTCACAAACGGTGCCTTCACTGGAAACTCTGTTGGTTCCGCCTGAACCAGCGGAGCAATCGCGAGAGCAAGTAAACATCTTAACAGTTCAGAGTGCATGATTGGTTTCATGAAAAGTAGAATGGCGGGTGTTACTTCGCGGCGGCCTTCAGCTCGTTGAAACGTTCGCGCATCTCGGCGCGCCGCACGGCGTGCTGCGGGTCGCTGGCCAGGTCGTTTTCCTCGAAGGGGTCGGCCTCCACGTGGAAGAGCTGCTCCAGCTTGAAGTCGGGCCAGTAGAAATATTTCCAGTCCTTGCGCACCAGCGCCTCGGAGGCGGGAATCCTTTCCACGCTGCCGACGGAGGCGTGCTCGTAAAAGAACTCGTCGCGCCAGGCGGGCTTCGTGGCCGCTAGATAAAGCGGCGCGATGTCGCGGCCCTGCATCGTGGCGGGCGCCTTGATGCCGGCGGCGGCGAGGATGCTCGGCGCGAGATCGACGTTGAGCGTGAAGTCGTCATTGGTGCCGCCGCGTTTCGCCGGAGCCATGCGCGGGTCGCGGACGATGAGCGGCACCCGGATGCTTTCCTGGTGCGGATACCATTTGTCGGCGAGGCCGTGCTCGCCGTGGAAATAACCGTTGTCGCCGACGAAGATGACGAGCGTGTTGTCGAGCTGGCCCTGCTTTTTCAACTCCTCGAGGATGCGTCCGCAGGTGGCGTCCAACTCGGTCGCGAGGCGGTAGTAATTCTTCATCATCTCCTGGTATTTCTCCGGCGTGTCGAAACGCCAGCGCCAGCGCACGCGGCCTTCGTTTTTCTCATTGGCGATGAAGGGCGGCAGTTTGCGATAGGCCTCGTCCGTGGCGGTTTTGGGCAGCGGGATGGTCACGTCCTGATAGAGCGCCATGCTTTCCGGCTGTGGCAGGAACTGCTTGGGATTGCTATCCTCGGCGTGGGTCGCAATGAAGGCCAGCGTGAGACAGAACGGCTTGTCCGCCGGACGCTGCTTGAGGAACTCCAGCGCGTCGTTCTCGTTTTTCTTGGTGACGTGGATCTGCGTTCCGTCCGGTTGCTTGATCCAGTGCTTGCCGTAATACGACCGGCCGAAGTCGAACTTCTCCGCCGGAAACTTGCCGTTGTGCCACTTGCCGACGTGGCCGACGAAGTAACCGTTAGCCCGCAGCAGGCCCGGATAGGTCTCCGCCCACGGAGTCTTGAACTCCTTCATCGCCAGATTTCCATGGCGTGACATCCATTGTCCGGTGAACAGGCTCGCCCGGCTGACGCCGCAGATGGAGGTGGTGACACAATTTTGGGTGAAGCGGAATCCGTCGCCTGCGAGGCGGTCGAGGTTGGGCGTTTTCACCACCGGATTGCCCGCGCAGCCCAGCGTGTCGAAGCGCCAGTCGTCGGCGTAGAGGATGAGGACGTTCAAGGGCTTCGTGGCGAGTGCCAGCGGCGCGAGGAGAACGAGGAAGAGGAAGGTGAGTTTTTTCATAGCGAGATGGATGAAGGCTGCTGGCGAGGGGCTTGCCGGATTCGGTGATTTTTCCTGCGGGCAGCATGATTTCGGCGGTGGTGTCGGGTGGGATGATGATTTCGAATAAGATGCCTTCTTCCGTTTCGCTCCAAAACGAATGAATGCGGCCGCGGATGGAATCGTGCGAGGAGTTCACCCAAGTGAGGCCCTTGATGAGTTGTGGCTTGATGATGGACTCCAGATAGAGATTGGCCTTTTCCATCTTGTCCCAGAACTGGAGATAGGCGGTTGAAAACTCGAACTCCTCCATCCGGTAGCCGTCCCGCAACGCGGAGAGAAACTCGCTGGTGAGCGCTCCATCGGAAGATGCCGTTCCGGACCGGCGTGTGCGAGTGATTTGGCTGCCAGCCATGACTGTTTGAAAGTGGGAAGGAAGTGGTCGGCTTGGCAAAGGCAAATCGTCTCCGTTTCAAAAACAGATGCATTTCAGCCGAAATGCGGAAAGGGGATCAGGTTACTCAAATTGTGGCGCGTCTGTCTACGCCGATTTGCGACAATCAACGACAGTTTCACGTCAAGGCCGCCCGATCCCCAATCTCCGCTTGGAATCGGCGGGTGATCGGGCAAGCTGGGTTCCAGAAACTTCACGACTATGAGAGTGATCACCGCCGACCAAGTTCACGCCGCGCTGCGTTTCCCGGATTTCATCGATGCCCTGCACGAAACGTTCGCAGGTCGGCACACCATGCCGCCGCGGCAGGTAATGTTGCTGGACGAGGCGTCGGGCAGCCATGATGCCTTCGCGATGCTGCCGTCTTGGAATGATGAGGTGATCGCGCTCAAGGCGTTCACGTATTTCCCGGAAAACCAGGCGCCGCACCGCACCTTGTATTCGCAGATCCTGGTGTTCGACCGGAGCTGCGGCGAGCCGCTGGCGCTGGTGGACGGCGTCAGCGTCACGTGCTGGCGGACGGCGGGGGTTTCGGCGCTGGCCTCGCGTTTCTTGTCCCGCCCGGACTCGGAGACGCTGTTGCTGCTAGGCACGGGGAAGCTGGCGCCGTTCCTCATCCGCGCCCATGCGAGTGTCCGGCCGCTGAAGAAAGTTCTCATTTGGGGCCGCTCGCCGGACCAGGCCGGGGCTCTATCCAAATCGATGGCGGCGGAAATGCCGGGGTTGGAGTTCGAGGTGGCGACCGATCTTCCGGCCGCTTGCTTGCGGGCGGACATCGTGGTCTGCGCCACCGGCAGCACCGAAATCCTGGTGCGCGGGGAATGGATCCGGCCCGGCACCCACACGGATTTCCTCGGCAACCACCACGCCACCAAACGCGAATGCGACACCGCCATGGTGACGCGATCCCGGGTCTTCGTGGATACACGGGTCAATTGTTTCAAGGAAGCGGGCGAGATCCTCGTGCCGGTGTTAGAGGGGGTGTTCTCGACCGATCAAGTGGCGGGGGAATTGTCCGAACTCTGCCGGGGAAGCGTGCCCGCGCGGCGGAACGGGCGGGAAATCACGCTTTTCAAATCCGTCGGCTGCGCGCTCGGCGACCTGTGCGGGGCGGTGAGCACTTGGCGCGCTTCACGGTAAGTTCCTCCAGTCGCTGGACGTATCGATGCGCATGTTGTTTCAAACCCTTCGAAATCTAGCGGTTTGCGCGCCGGCACTGCTCTCGGTGGCGGGGCTCTCGGGAGAACCATTCGCTTCGGTCGCCCCGCCCAATGTCGTCGTCATTCTCGGCGACGACCAGGCCTGGTCGGATTACGGTTTCATGGGGCACCCCGACATCAAGACTCCGCACCTCGACCGACTGGCGAAACGCAGCCTCGTGTTCGAACGCGGCTGCGTCGCGGCACCGCTCTGCCGGCCATCCCTCGCCTCGATGGTGACCGGCCTGTTTCCCTTCCAGCACGGGATCTCGGGGAACGATGTGGACGGATCCAACAATCGCGCGGCGCTCGACGCTCCACTGCGCGAGGCCTTTCACCAGCATCCGAGCTTCGTGAAGCTACTGACATCCGGCGGCTATCTCGCCCATCAGTCGGGCAAGTGGTGGGAAGGCTCGTTCGCCGACGGCGGCTTCACGCACGGCATGACCCACGGGGATCCGACGCGAGGCGGGCGGCACGGTGACGCCGGCCTGACCATCGGTCGGGAGGGGATGAAGCCGGTGACCGACTTCATCGACGGTGCCGTCGCGGACAAGAAGCCCTTCCTGCTTTGGTACGCTCCCTTCCTGCCCCACACGCCGCACAATCCGCCCGCGCGTCTGCTTGAAAAATACAGCAAGGACGGTCGGGCCGGGGACGTTGCGAAATATTACGCGATGTGCGAGTGGTTCGATGAAACCTGTGGCGAACTGTTCGATTATCTCGATGGCAAAAAGCTCACCCAAAACACGGTGGTGCTCTTCATCTGCGACAACGGTTGGGCGGCTGCTAGCACGAATGCCGGCGACCCGAACCAGAAGCTCTGGAAGGAATACGCCCAGCGTTCGAAGAGTTCGCCGTTCGAGAACGGAATCCGCACGCCTATCATGGTTTCCTGGCCGGGGCGGGTGAAGCCGGAGCGCTCGCCGGACCTCGCTCACGCCATCGATCTGTTTCCCACCATCGCGGCGGCGACCGGCCTAACTGCTCCCGCCGGGCTGCCGGGAATCAACCTGCTGGACGCCAAGGCCCGCGACGCCCGGAAGCAGGTGTTCGGCGTCACCAACTCGACCCACAACATGTCGCCGGGCAATCCGGACGACACCTTGCAGTATCTCTGGTGCGTGGAACAGGAATGGAAACTGATCCTCCGCTTCCATGGCAAGGACACCTCGAAATACCGCAACCTCCACGTCTGGGACACCGCTCCCACCCATCTCTATCATCTCAGCGAGGATCCGAACGAGAAGCGCGACGTGGCCGACCAGCATCCGGAAATCGTCTCCCGCCTGAAGGACCGGATCGAGGGTTGGCGGCGGAGTCTATCCGCTGCCAAATAAGCCGGTTCTCACTTCTTCCTGAAGATGATGATGTGCTGTCTCGGCAGCGTGCCGATGGTCTCGGCGTAATCGAGTTGCGGGTGCGCGGTCATTTCCTTTTTCACCTGCGCCTCGCTCATCTTGTGGACTTCCTTGATCGGCACCGCGGGATCCTCCTTGCGATATTCCACGAACACAATCCGGCCGCCTTTATTCAATCCGGTGAGCATGTTGCGGATCATTTCAAAGGGGAAATCGAACTCATGATAGACATCGACCATGATCATGGTGTCGCACGAGCCGGGCGGCAGTTTCGGGTCGGTGGTGGTGCCAAGCACCGGTCTGACCGTGTCGATCTTGAAGTGCGCCATGCGTTTCATCAGCAGATCGAGCATTTCCTGCTGGATCTCGACGCCGTGGATCACGCCGGTTTTGCCGATCTTGCGGGCGATCTTCCGGCTGATGAATCCGGAGCCGCAGCCGATGTCGGCGACCACCTCGCCCTCGCGTAGCTTCAGCGCTTCTATCAGCAGGTCGGTGCGCTCCTCGTCCTCGCGTTGCGGCCGCTCCAGCCAGTCCGCCGCCTGATGGCCCATGACGTGGGCGATTTCACGGCCCATGAAAAACTTACCGATGCCGTTGCTGTCATGTTCGGTCCGGGTTTCATACAGCGGTGTCAGCTCGTCCGCCCGGACGACAGCGGTGGTGCCGGCGGGACGCTTGTGGGCGAGGATCTCGGCGTTGCGCTTTTCAGCTTCTTCCTTGAGCCGGGCGACGATGTCCGGATGGGCGCTGGCGACGTCGGTGGTTTCCCCGGGATCGGTCTTGAGGTTGTAAAGGGTGCCCTGCGGGACGGGAGTTTTGGGGTCCTTCAAAGCGACGAAGAGTTTCCAATCGCCCTGGCGGATGGCGACCAGTTGCGACTCTCCGCCGCTGAAATAGAGGTGGCTGTCGCGCACGGCGGCGGGCGAGGTCTCGGTCAGCAGCGAGGTGACGTCCTTGCCGTCGATGACGCGTTCCGGATCGAGCGTGGCTCCACTGATTTTAGCGAAGGTGGGCAGCAGGTCGATATTGCCGAGGATCTGATCGCAGGTGGTGCCGGCCGGGATTTTTCCGGGCCAGCGCATCAGGCAGGGTTCGCGCACGCCGCCTTCGAAGCTGCTGGCTTTGCTGCCGCGGAACGGCGGGCAGGGGCGGTTGTCGGCACCGTTGTCGGAGGTGAAAATCACGAGTGTGTTGTTAGCTAGATTGAGCTCGTCGAGCGCGGTGAGAATCTGCCCGACCGACCAGTCGATCTCCTCGATGGTGTCGCCGATGAATCCGAACTTGCTCTTGCCCTTGAAATTCTCCGAGGCGGCCAGCGGATGGTGGACCATGGTGTGCGGCAGATAGAGGAAAAACGGCTGGTCCTTTTTCGCCTGGATGAATTTCACGGCCTCCTCGGTGTAGCGGCGGGTGAGCTGGGATTGATCCGGCTCGGTCTCGATGACTGTCTCGCCCCGATAGAGCGGCAGCGGCGGATTGTTCTTCCGCGCGCCGCCCATGTCGTTGCTGTAGGGCAGGCCGAAATACTCGTCGAAGCCTTGCCGGGTCGGGAGGAATTCCTTGGCATCGCCGAGGTGCCATTTCCCGATGCAGATGGTGGCGTAGCCTTTGGTTTTCAAAACCTCGGCCATCGTCGTCTCGGCGAGGTTGAGGCCGATCTTGGCGTTAGGGAAAAGCACGCCGGGGAGGGAGATGCGGGTGTTGTGGCAGCCGGTCATCAGACTGGCGCGCGACATCGTGCAGACCGGGGTGGCGTAGTAGCTGGTGAATTTCCGGCCCTGCTTCGCGAGGTTGTCGAGATTCGGAGTGCGGACCTCGGTGTTTCCGAACGGGCCGATATCGGCGTAGCCCAGGTCATCGATGAAGATGAGCACGATGTTCGGCGGGCGCGTGTCCACGGCAAGGACCGAGGCGGTGAAGCCCAACGCGGCGATGACGGTGCGGAGAAAAAGGGGAAGTGACATGGCGGCGGTTGCGATCAGACACTGTTTACCGGCGGCGGCCGCGGATTCTTTCTTTCCGGAAGGATAGACATCCCCGATATCGGCAGTAGAACTAGCTTGGATGACCGGAAATCGTTTTACCTGCTGCATTTCATTGGCACTGACGGCGGGAGTCGCTGCGGAACCGCTCGGTTTCAACCGCGACATCCGCCCCATCCTTTCCGAAAACTGCTTCCTCTGCCACGGCCAGGATCCCAAGCACCGCGGCGGGGAGCTGCGGCTCGACATCCGCGAGGAAGCCATCGCCGCACGAGATGACGGCGCCGCGATCATTCCCGGAAATCCCAAAGAGAGTGCGATGATTCGCCACATCCTATCCAAAGATCCCGATATGGTGATGCCGCCGCCGAAAGCGCACATGGCCGCGCTCAAGCCGGAGCAGATCGCCAAGCTGGAAAAATGGATCGCTGACGGCGCGGAATACGAGCCGCACTGGGCTTTTGTTCCTCCGCAGAAAACGGGGACCCCCGCCGCGAATCCGGTGGATCACTTCGTCGCAGAACGCCTGAAAGCCGATGGCCTCAAAGCCGCGCCGCCCGCGGATGATCACACTCTCGTCCGCCGCGTTTTCCTCGACCTCACCGGCCTCCCGCCCGCGCCAACCGATATCGACGCTTATATCGCCGACACCGCGCCCGACCGCTGGGAAAAACTCATCGCCCGTCTGATGGAGTCGCCCCATTTCGCGGAGCGGTTGGCACTGCCCTGGCTCGACGGCGCACGCTACTCGGACACGCACGGCTATTCCATCGACGACCACCGCGACATGTGGGCGTGGCGCGATTGGGTGATCAATGCTTTCCAAAAGAACCAGCCCTACGACCAGTTCGTGCGCGAGCAGATCGCCGGCGACCTCATGCCGGGAGCCACGCCGGACCAGATCGCGGCCACCGGTTTCCTGCGCAACAGCATGAACACCCACGAGGGCGGCACCATCGAGGAGGAATACCGCGTGGCCTACACCGTGGACAAGGTCGATGCCGTCTCCACCTCCATCCTCGGCCTGACGATGAAGTGCGCCCAGTGCCACGACCACAAATACGACCCGATCTCGCAGAAGGAATTCTTCCAGATGTATGCTTTTTTCAACACCTCCTCGGAGTCGGGAAAAGGGGCAACCAACGCGAGTTCGCCGCCGGTGATGGATTACAAATCCCCGCTCGGAGACGGCGGGATGCAGCAGCTCAGGGATCGCGTCGCGGAGCTCGAAGCCCTCAAGGCCAACCCGCCGCCGCAGCTCGCCTCGCGGATGGAAAACGCGTCCAAGGCCATCGATGTGGAGATCGGCGTGCTGAAACGCGACATCGACCGCGGCCACACCTCGGTGATGGTGATGGATCACAAGCCCGGGCTGCGCAAAACCCACATCCTCAACCGCGGCGCCTACGACCAGCCCGGCGAGGAAGTGAGCCCCGGGGTGCCCGCCGTCCTGCCGCCGCTCGGAGGAAACGCCAGCCCCACGCGCCTCGATCTCGCCCAATGGATCACCCGCCCGGATCATCCGCTCACCGCCCGCGTCGCCGTGAACCGCATGTGGCAGATGGTGTTCGGACGCGGCATGGTGGAAACCGCCGGTGATTTCGGAAACCAGGGCTCCTGGCCCACCCACCCGGAGCTGCTGGATTGGCTGGCGGTCGATTTCGTGGAGAACGGCTGGGACATGCGCCATTTGCTGAGGACGATCCTCACCTCGGAAACCTACCGCCGCTCCGCCGCCTCCACGCCCGAGCATTTGGAGAAAGATCCGCGCAACCAACTCCTCGCCCGCTCGCCGCGCACACGCCTCCCCGCCGAGATCATCCGCGACCAGGCGCTGTCCGTCAGCGGCCTGCTCAACCCCGCGATCGGCGGCCCCGGAGTGCATCCACCGCAGCACGATCTTTGGAGCGAGATCAGCCACTTCGGCTACAACCCGCCGTTCACCGCGCAGATTTTCCTACCGGGGCGCGATGCATCGACCTTCCGCCGCAGCGTTTACACCTTCTGGAAACGCACCTCGCCACCACCGGTGCTGGCGCTTTTCGACGCCCCGACGCGCGAGACTTGCGCGGTCGTCCGCAACGCTACGAACACGCCCTTGCAAGCGCTGGTCGTGATGAACGAACCGCAGTTCGTCGCGGCGGGCGTGGCGCTCGGAAAACGCATGATCGCGGAAGGCGGCGCGTCGCCCACCTCGCGCCTCACCTACGGCTTCCGCCTCGTCATCGGCCGTGATCCGCAGGCGAAGGAGATGGAGATGGATCTGTTGGAAAAATCCCTCGCCCGCCACCTCGCCCGCTTCACCGCTGGTGAAGCCGACGCGCAAACGCTCGCCGGCACCCCGGAGCAAGCCGCCTACGCCTTGCTAGGCTCCACCCTCATCAACCTCGACGAATTCATCAACCGACCATGAACCCCATCGAACAATACAGCAACGCCCTCTCCCGCCGCAGTTTCCTGGGACTAACCGGACTCGGCATCGGCGCAATGGCCGCCCGTTCCCTGCTCGCCGCCGATGCGAAATCACTGGTAGGCGGCGGTGCCCCGGCTCCTTCCCATTTCGCGCCAAGTGCGAAGCGCGTCATCTATCTCTTCCAATCTGGCGGACCATCACACATCGACCTCTTCGATTACAAACCGCACTTGGAAAAAGTCCACGGCCAGGATCTACCCGACTCCGTCCGCCAAGGTCAGCGCCTCACCGGTATGACCTCAGGCCAGAAAAATTTACCTGTATGCAAAAGCCTCGCCCGCTTCGAGCAGCGTGGCGAGAGCGGCCAATGGATCAGCGACCTGTTGCCTTACACTAGCAAAGTCGCTGATCACATCGCGGTGATCCGCTCGATGCACACCGAGGCGATCAACCACGACCCCGGCATCACCTTCATCAACACAGGCTCGCAATTCCCCGGCAACCCCAGCATGGGATCGTGGGTCTCCTATGGCCTTGGCAGCATGAACGAGAACCTACCGTCCTACGTCGTCCTCGTTTCCCAAGGCACTGGCAAAAATCCCGGCCAGCCGATTTTCTCACGCCTCTGGGGCAGCGGCTTCCTGCCATCAAATCATCAAGGCGTGCAGTTTCGCAGCAGTGCAGATCCCGTGCTTTACCTCAACGACCCCGCCGGCATGAACCGCAGCGACCGCCGCGCGATGCTCGACGATCTCTCCGCCCTCAACCAGATCCGCCACAACGAAATGTCGGATCCGGAAATCCTCACCCGCATCAGCCAATACGAAATGGCGTTCCGTATGCAGACTTCCGCCCCAGAGCTTTCAGATCTATCCGATGAGCCGGATTGGGTCTTCGATCTTTATGGCCCGGAATCACGCACGCCAGGAACCTTCGCCTACAACTGCCTCCTCGCCCGCCGCATGGCCGAGCGCGGCGTACGTTTCACCCAACTCTTCCACCGTGGCTGGGATAACCACGACAACCTCCAAACCCACCTCGCCAACCAGTGCCGCGACACCGACCAGCCCACTGCCGCACTGATTACCGATCTCCAACAGCGCGGATTATTAGAAGACACCCTCATCATTTGGGGCGGCGAGTTCGGACGCACCGTTTACAGCCAGGGAAAACTAGGCACCGGCCGCGATCACCACGGGCGCTGCTTCAGCACATGGGTCGCCGGCGGTGGAGTGAAGGGCGGCGTCAGCTACGGCGCGACCGATGATTACTCCTACAACATCGTGGAAAACCCCGTCCACATCCGCGATCTCAACGCAACCATCCTCCACTGCCTCGGCATGGATCACAACCGCTTCACCTTCCGCTTCCAAGGCCTCAACCACAAACCCACCGGCGTAGAACCGGCGAAGGTGGTGAAGGGCATACTGACGTAGGCAGCTAGTTTGCGGCCATTTTCCTCATCGACCTATCGTGCGGGAAACGCAGAAGACAAGCTCCGGGGTCAGAGTCTCTGGGGTCGGTTCCCGCAGTGTAACATCTTAATTTGATAGAATGTCTCCGGGCCACGACTCGACATCCTCTCGAAGATCGTCGCTCCGCACTACCTTTCCATCCCGCTGCGTGCTGATCACGCGTGCTGCTCGCCTGCGGGGCCATCCGCGACCTCAACGCGACCATCCTCCACCAGCTCGGCCTCGACCACAACCGCTTCACCTACCCCTACCGCGGCCTCGACCAGAAACTCACCGGCGTCGAGCCCGCGAAGGTGATGGGGAAGATTTTGATCTGAGTCGATCACCAGGTGTAATGCACCTGATAGGTCACGATCTTCTCCTCGTCCGGCTTGATCCTTACCGGGAACTCGATGGTGTGGCTGTCGAGCTTGCGGAACTCGTCGGACTTCTGTTTGAGCTCCCAGTTGTCGAAGCGGTTCAAGTGTTCCACCACCCGGATTTCGACGGATTCCTTCATTTGGTTGCGTCTTTAGGGTCCCCGCAGTCTCTTATTCTACCACACATAAAGTTACATTTGTTACACTGCGGGGACTGACCCGAATGGCGCTAACTTAAGGTTCGTCTAGGATGTCGAATGCTCGCTCCCGTATGCGAAATCTCTCCGAAATACGGCTTAAGTTAGCGCCATTCGGGACTGACCCCGGAGGTTACAATCCCTCCACCGCGGCCAACCGCCCAATTAATTTCCCTTTTCGCTGGAGGTCCCGGCCCTGCCCGTTAGCTTGGCGGGCGACAAAGTCCATCCGGTCTCCTTCATTTCAGCGTTTCAGATTCTCAGCCTTTCAGCTTTTACCCACCCGTGCCCCACTCCGCCTCCCAGACCTTCCTCCGCGAGCTCCGGCCAGATTCTTCCTCTGCGTCCCTTGGCGACCTTTGCGCGGTTAAAAATTCTTTCTCCTCAATGGCCATCCGCGGCATCGACTTCGACTGCGGCAAGGAACGGGCAGACACCTTCACCCGCGACCAGCATCCGGCCCTGCACGCTCTGATCGCATGATTGGCATCGCAGAAATAAAGAATCTTGCCGCCCGACCCGGCGGGTTCCCACAATCCGCCGCATGAACGCCGTTGAGATCGCAGATGCTGTTTCGACGTTGATGGAGCAGCCGTTCGACCGGGACAACTTCCCGTTCGCGTTCCTGGA
>CAMDLP010000075.1 GCA_945901795.1 Akkermansia muciniphila | reverse complement strand
TGATGCCACCGGTCGGGACGGTGGCCCAGGTTCGTGCGCTCACCCGGGCAGAGGCGGAGCTCCAGCCGCAGGTGACCCTGCGTGGCGTCGTCACCTACTGCCGCCATCTCGCCACGAGTGACGCCACGGTGCAGGATGCCACCGGAGGCATCTGGCTGCCGGAAATGCCGCTGCCGGCTGGATTCAAGCCCGGCGTGGAGGTGGAAATCACCGGCCGCGCCGCGCCCGGAGTGTTCGGCCCGATCGTCCGTGCGCAGACGGTGCGGGTGCTGGGTGCCGGGAGCATGCCGGCAGCGCTGCCGGTGAACTATGAGGAATTGCTGGCCACCCGCCTCAACAGCCAGCGCGTGGAACTCACCGGCGTCATCCGCAGCCAACGCGTCAACCCGGAGGCCGGACTTTCCTGGCTGGCGATCGAACTGGCCAGCGGCGGCGGCCGGGTCACCGTCAACGTGACCCACGAGATCACCGCCCACCCCGAATTGGTGGGGGCACGGGTGCGCGTGTCCGGCGTCTGCCTGCACAGCCCCAACCCCGGCACCCAGCAGGTGCTGCTGCCGTCCCTGAACGTCCATGAACTCAAGGACATCACCATCCTCAGCCCGGGCGTGACACGGCCGTTCGACCTCCCCGTCGTGCCGATGAACCAGCTCCTGAGCCAGTCCAGCCAAAGCGAGGCGGACCGGCTTGTTCATGTGCGTGGCATCGTGACGCTGGTGCCGCCGCATGGGCCGCTGGCCGTGCAGGACGACACCCGCGGCCTGCGCGTGTGGCTGCGCGACGAGGGGCTGCGCCCGCATCCGGGCGAGCTGGTGGATGTGGCGGGCTTTCCGGAACCCGGCGGATATTCGCCGTTGTTGCGCGACGCCGAGTGGCAACTCGTGGCGCTGGCGAAGCTGCCCGCGCCGCTCGCCGTCGAGCCGGCGGACGCCAGCGCGCACGAAGGCGGTCTGCTGACGGTGCGCGGTGTGCTCGCCGCCGCCGCACGCGGGGACGACAGTTGGACCCTCACGATCGAGAACGGCCCGGCCCGGTTTTCGGCATCCATTCAGAGCCCGCAGGCACTGCCATGGCAGCTCGGCAGCGAACTGGAAGTCACCGGCGTCTGCGAAGTGGCGGTGGGCAGTTGGGAATCCTTCGTCACGAATCGGCAACCACAGGGATTCAGCCTGATCGCCCAGGATTTTGACAGTGTGAGGCTAATATACGCCCCGCCCTGGTGGACGCCCTTGCGGATGCTCGTCGCCTCGGGCACCACGCTGGTGGTGGTGCTGGGCGTGCTGTGGTTCCGGTCGAGGCGGCACCTGCGCGAGGAACGCCACGCGCGGGAGAAAGCCCGCGCGCTGTTTGCCGCGGTGTTCGGTGAACGCAACCGCATGGCGGGCGAAATCCACGACACTTTCGCCCAAAACTTCGCCGGGATCAGCGTCCAACTCGAAGCCCTCGGCGACCAGCTGGGGCTGCTGCCCGACGGCAGCCGGCGCCACCTCGACCTCGCCCGCCAATTGGTGCGCCAAGGTCTCAGCGAGGCCCGCCGCAGTGTCTGGGCACTGCGGCCACAGGCGCTCGAGGAAGGCACGCTGGCCGAAGCTCTCGCCCAGATCGGCCAACAACTCACCGAGGGCAGCCCGACCGCCTTTGAACTCCGCTCCACCGGCACACCGCGCCAGTTACCGGCCACCGTCGAAGACAACCTGCTGCGCACCGGGCAGGAGGCACTGACCAACGCCGTCCGCCACGCCGGCGCCCGACACATCGCCCTGACCCTCGACTATCAGGATGCCGCCGTATGCCTGGCCGTGACCGACGACGGTCACGGCTTGGCAACCGGGCCATCGGACGGCACCGACGGCGGCACGAAGGGTGGCTTCGGTCTGTCCGGGATGCGTGCCCGTGCCCGCGCCATCGGCGCGAAATTCAACCTCCGCAGCGCGCCCGGCGCTGGCACCACCATCGAACTCGTCGTGCCCCATGTCTGAAATCATCCGGATCCTTATCGTTGACGACCATCCCGCACTCCGCGTCGGCCTGGCGGCCATCCTGAACGCCCAAGCCGACCTGCACGTGGTGGCGGAGGCCGGCGACGTCCCGGAAGCGCTGGCGCTGTGCGAACGCGAGCAACCGGACGTGGTGCTGATGGACCTGCGCCTGCCCGGAGGCGGCGGCGCGAACGCCACCCTGACCATCCGCAACCGCTGGCCCGCGACGCGCGTCCTGATCGTGACCACCTATGACCACGACGCGGACATTCACCGCGCGTTGCAGGCGGGCGCCTGCGGCTGCGTGCTCAAGGACAACACCAGCGCCGGGTTTCTCGCCGCCGTGCGCGCCGCGCATCGCGGCGAGAAAGTGCTGCCGCCCGACATAGCCGCCCGCCTGCGCCAGCGGCTCCACAGCAAGGAACTCTCCCCCCGCGAACTCGGAGTGCTGCGCCTTCTCGTTGACGGCATGAGCAACAAGGAAATCTCCCGCAAGCTCGCCATCGGTGAGGAAAGCGTCAAAACCCACATCTCCGGCATTTTCCTCAAACTCGGCACGGCCGATCGCACCCAGACCGCCATCGAAGCCATCCGCCAGGGCATCGTGCACCTTGACTGAGCCAATGCCCCCACTACCATCCAAACCATGATGCCCGCCATCGTCCGGTTCCGCCAGGTTCTGCTTTGCGGGCTTGTTGCTTCGCTCGCCGTGCCGGCCACCACCGGGTGCAGGCGCTCACCCGAAACACGGGCTGGCGGCAGACTCTTCGGCGTCTCATTGCAGTCGATGGACAACCCGGTCTTTGTCGAAATCCAGGCGGGCCTTCAGTCTGTCATCGAAGCCAGGGGCGACCGGTTCGTCGCCCTTGACGCGCGGTTCAGCTCGCTCAAACAGAAAAACGACCTGACCGACCTGCTCCAGCGGCAGCCTGCCGCCATTTTCATCAACCCGGTGAACTGGGAAGACATCAAGGGAACCCTCATCGAGGCCAAGCGCCGGAATGTGCCCGTCATCATCGTGGACGCGCCGGTCAACGACTCCGACCTGGTGCTTTGCCAGGTGGTAAGCGACAACGTCGAGGCCGGTCGCCTCGCCTGCGAGGAGTTGGCCAGGGTCAATCCCCAGGCCAGGATCGTCATTCTCCATCTGAGCCTCAACAAGGCGTGCATTGATCGGGTCGCGGGCTTCCGGCAGGAAATGGCCCGGCACCCCGGCATGCAGATTCTCGACACGCAGGATGGCAAGGGTTCCGCCGCGACGGCACGCCTGGTGATGCGCGGTTTGTTAGTCCGCTGGCCGGAGTTGGATGCGGCATTTCCGATCAATGACCCGAGCGCGATGGGCGCGATTGCGGCGATCGAGGAGGCGGGTCGCGCGGGTCAGGTCACGGTGGTGACGGTGGACGGTTCCCACGACGGCGCGGCGGCGGTCCTAGCCGGCAAGCTGCATTCGACATCGGCCCAGTTCCCCAGCGAGATCGGCCGCCTCGCGGCGGAGGCCGCCTACGACCATCTGGCCGGAAAGCCGGTGACCAGGAACATCGTCGTCCCGGTGAAACTCATCACCAAGGAGAACGCCGCCAGCATCCTCAAATAGTCAATGGGGTCAGAGTATTGGTTGCCGCCGCAACCGAGCGACGAAATCCAGACCTTGTCACATACCCTTGGCTTGCCCTCGGCATCACGCATCGCCGCGAGGATAGGCGCCGTCAACGGGTCTTTGCCGACGTAATCGAACGTCGAAAGGTCCGCATGCCCCTGCATGTTAGATTACCCGGCGAGGATGAAGACCTTCAGCGGCTTGGCGAAGGAGGTCGGCGATAGGACACACAGCAGCGCTGCGGTTAGGATTACAGTTAGTTTCATTGTGATTGATTATTTGGAAGTTTCATTTTTGGGATTGCGGCTTAGGGCCGCTTGATCCGATTGAGGAGATGGGACGTCATGGAGCTATTGCACTAGCAGCCCATGGAAAGTGATTTTGCGGTTGGTGCGCATGAGGCACCAGAAGTGGGATAGAAAGGGTTGGTTGTTCTGAGAGTTGGAGAAAGGAAGTTGTGAACTCAACGAGAAGATTGCTAGGGCTGGTGCTCGGGAGTTTCTTTGTCACCCTTGTCGGCAGGCTTGGCCTGCGGCCGGAGGCGCAGGATGATCTTGGAACCCAAGGCGGGCAGATGAGTGGGCTCGATGCTCCACATCAGCGCTCCGTTTTCCGAGCTATGGACCTCGGGCAGGCAGAGCACCTCGTCGCCGAAAGTCGCGATGGAGATCACATGGCCGCTCTGGTCACACAGGTAGCGGCGTGGTCCTTCTCCTTCTCCATCGCCATGCAATATCGAGCCGGCGAAGAGGAAGGTGTGGGTGGGAAATCGGTCGGCATCCTTGTCGCCCTTGTTGTCGGCAGGCATTCCTTGCCCGCCATGGTCGGAGTGCTTGATGAAGTCGCTAATCGGGCGCTCGACGGTTTTGCCATCCTTGTCCTTGTCCTTGACCACAAGGAAGACATCCACCGCCCCCCCTCGTGGCGGGACATCGATCCATCGCGTGCCCTTTTCATCCAGCGGCTTGCGCATCGCGGGATTGCCCGCCTGGACGCCCAGCAGCAGCAACGCGGTATGAATGTGAATAGGCTTTGCCTCGACCGCGACGATCGACTCATGCTCCTTGGTGCCCCTAGTGCAGGCGATCAATTCGAGCGGGCCTCGCCTGAGGCAGACGGTCGCATCGAGATCGACGCAGCGGTCCTCTTTGTTGACCACCAGTCCCGGCAGTTTGAATTCCTTGGCGAGATTCGCTTGAGGAAGGTTGGAGGAGGCTTGGCCCTCAGCCGGACCTGTCGAGCCCTCGGCGGGTTGGCCATGCGCGGATTGGAGCGGCGCGGCAATGAGTGTTAGAAACGCCAGAGCGTTTGGGAAGATGGAAGGGAGCCTCATGGTTGCGTCTATTAGATTGTTAGTAGATTACTTTTCACGGTTGGTGCGCACGAGGGGGCGGAAATGTTCCCGGTGCTCAAGCGCAAGGAGTGAAGGGTCAACCTTGCGCCCAGGCGCCACGGATTTCGTGGGTTAATTTGGAGTTGAGCGCATCCGGCGAGACGATGCGGTAGGCTTTAGGGTCCCAAACGACCTCGCCGCCGGACTGGATGGCCAATACGGAAAGATGGCTGAATGCGTCCGAGCGCACGGCATCAACGATGGGGGCTACGGATGGGGTGCGTTCGCGAACGGCATCGACGAAGGCCCGGTAATAGTTGTTCTGATAGAGCACGCGTTTGGCTCCCCCACCCTGTTTTGCGCGGAACCATTCGGGATTGCTGGCGGCGTAGCCGTCGCGGCTGAGGCTCACCCAGCCCTTGGGGCCAAAGAAGGTGGTGCCGTCTCCGGCCCAGTTTTTGCGATAGCCATCCACGATGGGTTTGGCGATGTCGTCGCTCATGAAATGGGTCTTGATGCCACCGGCGAACTCCATGTTCACATCCCATGAGGTGATGGCATTGAATAGCGCGTCCGGCGTGGCGACCGTGCCGGTGCCGCGGATCTTGAAAGGCCCCTTCTGGTCGTAGTCGAGGCCCCAGATGGAAATGTCCAAGGGGTGCGCACCCCAACCGGCGATGAAGCCGAGCGCATAGTCCGAACAATACCATGAGGCCCCGCTGGTGATGCGGTCCTTGGTGCAGGGCTTCATGGGTGCGGGGCCGATGTAGAGATCATAGTCCAGCCCATCCGGAACCGGGATCTCCTCAAGCGATCCGCCACCCGAACCGGCCGGTGCCCAGATGTCGATGCGCTCGATTTCACCGATGGTGCCGTTGAGCACCAACTCAATGCCGCGCCGCATGATTTCCTGGCCGCGCTGCTGCGTGCCGTATTGGAAAATACGGTCGTGCTTCACGCAGGCATCGAGCATCGCCTTGTTCTGGGCGAGCGTGTGGCCTAACGGTTTCTCGATATACACGTCCTTGCCTGCACGCACGGCGGCGAGACCGATGGGCACGTGCCAGTGGTCGGGCGTGGCAATGATGACCGCCTCGATGGACTCATCCGCCAGCAGTTCGCGGAAGTCGTTGTAGAGTTTTGGTTCGTGCCCCTGGGTTTCCTTCACCCTCTGCCCTGCACCTTCGCGCCGCTGGCGGAAAGGATCGGCAATGGCAACGGAGGTGGCTCCCGGAATCGATAGGAAGTTCCCCAGCAGGCCGGAGCCCTGACCGCCCACCCCGATGTGGCCGAGGCGGATGGTGCGGCCTGGAGCGTCCGCTGCGGCGGTGCGGCGGGAGGTCAGAATGAATGGCGCGGCAAAGGCGGCGCCTGATGTGGTTAGAAAACGGCGGCGTGTGTTAGTGTTCATGGATTTTAGATTTCAAATTTCAGATTTCAAATTTCAGATTTGAGATTTCAGACCGCCCATTGGCGGAGGCGCTCGGCGGAAACCTTCACGGCTTCCTCGCCGGCGATTTCAAGGGTGGTCGGTCCGTCGAAGCCGGTGGCGAGCAGTTCCTTGACGATGGCTTCGATGCCGACGATGCCATCACCTAACGGAATCAGCCCCATGCCGCAGCCGAACTGGGTGCCGCGTTTCGGCAGCCACTCGGCGGGCATGTCTTTCCAATGCACGTGCTTGATGCGTGGGCCGAAGGTTTTCACGAATTCAAGCGGATCGCCACCGCCGAGCCAGGAGTTGCCGGTGTCGAGATTGATGCCGACGGTTTTCTCATGGCCTAACGCATCGAGGATGCGGGACATGCCGACCACGGTGTCGGTGAGGATGCCGTGGGGTTCCAATAACAACTCAATGCCGAAGGTCTCCGCCCAGCGGATCGGCTCGTGGAGTTTCTCGCGGATGCTGAAAAGGCGCTGGTCGTCGGTCAGGTGATGGCCGAAGTCCGTCTTCGGATCACCCTCGGTGGTGATGACCTGTTTCACGCCGAGGAAGTGGGCGAGCTTGATGGCCTTGATGATCTCCGCGGTGCCGTAGCGGTCTGGGGAGGTGGAATCTAGCAGATTTGCGTGAGCGCAGACGCTGGTGAGTGTGAGGTGGAACTCGTTCACCATGTCGAGGATGGTGGCCGGGTGGGAGTCCAGGCTGAACGAGGCGGAGAAGCCGTATTCGGTTCCAAGCGTGGCGCCGTCGTGATTGTCCGTTAGATCCGCGTAGTCGAAGCCGAGCTGGCGGATGAGTTCGAATTGCCGCCGCATGGGCGAGAACGGTTGGATGAGTGCGAAACAGCCGATTTTCATGGTGCTGGGATGGTGGTTTGGTGTGTTTGAGAGATGGTGGTGAGGATCACGGTTTGGCAGGCGCGGTGAATTGTTTCCATTGGTTTTCGATCTGTGCCGCGGTCACCGGCTTGGAGTGGACGACGACGCGGTAGGTGAGTTTAAGCGACTGGCGCGGGGCGAGTTCAAGCGGGTCATTGAACAACAGCGCCGGTCCGAAGTAGGGCATTGCGGGTCCTTCGCTCAGATACCAGGGAGACGGATGACGGAGGTTGCCGGGATGGTCGAACACCGTGATGCCGGCCGATGGTCCTGATAGATCCGCCCAGCGCGCGGATTTTCCATGGCCGGTGGCTGCACCCGTCGCGCCTTCGCTGGTTCGGTAACTCCAGCCTGTGAGTCCACTTGGCAGGCGCAGTGACAGCCCCGCGTAGCCGCCGTAGGAAACCCCGCCCTGTTGGTGCGGCGGCAGGGTGCGGTCGAGCTTCACCGGCGCGTCTCCGGCGGTGAACTCGCTGGTCCAGTCGATGACATATTGCCCCGCCCCATCCGGCCGCCCGATGGAAAGACGGCGGATCTCGGTCATGACCGCGGGCTGGCCGGGCGGATGATAACTGAATGACAACTCGGCGTGCGCGGTGAAGTCGTCGCCGGGTTCCACGACGGCCCGGATCAATTCGTTCACTCCCTCGCTCTTGCCGGTCTCGGGATCCTCCTCCCAGTAGTTCAGGCCGTTGATGAATTTCCACGACCACCAAAGGCCGCGATGCCATGGATGATCGGCGGGCTCGGAGACGGTTAGAACCTCTCCATCCACAGTGGACAGGGGATGAAAATAGGATTTCGGCTGGCTGGCATCGAACACCAGCCGCCAAACGGTTCGATCACCATTGCACAGGGCCAGGCTAGCATCGGTGCGCTTCCATGAGAGCTTCGGACCTTCGGCAGCCTCCTTCGTGGATGGCCAATGGTCAGGCGGCGGGATGCTGACCTTGCCGCTGGCCGCCCATTCAGTGCCGCGCTGGAGCAGCGTGCGCCAGGCGATGTTGGCCATACCGGTGGCGTCGTGACCCAGGAAGATGGCGAATCCGCGTCCGCCACCGGACTCGGTGGTGAAAAGGATGTTCTCGGCTTTGCCGCTGCCATTGGACGCCGGATCCGGGGTCACCGATGCGAGCGCCTTGGCTCCCGGTGCGACCGCGATGTTCTGCCAGAACTCATCGCGGATCCAAAACGGTTGCAAGCCACGGGTGATCGGCGAGTCCTCGCCATTGAAAGTCACCTGGTTGAGGTGGATGGCGCCATGCGAGGTGCCGTCCTTCCATGTGCCGCAGGCGAGATTGTGAAACTCCGGCCAATCGTAAAACACCGAGCTGCCGGCATGCACGATGACCAGTCCCCGTCCTTTCGCCATGTGATCGGTGAATCCCTTCTTCGTCTCCGCATCCCACTCCTTCCGAGCCGGGGCGTCATTGCCGTAGGTGTTGAAGTTGCTGACGATCACCTGGTACGGCGCAAAAGCCCCGGGTTTCATGTCCATCACCTGGTCTTCCACATCCACTTCGAAGCGCCCGGATTCCTCCAGTGCCGCCTTGATCGCAGGTGTGGTTGTCTTCCAATCGTGATTGTTCGCACCGCTGAGGACGAGCACCCGCAGCTTGGCATCCGCCCCGCGTGCGGCACCGCAGGCAAGCCCGAGCAATCCGGCACAACCCATCAACATGCGACTGCGGCATTTCAT
Source organism: Akkermansia muciniphila (assembly GCA_945901795.1). Classification (GTDB taxonomy): domain Bacteria; phylum Verrucomicrobiota; class Verrucomicrobiia; order Verrucomicrobiales; family Akkermansiaceae; genus Luteolibacter; species Luteolibacter muciniphilus_B. Next base: position 3,953 of record CAMDLP010000075.1, on the reverse strand, counting down.
GTGCCGGAGACGGGCACCCGCAGTGACAAGATGCTTAAAAAACCACCACGGGTAAGTATTTCATCCGGGCCCAAACGGACAATTGGCCGTCGGCTGCGAACGCCACTGACCGGTGGGGTTGGTCTTCCAGTCGCCGAGGTGTTAGGTCCGGTCGTGGGATGGTTCATAGTGGTGTGTTTCATTTTTCCGTTCCTTGATGAGATTCTATTTCTTCAGGGTTGGTTCGATCGCATGGTTGACAGCGTTGAGCGATTCAGGACCGAGGAAAGGCCGCCGTGGGTTCGCGACTTGCCGCTGGACTGGCCTTTGCGATGACAAACTCAACCAGCTCCTCACACTGGAAGAAACCCTGCCACATGTTATGTCCTTGGCCAACCGGAATGCGCATCCGCATGTTGCCGCCCAGCTCGCGGTAACGACTGGCGAGCAGGGCGGAGTTGTCTTTCAGAGGCACCACATCATCCGCATCGCCGTGGATGTGAAAAATCGGCACGCCGGCTTTTGCCAGTGGAGCGAGGCGGTCGATCGGGTTGTGTTGCGCGAGTTGTTCTTCGAGTTGCGCCGCGGTCAGGCCATAGGCACCGCAGGCCTTATCGAGGCCGGGCCAACTGCGGAGATTGCCAACCGGATAGATCCCGGCGATGCCGCCCACCGAATCCGGATGCTCGGCGGCCCAATTATAGAGCATCAATCCGCCGCGGCTGCGTGCTAGCAAGCAAGGTTTCGCACTGAACTTGCGATTCTTGACAAGTTCGTTGTAGAGGGCGGTGAAGTGGGCGCGTCCTGCTGGATTGCCATACGATTCACCCACATCTATGCCCGCGATGGCGATGCCATTGTCCAGGAAGCGCTTAAACATCCAGCGCTCTCCGGCCCCTGGAAGATTTGGCAGCGTAGGCGCATACCACACCCACGGGGTGGGGCGATTCGGGTGGAGGTTCTCAGCCGCAGGGAGAATGACAAACGCGGTGCGTCCATCGACCTTGAAGACTTCTCCAGGAAGCGGCAGCACTTTCTGCGGTTCTGCCGCCTCGGCGGCCCAAGCCCGGCTCATTGGGAGAGTCAGCGTCAAAGCCGACAGCGTCAATGCCAGCAAATTGAGTTGGGCTGAAGGCCGTTGAGGGGGCTTCGCGTTGCCAGGCTCGTGCAAGCCGGACCGTAGAGTGGATCGATGGGGAATGTTCATGACTTGTTTGGACTCATCGTTTGGATGCTGCCGTGGTGCTGCGGAGTGGGGGATGATCTTTCGCGGCCTCGATGGTCTTGATGGCTTCCTCCACGGCACCGACACGCAGCTTATTGAGTTCACCGGGAAACTCCCGGTTCTCGACCTCGGCGTTGAGGCTGGTGATCAACTCCCTCAGCGCCTGGATCTGCGGCTTGGCGGCAGATCCGTAGCCGGTGATCAATTTCATGATCTCGCCCGTGCGGCTCTCGCTGCCATGCCCGCCCTGGGTTTTTGCCAGACCGACCGCTGCCGCGATGCCTTCCTTGAAATGATACTTGGTGAGTGCCTTCAAGCCCGCCATGCGAATCGAATTATTGAACATGGTGTCCGCCGGACTAGGGCTTTCAACGGCGGCGAGAATGACCGGAGCGAGTGCAATGACATCCTCCTCGGTGAGTTGGTTTTGGAAACAATGTTCGAGCGTGGCACGGGCCATGCCATCCGGATTGGTGGATACGGCGCGAATGGCCTCGTTTCGCAACTTGGGATCCACTTTATTGAGTTCGTCTCTGAGTGGGCCGGAGAATACCGCGGAAGCCAACATGCCGTGCGCGATTTGCACGGGGTCTTCCCAACGGATCGGCCACGAGGGGTCCGCGGTCGCCACGAGCGCCTTGAGAATGTCTTCGATGGCCGGCTTGGCGTTCCCGCCCATCTTCTTAACAGCCTCGCCCGCCTTATAGCGCACCCAGCGGTCCGGGTGGGAGAGTTGTTTGACCAATACCGGCAGTGCCTCGGGGGTGTTGATGAGCCCCAGTGTTTCACAGGCTCCCTGGACTTGATGCGGATTGCCGGTGTCGGCGAGTTTGATCAGTTCGGGCACCATGGTCTTAGCCTCTGGACGTGTCGCAAGTTCGTGCGCCGCCCAGCCACGGACGATCGGCGACCAGTTGTCGAAGGCGGCGACCAGCTCCGCGGGGGACATCGCGCGTCGATCGAGATCGAAATGGCCTGCCGCCACGGTGACAGTGGCTTTCTGCTTGCTGAGCCAACCCTTTGCATCTGCGTCGCGGCCGGTGATGACGAGTTTCCTCAGTGGCAGCGAGTAGGCGAGGACGTAGGTGGCAGCGGGACTCAGCCCGCTGTAACTGCTGTTTCCAAAGTAGGTATTATCATCCGTGTGGCCGGCTCCGTATTGTTCGGCGCCGTCATAGGTGAACGATCCGTCCGAGCGGCGCACCAGATCGAGGTGCCACGAGCACTTGCCGAAGAACGCGGCCGCTGTTTCGGGTCCGCCGACGGCCGCACCGAGGGCGCTCCACAGATAGCTGAAGCCCTGCCCGGTGTGACCGAATTCGCGATTCGGGTAACCTGCCGTGGCCATGCGGGCAAAGAACTCCGTCTCCTTCGGCTTGTCTCCCATCGCGCCAAACATCACTGCGCAGAGCGCGTTCTTGCCGTTGTTTTCATGATACGGCCATGGCGCGTGTTCGCCGTAGGGAATCGCGCCCTTGTCCACAAAATAGCCGAAGAACCCGGCGGCACGGACAATCGCTTGATCCACTTCAGGGTTTTTCACTCCGCACTTTTTGCCTAACACGATGGATAGATTCGCAGGCAGCCCGGCCTGGTTCACCGGCCCGTAGGGCGGCACGGAGCCGTTGAATTTGCCGTCCTTGGTGAGTGAGGCGAAGCCATGACCGAAGGTGCCATACATGCTTTGGCCGCGGGCTAACATCAGCGTCGTTTTGGTGATCGCGGGAAGCACTTCCTTGTCTTTTGTGATGAGGAAATATTCGCAAAGAAAGATATTGCGGTTACCCGTATCCCAGGTACTGCCCCAGTTGGCTCCGGAGGGTTTCTTGTCAGGGTCCACTTCGATGGCGGCGAGTCTCCGCGCGAACTCTTGCACTTTTGGCAGGTATTCCGGATTTCCTGTGGCAAGCAGGGCGAGTCCTTTGATCGGTCCAGCCCAATCTGCTGTGAGTTCCTCTTTTTCGAGCACCTTGCAGGCCGCTTCAAAGATGCGTTTGGATTTTGGACAGTCCCACGGGGCGGTCGCGCTGTAGGTTCCCAGCACCGCCAGTTTGATGGAAATCTCCTGATTTTGGCCACCGCGTGAAACTGTTAGTTTCAGCACTCCGCCTTTGGCTTCGGTCTCCGCTGCTTGAATGGCCAGGGCGATGGATTTGCGCGCGTCATCGCTGAAAGGCTTACCCTCTACCCCGAGAATCACGTCGTCTACTTTCACCACCCCGTCCGCCGGTGATGCGGCACCCACATGGGTGACCAGAATCTGGCGGCTGGCCTGTGTGGTGCGGCCCTGTGCCCTCTCGTGATTGCTCGCCTCCCAGTTGTAAATCCAGCCGCGCAGGCCGGTCGCACCGAGGTTGTAGGTCTCGCCGTACACCGGCTTGCTATTAGGATCGGCTTTGAGCGCGGCGATGGCGCCGTCCTTGGTGAGATCGGGGACTTGTGAGAAAAGCGGGCTGATGAGGCCCACCGCGAGTGCGGCCAGCAGGGGGATGTTTTTGATCGATGACTTCATGATACAGGTGCTAACGGAAAAGGATTACTTCAACAGGCTCTTCATTCCCTCGCCGCACGCTTCGCCGATCAGAAAATAACTCTCCGCATTGGCATACCAGTGATGACCATGCGTGGGACAGGGCGAGAGTTCTGCCGGGCGCGCAAAATCGGTGGTCTTGATGAACAAAGCATTCTTGATCCGCTTGGTCCCCTCTTCCTGCGCCTTTCTGAATTCAAACATCGCGCCCTCGGTCAC
>CAMDLP010000074.1 GCA_945901795.1 Akkermansia muciniphila | reverse complement strand
GGTAATTCTTCGGATCGTCGGCATCCAAATGAAACAGCGGGAAGATCGTGGGGATATCGACGACATCGGGGTGCGGCCAGTTGCAATCGTGCAGGCGCACGCTGGGGAATCCCGCTTCCTTGTGGAGCGTCACCAGATCGCCCGAATGCCTGCCCACGGTTCGCGGCCCACCATTCACCCCGTTGAGAGCCTTCAGGGTTCCGATACCCGTGGCGAAATCAACTTGAATGTTGAGATCTCCAGTTTTCTCTGCTGCTGAACATACGCAGGGCGCGAGAATGAACAATATAAGTGTAAGTGTGACGAAGGGGAATTGCATAGGTAGGCTTTTTATGTGCCGAACGTTAAATACGCCGTAGCGTTAATATTTCTGCGGAATAGTGTATTAGTTCTCCGAGAATAAATATCGGTTTGGGATCGCTCCTGCAAGCGAATTTCGCATGGCAAGAAAACGAAGCAGGCTAGACTTCAATAACGAGGCACCAGGGATCGGCAAAAGGCACCGTGCTGAGAAGACGGGATGGAAGAAAGAGCGGCTTCTCGCCCTCAAACTCTTGCTTGAAGGCGAACTGGATATCGCCGCGGTAGCGCGTTTGGTGGGACGCCATCGAAACAGTATCAATGATTGGATCAAGCTCTTCCTAAATGGTGGGATTGAAGCGCTTCTGAAGCGCGGCGAGGGTTCGGGAAGAAAGGGCAAGATGACGGCTGAAGCCAAGGCCGAGCTAACCGAAAACCTCAAGATCATCACCCTGCCGGCCTACAGCCCCGAACTCAATCCGGTCGAAAAGTTTTGGGATATCGTCAAGGATACGATCTGCAATAAGACCTGGCCTACACTGGAGGCCCTCGAAGAGAAGATCACCGTGACCCTGCGTAAATACTGGGAGGATACCAGCCGAGTCCTGTCTTTGTTTTTGAACAGCTACCTGCGCTCCGAACTAAACGGTTCGAAGAAAACCATATACCTATTTTATTACGCTAAATTGTATAAGGAGCCTCGGCCGGTTGGCAGCAGTGGAAGTGAAGGGAGCGGCTGCCGAAAGGGTGACGGAATCCGTCGGCCGAGTCCATGAAACGGCAATGAAAAGCGCCTCTGCCCATCTCATTGTCACTTCTTGGACTGGGCGATCTGCTATCGCCCTATCTTGCGGGGCTGATGTGTCGCCCCGCGTCGTGCGCGGCTTTAGCGGGCGATCGCGACGAGCACGGCCTTCTGGGCGTGGAGGCGGTTTTCCGCTTGCTGGAAAATCGTGTCGGCGTGGAGTTCGAGGACTTCCTCGCTGATTTCCTTTCCGCGGTAGGCGGGCAGGCAGTGCAGGACGATGTGACCCGGAGCGGCGGTGGCGAGAAGCGCCGAATTTACCTGGAAGCCGGCGAACTCCAGCTCTTTCTCCCGCTGACCTTCCTGGCCCATGGAAAGCCAGACGTCGGTGTTGATCACGTGCGCGCCCTTGGCGGCGGCGGCCGGATCGGTGGTGATGGTGACGTTGGGCGCGTCGAGTTTCGCTAGAAATTCTGCAGGTGGCTGGCAGGAAATGGGCGAGGCGACGGCGAGCTCAAAACCGAGACGTTTTGCGGCCCACATCCAGGAGATCGTCATGTTGGAAAACCCGTCGCCGATGAACGCGACTTTCTTACCTTCCCAGGTGCCGAGCTTCTCCTGGATCGTTAGAAGGTCGGCGAGGATCTGGCAGGGATGCTCGTCGTCGGTGAGCGCGTTGATCGTCGGGATGCCGGAGAACTCCGCGAAATCGACGACGTCCTGCTGGGCGAAGGTTCGGATGATCGTGCCGTGCACCATCCGGCCGAGGACGCGAGCGGTGTCCTTGATCGGCTCGCCGCGGCCGAGCTGGATGTCGTTGCCTGATAGAAACATCGGGAACCCGCCGAGCTCGCGGATGCCTACCTCGAACGACACGCGAGTGCGGGTGGATGACTTGGTGAAGATGAGCGCCCAGGCCTGTCCGGCAAGCGGCTGGCCTTCGCGGCCGCGCTGACGTTTCAAATGCGTGGCGGAGTCCAGCAGGTGCTGGATTTCCTTGGCGCTGAGTTGCTCGATGGAGAGGAGGTGTTTCATGGTCGATAGAAAGTTAGAACTCGGCAAGCACGGAGTGAATGGTGACCAGCGCCTCGTCCACCTCGTCGTCGGTGACGTTGAGCGGCGGCAGCAGGCGGAAGGTGTTCGGGCCGGCGGGCGGGACGATCAGGCCGCGCTCCATCAGCTTGTTCACCACCACGAGCGCGGGCGTTTTGCCTTCCGGAGCGGGGATGCGCGCGGGATCGAGGGCGATGCCTAGCAGCAGGCCCTGGCCGCGGACTTCGGTGACGACGGGAAGGTTCCACGAGCGCACGGTTTCCCGGATGCGGACTTCCTGGAGGATCGCGTTCATCGGCAGTTCCTGCTCGCGGATTTCCTTGAGCACCGCGAGCGAGGCGGCGCAGACGAGCGGGTTGCCGCCGTAAGTGGAGCCGTGAGAGCCGGGACCTAGCAGCGACGACACCGCGGTGCCTTCGTGATCGACCGCGCGGTCGCTGAGCCAGAACGCGCCGATCGGCACGCCGCCGCCCATGCCCTTGGCCCAGGAAATCCCGTCGGGCTCGATTTCCGGCGCGATCATGCGCCAGGCCATCGCGTCGCCGCAGCGGCCGAAGCCGGCCTGGACCTCGTCGAAAAATAACAGCAGGTCGTGTTTCTCACAGATTCGGGCGACGGCGCGGAGGAACTCCGGCGTCGCGACATTAACGCCGCCCTCACCTTGGATCGGCTCCAGCAGAATGGCCGCGGTCTCCGGGCGGATCGCGGCTTCGAGCGCGGCAATGTCCTTGAACGGCAGGTGGCGGAAGCCGGGCAGCAGCGGGTCGAAGCCTTCCTGGATTTTCGCCTGGCCGGTGGCGGCCATCGAGCCGAGCGTGCGGCCGTGGAAGGATTGTAAAAACGTGAGCACCTCGTAGCGCTGCGAGCCGTCGGGTTGCGGGCGCTTGAGGCCGAAACGGCGGGCGGCCTTGATCAGGCCGTCATTGGCCTCGGCACCGGAGTTAGAAAAAAAGATTTTCCCGGGAAGGCGGACGTGGTGCTCGTTGATTTCCTCCGCCAGCTCGGCCTGGAGCGGGTGTTGATAGAGATTGGAAACATGCATCAGCTCGCCCGCCTGGCGGCGGATCGCTTCGACGAGTTTCGGATGGCAATGGCCGAGCGAGCACACGGCGATGCCCATGCAGAAATCCAGGTAGCTCTTCCCGGCCTCGTCCCAGAGCCGACAGCCTGCACCGCGCACGGGGACCAGCGGAAACCGCCCGTAGGTGGGAAGAACGTGTTTCGCGTAGAGTTCGGGAGTGGTCATGGATTCGCGGGGAAGGGCGGACCCTATCGCCGTTCGGCGAAATGGCAAAGCGGGAAATTTGATGGTCCACGAGCCGATGACGGGCGCAAGGCGCCGGACTCAGAACGGCTCCACGCTCATCGTGCCGGTCGTGATCGTCCAGGCATCGGCAGCGGACATGCGCTTGAGTTCGTGGCCGGCTCCCCACGAATCGGAAAAAAGGATCTCGGCGGTTTTGGCGTTGTAGCCGATGATCAAGCGCATGTGGCCGCCCGCGTTCTGGGGGATACTGGGTTCGGGCACTTTGCCGAGCATCACCGTCCATAACAGAGGAGTTCCCTCGTCGATGTGGGTTTGGACGGCGCGCTGGAAGCGGGCCAGGTCGGATTTGTTTTGGGTCCGCGCTACGCGAAGGATGTCCACATTCATCGCGCGATAGACCTCGCCAATGTCGATCATGTTGCCCTGCTCGGGTAGGGGCGCGGCGTCGGCGCGTTTGGCGGCCCGATTGTAATCGGTGATGAGTCCGAGGATTTGTTTGATGTCGGATTTCTCGACTTCACGCACGCGCACCTTGAAGCGGGTGCTGAGTTTTTTAAGAACGCCTAACATCGCATCGCTGCTCGTGCCACTTTGCGCGGAGCTGTTCGCGGCCTGCGCGAGTTCCTGCTGGTCCACGGAAATCCCATAGTAGCGCATGACGCGCTCCGTGGTGGCGACAACGCAATAACCCTTCTGCCCCTGGTCCACCATCGGGACGTTCCCGAGCCAAACGTCGCCACTGGCGGCGTCGCGCTTGACTTGTGCAGCGCCGGAAAATTTCGCGGCCGGTGTATTCCTCAACGAGGGGACTCGGTCCCCGGGCGCTTTCGGGGGCGTAATTTCCAGCCTCACGAATTCCGCGCGAAACGGAATGTCGCGACTCTTCACTTCCTTGGTGAAACTGAACTCGAGAAGATAGTGCGCCTTGTCCGTCTCCCAGATCAACCCGTCGGCTTTGACCGCGTTCGTCGAGTCCTTTCCCCTCGGGGTGAACTTGGTGTTAGTGACCTTGTTCAGCGTCTCGGCGGAAGTCCGGACGAGGGCGTCGAACTTGTCCTTGGCCAACTCCCCGGCATCGCCCCGGGCATAAAGCATGACGATGATTTCACTGGGTTTTCCGTCCTTGAAGCGGACGATGCTTTCAACTGCCGGAAGGCCGTAAGCGGTGAGCTCAGTCCCGGCCACGCGCAGCGAGTCCTGGGAGTTGGAAGTCCATCGGTAGTCGAGCGGAGCGGCCGCCGCGAAAAACTCGTCGGGCTTCTGCGCCCAGAGATTATCGGCTGAAAGCAGCGAGTCGATGGGTTTGGCAAAAGCGGCCGGGACGAGCGCGATTACACCGAGGGCGAAGAGTAAACGGATCATTAAAAGTGGCGGTCAGCGTAGCCTTCCCGTCCATCCTGCCAAGGGATTTGTTGGAAAAAGAATTTTTGAAAACTCTTTCGCCGTGAGCGCTCCCGTGTCGCCCACAAGTTCGGCGTTTATTCCTTCCGGATTTCCATTACGGTCCCGCCATGCCCTTGCTTGAACGCTTTCTCGACCTCTCAACCGTCTCGCTGAAAATCTGCGGCGTCACCACGCGAGACGACGCGGATCAACTCGTCGCGCTGGGCGTGGACGCGCTGGGTGTTAATTTCTGGCCGAAGTCAAAACGCTACCTCGCCCCGGAACATGCGACCTGGCTGCGCGATCTCGCAGGAAAAATTCTCCGCGTCGGCGTGTTTGTAAACGAGCCCGCCGGGCTGCCGCTGCGGTTAGTGAGCGAGGGCTATCTGGACGTGGTGCAGCTCCATGGCGACGAGACTCCGGAAGACGCCGCGCCATTTCGCGACTTGGGAATTCCTTTCATCAAGGCGATCGGCGTAAAGACCCGCGCGGATCTGGAACGCGCTGCCGAATACGGCGCGGCCGCAGTCCTCCTCGACGCGCATGCGCCGGGCATCTACGGCGGCACGGGCGAGGTTTTCGATTGGGAGGTGGCTTCGGATTTTCGCAGGCTGCATCCGCAGCTCCCCATTATATTAGCAGGCGGCATCGTCCCGGAAAACGCCGGTCTCGCCGCGATGAGCGTGCAACCCGCCGCCCTCGACATCGCCTCGGGCGCGGAGATTGCGCCCGGAATCAAAGACTTTCAAAAAGTCGCGGCATTCCTTACCGCCTTGCACCGCTGATTTCCATGCTCACCGATTCCCACTGCCATCTCGCCTCCCATCGCTTCCAGCCGGAGGAAATACCCGGTCTTCTCGAACGCGCGTGCGCTGTGGGCGTGAGCCACCTGGTGACTCTAGCGACCAGCCTTGAGAACGTGCAGGCCAACCTCGATCTGGCGGAAAACCCGGCAATTCATGCGTGCATCGGCATCCATCCGTGCGACGTGCATCACGCGCCTGACGACGCGGTCGCCCATCTCTCCGCCTTCAGGAGCGATCCGCGGGTTTGTGCGATCGGCGAGACCGGCTTGGATTACTATCACCCCGCGCCGGAAGGCTGGAATGAGAAATCGTTTCGCGACCGGCAGCTCGATTTCCTGCGCCGGCATTTTGAACTCGCATCCGCCGCGCGGCTCAACGTCGTCATCCACACCCGCGATCAAACGGGGCACGCGTCGTTTGAAGACGCCCTCACGGTCTATCGGGATTTCCACACGTCGGTCCGCGCCGTGTTCCATTGTTTCATCGGCCCGTGGGAGAACGCGAAGCTCGTGCTCGATCTCGGCGGGCTCGTTTCATTCGGCGGTGTCGCCACCTTCAAGACCGCGCATCAAGTCCGCGATACCGCCGGCCAATGCCCCGTGGGATCATTCATGATCGAGACTGACGCACCCTATCTCGCGCCCGAACCGCACCGGGGAAAGCGCAACGAACCGTCATTCGTCCGCGAAACCGCGGAACGTTTGGCAGCGTTGCGCGGCGAATCGCTCGAAGCATTGGGCCGTCACACGAGCGAGACAGCTTTGCGGTTTTTCCGGTTTCGTCCGAATTCCATTTGAATGAAAATCCCGCTTCGCGACGTTTACGTCAGACCGTCACCCACCAACTTCCGCTCTTCACAACCCCGCACCAACCCGCTACATCCACACCATGACTCCGATCCGCATCCTCGCCCCATCGCTCCTCGCATTCGTCTTCGCATCCTGCGCCGCCCAAAAAGCCGACACTTACGACACCGCTAATCCCTATGGCACCGCGGACGCAGGCCAGGTCAACGCGCCGGTTACCGACCCCCCGAACCCGGTCTATGACACGCCGGCGGCTTACGAGGAAAGCACCACCACGGCCGCCGCTCCCGCCGTCGCCGACACTAACATTCCGGCGATACCGGCTCCCTCCAACGGTGCCGCCATCATCCACACCGTCGTCGCCGGAGACACGCTCTCCGGCATCAGCTCGAAATACAAAGTCCCCGCCGCCACCATCAAGCAAGCCAACCGCATGACGAACGACACCGTCGTGCTCGGCCGTAAAATGGTGATCCCTCCCATCCGCTGACTCATTCAATCCGCCGTCGGGAGACTCCGCTCTTCCGGCGGCTCTCTTTTTCACACCATGCGCCTTCCAGCAGTCTGCCTGTCATTGTTCGCTGTCGTCGCGGTCGCGGGAACCCCTCGGGAAGACGCGCTTGATAACCTCCTCTCCGAACGTGACTCGGACCAGGCCTTCGCGGCCGTCATCGAGACCGCGAGGAAAAGCGGCGTCACCGAACAGGCGATTCTCGAAGCCCGCTTCCTCTATCACATCGATCACCGCGAGGACGACGCCCTCGCCGCGATGCTTCCCGAGTTCCTCAAACAGCGCGAGGTTTTCAAGATCCAAGACTCGGCGATCTTCGGCGTGAAGGAAGACTGGCTCGCCGTCGTCGAGTATGTGCAAGCCATCGCATCGCTCAAGAAAAGAGACAAGGACGCTTTCAAATCCCACATCACCGAAGCGTTCTGGCTAAGCCCGCGCCAGGCGTCCGCCTTCGCACCGCACATCGATCGCATGCGGCTTGAGGAAGCGATGCAGGTGGTGAGGATCGATTTTGAAACCCGGCTCATCGCGCTCGGGGGAGGCGATGCGGTCGTGCTCAAGAACCTGATGGCGGACAGAAAGGCCATGATTCTGCACTTCTGGTCGCCTGCCAGCAAAGAGTGCGAAGCCAGCCTGCCGGACTTCCTCATCACCGCCAAAGCCCTCGGGGAAAAGGGCGTCGCGATGGTTTCCCTGCTTCCCGAAGACTCGCCGGAAATCCTAACCAGTGCCCGTGAGATGATCCGCCCGCTCGGCGCGAATCCACCGGGAACGTGGCTCATCGATCAAAAGGAAAGTCCGCTGGCGCGCGAACTCCGCGTGCAGACGCTGCCGGTCTTCGTTCTCGTTTCTAACGAAGGAGGCGTCCTCTTCAACGGCCACCCCGCCGATGACGGTCTGTGGGACGCTCTGAAGAAGATTGATCCCAAAATCATCCGTCCGGAAGCGGGTGACGGAACGAAGTGACGCCGGCCCCCAACTACGGCTCGCATAGTAACAGAAACGCCGCCCGAAAAAATATTTCGGATTTCTTGAAATTCGGCACGTTTCGACTTGACGGATATTCAAACTACTAGTTTCATCGTCGTCAGCGAAGAGACATTCCTTATGGCGCGGCCAACCCATCCATCAAATCTCGAACTTCAAGCCCTATCCGTTTTGTGGCATGAAGGACCATCGACGGTGGCCGCGGTGCACGAGACGCTTCCTGATAGAAAGGACCGGGCCTACACCACCGTGCTTTCCGTGATGCAAAGTCTCGAGCGCAAGAGTCTCGTCAAACGCGCGCTGGTCGGCAGGGCGCATGTTTACGCGGCTGCTTACTCGCAGGAAGTGATCGTGCAGCGCGCGACCCACGACTTCCTGACTAACGCTTTTGGAGGACGCCTCGTTGAGGCGCTCCTCGCTATCCTCTCCGCCGGCACATTAACGCCGGAAGAGAAAACAAACATCGAACGCGAACTCCAACGACACAAAACTATGGCTGCAAAAAAAGCACCGAAGAAAGCTGCCAAGAAGGCACCCGCAAAGAAGGCCGTGAAAAAGGCTGCAACCAAAGCCCCGGCCAAAAAGGCCCCGGCCAAGAAAGCAGCTAAAAAAGCGGCGAAAAAAGCCCCCGCCAAAAAGGCTCCTGCTAAAAAGGCAGCCAAGAAGGCGGTGAAGAAAGTCGCAAAAAGCGCCAAGAAAGCCGCCAAAAAAGCGGTGAAGAAGACGGTCGCCAAGAAAGCCGCCCCTGCAAAGAAGGCAGCTGCCAAGAAAGCCGCTCCTGCGAAAAAGGCCGCCCCTGCGAAGAAGGCTGCTCCTGCGAAGAAAGCTGCGAAGAAAGCCGCCAAGAAGGCCGCTAAGAAATAATTAAAAACCCTCGGAGCGGGCTCCGGACGTCGTGCTTTCGAGCCGATTGCCTGCTTGCCAGCCACCCGAAGGGTTATCAAAGGCGGGAGATCCTCGGGTCTCCCGCCTCTTTTTTAGCCAAAAAAAGGGGTTGCATCCGGACGCTGGCCCGTCCTAGCTTCGCCCGCCCTTAGCGGGCGTCACCTTTGCGCGGTTAGCTCAGTGGTAGAGCACCTCCCTGACACGGAGGGGGTCAGAGGTTCGAAACCTCTATCGCGCACCACTTTCCTCTCCCAACTCTGGAAACCCCCTAAAAATAGCTCTGCTAGCCTTAATTTAAAAACAGCGGGCTTTTAGAAGTTGGATGTGACTTGGAAAATCTTGTGAGAAATTGCGATAAATTTCCTCGCGCCAATCTACCCTTCGACCCAACGCTCCCGCAATTATTGTAAAATCGAATGCACCTGATTCTTCGCGATTATCTCGACGAGGGACATCAATTGGTAGGGGCGCCGCGCCGTCGGGGCTCCTGACTTCAACCCGCGCAGTCGCCGTTTCTCGGAGATGGGGGCGACTCCAGCCTATGCGATTCGCGACTCCGGCTTTGGCAAGCCGCCGCAGGGAGTCGGACGGCGGCGGCGCGCCATCCCTACCCTCGAGGAACGAGGGCGCTTCGCGCTTTGGTGCGGCAGCACCCTTCGTGTCAAGTGGTAGGGGCTCCGCGCCGTCGGGGCCCCTGACTTCAAACCGCGCAGTCGCCGTTTCTCGGAGATGGGGGCGGCTCCAGCCTATGCGCTTCGCGACTCCGGCTTGGCAAGCCGCCGCGAGGAGTCGGACGGCGGCGGCGCGCCATCCCTACCCTCGGGGGGACGAAGGGCGCTTCGCGCCTTGGTGCGGCAGCACCCTGCGTGTCAGTTGGTAGGGGCGCCGCGCCGTCGGGGCCCCTGACTTCAAACCGCGCAGTCGCCGTTTCTCGGAGATGGGGGCTTGGCAGTCTCTCCGTGCCGTGTGGGTACACAAAAAAAGAGGGGCGGTTGCCAGCCCCTCGATGAGGAGTTTTGAATTGGAGTCTCGAGACTCTTAGCGTTTCGAGAACTGGAAGCGCTTGCGGGCGCCGGGTTGACCGGGCTTCTTACGCTCTTTCATACGTGGATCACGTGTGAGGAGTCCTTCCGCTTTGAGTGGTATGCGAAGCTCCTCGTTCACTTCGAGAAGAGCGCGGCTGATCGCGAGGCGCATGGCGCCGGCTTGACCATTGATTCCGCCACCGGTGGTTTTCACCACGAGATCGTAGGAATGAATCCCGCTTGCGATCTCCAAAGGACGGAGGATTTGGTTTTGAAGCGAGATGCTGACAAAATACTCAGTGAAGTCGCGACCGTTGACTTTGATCGCGCCTGTTCCGGGTTGCATGCGGATGGATGCAACAGATGTCTTGCGACGACCGGTTGTTTGAATGGGTTCGGATTTGCTCATGCTGATCGGATCTTAAACTGATTTTGGGTTCTGTGCGGTGTGTGGGTGCTCGGAGCCGGCATAAACCTTAAGTTTACCATAGAGGGCGCGACCGAGGCGGTTGTGTGGGATCATCCCACGAACAGCACGCTCAATGATGAGCTCAGGGCGACGCTCGCGGCGGGCGCGGAATGTCTCGGTTTTGTGTCCACCGACGTAGCCCGAAAAGCTCATGTAGGTTTTCGCTACTTCTTTTTTGCCGCCGACGGCAACTTTGGAAGCATTAAGAACGACCACGAAATCGCCTGTGTCGACGTGGGGTGTAAATATAGCTTTGTTTTTTCCACGAAGCAGGTTGGCGGCTTGGACGGCGACGCGACCGAGAGGCTGGTCGGCGGCGTCAATGACCCACCAGTTGCGCTTCACCTCTTCGGATTTGGCTGAGTAAGTTTTCATCTATGATTTGTTGAGAGTCGGGCAGTGTGAAGGAGAGAAGTCGGTCTGTCAAATGAAGACGACAAATTTTTTATCTCCTTGGGTTTTATTTTTTGTTGTTCGGCAGGGTTATTCCATGTCCTCGAAGCCACCTTTGTTGGTGGGGGCCGAGAGGGGAAGACGGCTACCGGCATTCAATGAGGCGACGCGCGACCCTTTCGAGGCTCCTTTGGAGGAGTGCGGATGCGTGCCGGATTCAAAGAAATATTTGTCAGCGGAAGGAGTGGGCGAGGACTGTCCGGAAGACTCCTGCCCAGTGATCATCGAGCGAAGGTCGGCGACCAACTCGTGAAGGACGGAGGCTTGGGAAAGAAGTTCCTCCGATGCACTGGCGCTTTCCTCCGCTCCGGCGGCATTGCTTTGCGTAACAGAATCCAGCTTGTTGATCGAGGAGTTGATCAAATCGACACCTTGGCTTTGTTCCTCGGATGCCAGCGCGATCTGGGCGATAAGGTCGTCGACCTCCCTTGCCTTAGTGACAATGGAATTGAGGCCATCGGCGACCTGTCGGCTGATTTCGGTTCCGGCGCGACTCTTGCCGATTGACTCTTCAATGATCTCCGCCGTTTCCTTGGCGGCATCAGCACTGCGGCGGGCGAGGTTGCGCACTTCGTCGGCAACGACAGCGAAGCCGAGACCCGCTTCTCCAGCGCGAGCGGCTTCCACCGCCGCGTTGAGGGCCAGGATGTTTGTCTGGAAGGCGATCTCGTCAATCGTCCTGATGATTTTTGCAATTTTGTCACCGGACTTATTAATCTCGGACATGGCTGACATCATGCTCTGCATTTCGGAGAGGCCAGCTTCGGCGGCGGTGCGGGCAAGATGGGAGGATTCCTTGGCTTGTTGCGCGTTCTCGGCATTCCGCTTGGTGACAGTGGCGATCTCCTCGAGCGAAGAACTGGTGACTTCCAATGATGCGGCCTGCTCGCTCGCACCTTCGGCAAGACGTTGGCTGGCTGTGGAGACTTGACCAGAGGCCGAGGCTAATTGCTCGGAGCTATTTTCGAGGTGGTTCGTCGTATCGGAAAGTTGGCGATTGATGCGGAGAACGATCAAGACAGAACCGATCAAAACGATAAGTCCGGCCGGAATCGCCCAAGCCGAAGCGGCAATCATGGCTTCCCGAACCGGCTTGTCCACATAGGATGTAGGAACAGTCAAAACATAAGCGCCTCTGCGATCGCCTTCCTTCCATCCCTCCATTTGAAATCCGAGCACATCGCGCCCGTCACCCGTGCGACTGTTGGCAGGATTGCCGTGGCAGGACATACAGCTTTTTGACATAATGACCGGGCGGGCGTAGGCGATGACGCCAGACTCGCTGTCCTCAAGGAAGACCTCGCTTTTTCCATCCTTGCCGACGGCATCCAGTATTTGACGATCAAGGCTGGATTTAGGTGCATTGTCAGGGTTGCGAGGTTGCTCGCGGACAATGCGAAAGGAAATCGGCGTGCCTTCGATGGCTTTGCGAACCGCAGCCCAAGCCGCGACGACAGGAACAGTTTTGTAGAAAGTGGTGTTGCGGTAGTTTTCCTTACCTTTTTCCTCAAGCTCCTTCGCCATCTCCGCGTAATTAAAAGCCCCGGACTGCGCCAACTCTCCAATCGAGTCGGTCGTGCTTTCGACTTGCACGAGCAGTGCCTTCATTTCGTGTTCCACATCTTCGCGAATGATCGCGCTAGACTTGCTGTGAAGGACCCAAAGACAGGTGGCTAAAGTGAGGACAATGCCTGAAATGACGATCAATACAATTCGGCCACCGAGGGAGCGAAAAAGTTGCTTTAACATAGATCCATGAGAACTAAACGATCAACAGCCAGAGAGGAAGCCCTATGTGCAGCCAGAGGGGGTTTTTTTGAAATGGAAGGCCTACTGCTGACGAACAACGGCCATAAGACCCTTGGTATTTTTCGATAGAGGCCCGATATTCCAGAGTAGGAAGCCTCCATGCGAGCGGGGTGTGATGTTTTTTTCGAGTTTGAGCTGGGTGGTGATTTCAGACACCGGCCATTTGTGGGAGGTCAGTCGATCCACCGCTATTCCCGGTAGAATCGGAATATTGCGTGGATTGACTTTGGGATTCCGCCACCAACGCAACAAGGAAGAGAAACTTTGGGGTCCGCCTTCCTTCCAATAAAGTTGAGGGGCCAGATAATCCACCCACCCGGCTCGCATCCACGTCACGGGATCGGAGAAAAGTTCATTAAGTTGATCGACGCCGACCGTCACATCGGCAGGGGCTCCTTTGGTATAAATGCCGAAAGGACTCACGCCAAACTTCAAGCCGGGCCGTGCAGAATGGACAGTCTGGCTGATCTCTCGAATGAGGGCATTCACATTGCTTCTGCGCCAATCTGCCTTGGAAAGGGGCCCACCGGAAGCGCGGTAGG
>CAMDLP010000073.1 GCA_945901795.1 Akkermansia muciniphila | reverse complement strand
CCTGGTCCTTGGCCTTGCCGCCGCCGGCGTTGCGGAAGACGCGGCCCATCTCGAAGAAGCGCAGGGATTTGGCCTGTTGGCGGACGTTTCTAGCAGCGGAGGCGATCAGGCCGGGGACGATACTCGGGCGCATAACGGCATGGTCCTCGCTGAGCGGGAGTTTCACGCGGATGACGTCGCCATCCTGCATGGGACGAAGTGGGAGGATGTCGGAAACCTGGGCGTCGGAGATGAGTTTGATGGTCTGGCATTCGTGCAGGCCGAGCGCTGCCAGGCGGCGGCGGAGGACCATGTCCGCATCGTAGGCGGCATCGACCGGGCTGGCGGTGACGAAAGTGCCTTGGAAACGCGATGGAACGTTGGCCAGGCCGTGGACGCGGGCGATTTCCTCGACGAGGTCGATGTGGCGCTGGAGGTCGGCGCGGAACGAGGGGACGTCCCAGGTGCCGTCGGCGAGCTTGGTGAGACCGAGGCGGGTGAGGATTTCCTCGGCGTCTGCCAGAGGA
The DNA here is from genome assembly GCA_945901795.1 of Akkermansia muciniphila. Classification (GTDB taxonomy): domain Bacteria; phylum Verrucomicrobiota; class Verrucomicrobiia; order Verrucomicrobiales; family Akkermansiaceae; genus Luteolibacter; species Luteolibacter muciniphilus_B. Next base: position 12,637 of record CAMDLP010000073.1, on the reverse strand, counting down.
ATGGAGCCACCCATGAGCTGGTCGAGTTTTTGTGCGTCGAGCGTGACTGACTTCACGACGACGGGAGCTTCTCCGGCGAGTTGGATGGTGGAATCCGCGGTGCCGCCGGCGAGTTCGAGGATGAGGTTGACGGCGAAGGCAGAGGCGGTGACGACGCCTGCCGGATCGACGCCGCGCTCGAAGCGATAGGAGGAATCCGAAGAAAGCGCGGTGCGGCGGGAGGTGCGGCGGATGACTTGCGGGGTGAAATAGGCGGACTCCAATAGAATTTCTGTGGTGGTTTCGGTCACGCCGCTGGTGAGGCCGCCCATGACGCCGGCGAGGGCGAGGGCGGCTCCGGATTCGTCGGAGATGAGGAGGTCGTCCGGAGTGAGGACATGGGTGGATTCGTCGAGCGCGAGGAAGGTTTCGCGGTCGGCTGCGTTGCGGACGATGATGCTGCCGGTGAGTTTGGTGGCGTCGAAGGCGTGGAGCGGTTGGCCGAGTTCGTGGAGGACGAAATTTGTGACATCGACGATGTTGTTGATTGGTCGCAGGCCGATGGACTCGAGGCGCTGTTTGAGCCAGGCGGGGGATTCCTTGATGGTGACGCCGGAGATTTTTACGGCGGTGTAAAGCGGGCAGGCGGCGGGTGCGTCGATGCGGATGGTTTGTGCGGACGAGACGTCCGCACCCCGAATTTCCAAGGGTTTGAGCGGCGTTTTCAGCAGGGTCGCGAGCTCGCGGGCCATGCCGCGGTGGCTGAGGAGATCGGGGCGGTTGGGGGTAACTTCGAGCTCTAGCAGGGTATCGGAGTCGAAGAGTTGTTTGACGGGTTTGCCGATTTCGGAATCGGGCGGAAGGATGAGCAGGCCGTCTTCTCCGGCGGGTAGGCCGATCTCAGCGGCGGCGCAGAGCATGCCTTTGGATTCCACTTTGCGCATGACGGTTTCGCCGATGGTGAAACCGCCGGGGAGTTCCGCACCGGGGAGGGCGCAGGGGACTTTGTCGCCGACTTTGTAGTTCTGCGCGCCGCAGACGATCTGGCGGAGGGTGGCTTCGCCGCAGTTGACCTGGGTGACTTTGAGGCGGTCCGCGTTCGGGTGCTGGACGGCTTCCATGATTTGGGCGACGACGATTCTATCCGAAGTGATGCCTTTGGAAACGATGCCTTCGACTTCGACACCGGCGAAGGTGAAGAGGTCGTCGATTTCCTTGATGGATTTGCCGGAGAGGGCGAGGTGGGTGGCGAGCCAGTTGAGAGAAATGTTCATGAATTCTTCAGGCGAATTGTTTGAGGAAACGGGCGTCGTTTTCGATGAGCAGGCGGATGTCTTTGATGCCCCAGCGGATCATGGCGAGGCGGTCGAGGCCCATGCCGAAGGCGAAGCCGGTGACTTTCTCGGGATCGAAGGCGTTGTCCTTGCGGGACTTGTTGATGGATTCGAAGACCGCGGGATCGACCATGCCGCAGCCGGCGATCTCGATCCATTTCGGGGCCTGGCCCTTGACGGTGAGTTTCACGTCGATTTCGAAGCTCGGCTCGGTGAAGGGGAAGAAGTGCGGGCGGAATCTAACTTCCGTGCTTGGGCCGAAGAGTTCGTGGAGGAAATATTCGAGCGTGCCCTTGAGATCGGGCAGCGAGACATCCGTGCCGATGTAGAGGCCTTCGAGCTGGTTAAAGACGGATAGGTGGGTGGCGTCGATCTCGTCGCGGCGGTAGGCGGAGCCGGGGGCGATGATGCGGATCGGCGGCGTCTGGGTTTCCATCGTGCGGATTTGCACGCTGGAGGTGTGGGTGCGGAGGAGTTTGCCGGAGTCGAAATAGAAGGTGTCCTTTTCGTTGCGGGCCGGGTGGTCGGCGGGGGTGTTGAGGGCATCGAAGCAATGGAACTCGTCCTCGATTTCCGGGCCATCGGCGAGGGCGAAACCCATGCGGCGGAGAATGCCGATGGCCTGGTCGCGGATCAGCGTGAGCGGGTGAAGCGAGCCGACGTGGACTTGGCGGGCGGGCAAGGTGACGTCGATGCCGGCGAGCGCGGCGCGGTCGGCGACTTCCCGGAGGGCGATTTGTTTGTCCTCCAGCGCGGCGGTGATGGCGGTGCGGGCGGCGTTGAGAAGCTGGCCGACGGCGGCCTTGTCCTCTTTCGGCACGTCCTTGATGCCGGCGGCGACGAGGGTGAGCGTGCCTTTTTTGCCGAGCACGGCCACGCGGGCGTCGTCGAGCGCGCGCTCGTCCGCGGCGGCGGAAATTTGCGCAAGCGCTTCAGTTTGGATGGCTTCGATTTGCTCCTTCATGGGAAAGCGGTGGGAAATAGACCGAAACCCGGCATCGGTCAAAGCCAAGCTGCGGGAAGTCTTCCCGCCATGGACTGCGCGCAGCCTGCTGCCGCTTTCGGTGGATGCCAGCCTGCTGGCGGGAGTGAACTTGGCCTGCTCACCCAAACGCCATGCCGCAGCAGGCTGCGAGCATCAAAGCGGCAGCAGGCTGCCGTCAGTCCAAGGTCGCGGCGACGGACTCTGCGGCGTCGAGGAACGAGGGGAAAGGCGGCTGCCAGCCGGTGGCGCGGAGTTTGGCGTTAGAGACTTGTTTGTGCGTCCAGCCGCGTTTGCGGTTAAGGTCGCGCGGGCCGCTCGGTGGCAGCGGGCGGGTGAAAATTTCGCTCAGTTTTTCGTAACAACCGAGCTGGGTGAGCGGGGTGGAGTCGCTGACGTTGAAGACGCCGGTGGCGTGCGTGCTGGCGAGATGATAGATGGCGCGCGCCGCGTCGTCGCGGTGGATCTGGTTGAGAAAACGCCGGCCGTCTTCCTCGATGACGGCTTCTCCGCTGAGAAATTTCTTCAAAATCACGCTGCGGCCGGGGCCGTAAATCCCGGCCAGCCGCGCGACGGTGCCGCTCGCCGCGAGGGTGACGCGCTCTGCTTCCAGTAACAGGTTGCCGGTTTCGCGATCTGGGATGGCGGGGCTTTCCTCGGTGACGACCGAGCCGTCGGTCTGCGCGTAAACCGAGGTGCTGGAGGTGAAAAGCAGCGGCGTGCCGGGAAATTTCTCCGCGAGATTCCGGCAGCCATCGACATAGACATGCTGATAGGCCTCCGCCCCGCCGCGACCGGAGGCGGCGCAGTGGACGATGAAATCGGCGGGCGGGAGTTTGGCGACGTCGTCGGGATTTCCGATGTCGCAGGCGATCGAATCATTTCCGCCGGAAAGCGAGGTGGTGGCGACATCCCAGCCGTGGTCGCGGAATTCGCGGGTGATGGCCTGGCCGAGGTAGCCGTGGCCGATGAGGAGGAGTTTCATGGTTGGGCAGCAGTTTCTTGGAAGGCACGGCGGATCTCGGAGGCATCGCCGTTGCCGATGTTCGCGCGCTGGATCATCATCACAAAGATCCGATTTTTCACGGGAGCCAACCCGCCGTTAGCCGTGTGGTTGTAAGAGGTCGCGAGTCGGGCCGTCTGGGCTTCGTTCGGATAGAACGTCGTGTCTTTCATTTCCGCACCACAACTGGCGCTTCCGCGGCCTTCTCCGGGAGTCGGTGGCGGGGCGGCGTGGAGCGCGGCAACCACGGCGGCAGCGAGTGCAATCAGCCAACACGGGTTTTTCCTCATGGGGCGAGGCAACCGGAAATATCACGCACCGGCAATCCCGAAACGCTTGCCCTGCTTGGCGGAGTCCCTCGCCCCGCAGGAACAGGCCGAGGCACGTTGCTGAACCGCTCTGGTAGCCGCCGTCTGTGAGCGTCGATGCCGATGAGACGGGAACGACAGCGGTTCCCCGCTCAATATCTGCTATTCAGGATCCCGTCGAAGCGACTCCAGCAAATCACCCTTGCCTCCGTATTCCGAACGATGGACGGCGGCGGTCGTGCCGGACGACCGTCACCCGGATATGATCCAGGAAATCCCTCAACAAAAAGTGAATCGGAAAATCCGCCAGGTCGCCGAGTCTGAGGCCCACACCCAACGAGTCGAAATGGTGGCAGGCCCCTGCCGTTACCAGCCGACCCGGTCAGTGCGCTTCACAAACTGCGCGGCCTGCGGGCAGTTGGGCGAGCGCATGTTCGGTCCGTCCCACTCCATCCTCACGCCCTCGCCAACCTTGAGGGCGATGCAGCCTAGCAGAATAATTTCGGTCAGATAGCCGGCGATTTCGAAATTCGAATACGCGGGGGCGCCGCCCTTCATCATGTCGAACCATTCCTGGTTGTGTCCCGGCGAGCGCGGGATGGTTTCCGGGACAGCCATCGCGGCTTCGTGTTTGCTGCCGTTGGTGAAGGTTTCCTCGCCTTCGAGCTGGAGGAAAAACATCGAGCCGTAATCGTCCGGCGCGAACAGGCTGCCCTTCTCACCGATGATCAGGCAGCCGCTTTCCGGCAGTTTGCCGCGCATGTTGACGATGTTCTTGACGATGTTCGGATAGGGGCGCAGCGGCTTGAACTCGGAGCTGGGTGCGCCGTCATACCACCAGAATTTGAGCGGCGGCAATCCGTCACGCTCGGGGAATTCAAAGCGGATGCGAGACGACAGCGGATAGGTTTCCGGATAGAAACGCGACGCCATCTCGCACTCGACGACGGAAGGATAGCCGAGTTTCAACGCGCGGAACGGCATGTTGACGGTGTGGCAGGCCATGTCGCCCAGCGCACCGGTGCCGAAGTCCATCCAGCCGCGCCAGTTGAAGGGATGATAGACTTTTTCGAGGTAGGGACGGAGCTGCGCCGGGCCGAGCCAGAGATTCCAATCGAGCTCCTTCGGCACCGGATTTTCGCCGGGCGGGCGCTCCAGCCCTTGCGGCCAGATCGGGCGGTTCGACCAAACGTGGAGTTCCAGCGGATTGCCGATCACGCCGGATTGGATGACTTCCACGGCGCGCCTCAGGCCGCTGCCGGCACTGCCCTGGTTACCCATCTGGGTGGCGAGTTTATTTTCCTTGGCGATGCGGACGAGCTCGCGCGCTTCAAAGACGGTCTGCGTGAGCGGTTTCTGACAATAGATGTGCTTACCCATTTTCATCGCCGTCATCGCCGCGATGCCGTGCAGGTGGTCCGGCGTGGAAATCGTCACCGCGTCGATCGACTTGTCCATCTCCTCAAGCATCTTGCGGAAATCGACAAACTTTTTCGCGTCGGGATATTTTTCGCCCTTTTTGGCGAGCGTGCGGCCATCGACATCGCAGAGGGCGACGATCGTGCCGCCACATTTCGCCGCGTCGTCCACATCGCTGTCCCCCTTGCCGCCGACGCCGATGCAGGCGACGTTGATGCGGCTGTTGAGATTCTGACCACGGACGATGGCGGGCATTCCGAAGAGCAGCGCGCCGGTGCCGAGCCCGGTTTTTTGCATAAAGTGGCGGCGGTTGAGTGATGACATTTTTTTGATGGGTGAGTGGATTTTAAAGACTGCGAACCTGTCACGCGAGAGACATTGTTGGCCGCAGGGTGTTATTTACGCGACGACTTGCGTTGTCCTTTCGGGAAGGACCGCGACGGAGGGTGATCCATGATTCGTCCGGGATTTTGTCTGGAGTCCGCCCGCCCTTAGAACTTCGCGGCAGCGGCGGTTTTGATTTCTTCGAGCTTGCTACGATCCGGCGCGGCACCTCTCGCTTGGTCCGGTTTGCCGCCGCCTTTGCCGCCGGCGATGGCGGCGAGGTCGCGCAGGAGGTCGCCGGCTTTGAGGCCTGCGGCGAGGGCATCGGGGCCGCAGTGGGTGGCGAGGTGGAGTTTTTCGCCGTCATCGACGATGAGCAGGGCGGGGCCAGCGAATTGCTTTTTCTTGAGGCCGTTCTGGAGCTCCTGGAGCAGCGAGGCGTCGGACTCGAAGGAGACGATGATGGGTTTTCCTAACGCGATGAGTTCGGCGAGGGATGCGTCTGCTAGAGAGGCGGCTTGGGAGGACTGGATTTTCTTGATACGCTTCTCGGCCTCGATGGCGGCGGCTTGAGTTTCCTCAAGCGTGCGCTGGCCGTGGGCGATGGTGGCGTTGATCTGGGAAATGTCGGCGCGCTCGACGAGCATGGCGCTCATGATGTGGGGGAACTCGTTGACGATGACGGGCTCCTCACCGAGGGCGCTTAGTTTGTCATTCGCGGCCTTGAGCTTGGCGGCGGCGGCCTTGAGATCGTGGTCCCATTTCTCGATGTTCTCGCGGAGGTGCTGCCAGGCGGCTTCGCCACAGGCGGCTTCGATGCGGCGGACGCCGGAGGCGATGGCTCCCTCGGATTTGATTTTGAAAATGCCGATCTCGCCGGTGTGGCGGACGTGGGTGCCGCCGCAGAGTTCCTGCGAGTGGCCGTTGAGTTGGTTAGACTGGCCGCCGATCTGGACGACACGGACGAGGTCGCCGTATTTGTCGCCGAAGAACTGCATGATGTCGGCGCGGCCCTTGATGTCGGCGTGTTTGACTTCGGTCCAGGAAACGGAGTCGTTCGCCTTGATGGCGGCGTTGACCTTTTCCTCCATCGCTGCGATTTGCTCGGGCGTGACGGCGGCGCTGTTGAAGTCGAAGCGCAGGCGGTTTTCATCGACGGAGGAACCTTGCTGCGCGGCGTCGGCGGAGACGACTTCGTGGAGCGCCCAGTGGAGCAGGTGGGTGGCGGTGTGGTGGGCTTCGATCGGGCGGCGGCGGGTGGTGTCGAGCTTGAGCGTGACGGCGTCGCCGACTTTCACCGGAGTGTTTGCGGCGATGATGTGGGCGCGGGCCTTGCCGATCTGCTGGGTGCCGGTGATTTCGAATTCGTCGTCGTCGGTGATGAGGAATCCGGTGTCGCCGGCCTGACCGCCCATCTCGGCGTAGAAGACGGTCTTGTCGGTGATGACGAAGAGCGCGTCTTCCTGCGGGTGGATTTCGAGTATGGTGGCTTCGATGGAATTGGATTCGAAGCCGGTGAACTCGGTGACGGCTTCGGTGGAGATGTCGAGGGCGCGGACGATGTTGGATTTACGGGCGGCGCGGGAGCGTTCCTGTTGCTCAGCCATGAGTGCCTCGAACTCTTCGGTATCAACCGCAAGTCCGCGTTCGGCACAGAGGAGTTCTGTGAGATCGATGGGAAATCCAAAGGTGTCGTACAGTTCAAATGCGATGTCTCCCGGAAACGGGGAGCACACGCGCCCCCGCGTGTGGTCGGAGACGCCCTCGTCTCCGACATGGCTCGAAGGTTCACAAAACTCCCGACACCAGGACCAAGCGTAGTCCTTCGCTTGCGCCACCAGTTTATCCGCCACCGGATTTCCGATTACATAATCATATTTCTCAATGAGATCCGACTCGCTGCGGATCAATCGATCAAACGATTCCTGTTCCCATAGATTCTTGATATGGTCGTTTTGAAGAACGCTTCTCCGCTCTTTGAGAATCTTATGGGATGTCACTGATTTGATCGGTTGGAGGATTTCAGTGAGTGTATAGAACGTCGGGTTGGAATCCTGATCGTAGGATTGCACCTGTGGCTCGATGAGGAGGTGGACGTGGTCCGGCATGACGCACGCGGCATAGAGATGGATTTGACCTAGCTTGCGCGAATGGAGGATGGAATCTAGCACGATGCTGCGCTCGGCGTCGCTGAGGATGTCGCGGTCTCGGGTGGTGAAGGTAACCATGTATTTCCCCCACGGGCGCTCGAAGTGGGGGAGGTTGCGGCGGGTGTAGGTGGGTTCGGAGGTTTGGGGTGAGTTCGGGCCGATCTGAGGCGAGGGCGCCTCAGACAACACGCGAGGGCGCGTGTGCTCCCCTTGGATTGCTTCTTCGAAGCGTTTCAACCCTCGATCCAGCGTCTGGTTGAAGCTCGCTTCTTCCTGTTCGAGCGTCTGGCGGACGACGTCCTGTCGGTTGTTTAGCTCAGGGAAAACTCCGCCCATTTCGCTAACAAGTGTTTCCACCAGCGCGCCGAAGAACGGCTTGTCGCCGGAGAATCCAAGCTGGCGGCCGTATCTCACGGCGCGACGCAGGATGCGGCGGAGGACGTAGTTTCTGCCGTTGTTGCCGGGCATGATGCCGTCGGCGATGGAAAATGATAGAGTCCGCAAGTGGTCGGCGATGACGCGGAAGGCGATGGCGGTTTTCATTTCCTCATCGAAGAGAGAACGGTCGGCGCCGAGCTCTGGGTAGATGTTGACGTAGGTTTTTCCGCTGAGCGCTTCGAGCTTGCGGAAGATCGGTTGGAAGACGTCGGTGGCGTAGTTGGACGGCTTTTTCGAGAAGTCGGTGAAGCCTTTGGTGTTCTGGATGATCGAGCAGGCGCGCTCGAAGCCCATGCCGGTATCGACGTGTTTGGCGGGGAGCTCGCGGAACGTGCCGTCGGCCTCGGCGTTGTATTGGATGAAGACGAGGTTCCAGATCTCGATGCAGAGGTCGGAGTCGTTGTTGACGAGGTTGCGGCCGGTGACGGGGTCGCCTTCGGGGGTTAGGTCGACGTGGAGTTCGGAGCAGGGGCCGCAGGGGCCGGTTTCGCCCATCATCCAGAAGTTGTCCTTCACGTTGCCATGGACGATCTGGACGGCGGGGTCGCAGCCTTTGGAAACGAAGAGGGCGGCCCAGATGTCGTAGGCTTCCTGGTCGAAATTGCCGGGATCGCCTTCTTTCGGCGCATAAACGGACGCGTAGAGGCGGTGGGCGGGGAGGCCCCAACGCTCGACGACGAGCTCCCACGCCCAGGCGATGGCTTCCTTTTTGAAATAGTTGCCGAATGACCAGTTCCCGAGCATTTCGAAGAACGTGTGGTGATAGGTGTCGTAGCCGACATCTTCGAGGTCGTTGTGTTTGCCGCCGGCGCGGATGCACTTCTGGGTATCGGCGGCGCGCGGTGGATTGTAGGGGGCTTTTTCGACGCCGAGGAAATAGGGGACGAAAGGGTTCATCCCGGCATTCGTGAACAGCAGGCCGGGCGACTGCGGGAGCAGCGAGGCGGAGGGCACGATGGTGTGCTGTTTTTCTGAGAAGAAATCGAGGAAGCTCTGGCGGATCTCGGCGGAAGTCATGGGATGGTTATAGAAAGAGTCGGGGCGAGACGCCCCTGCAACGGACTGGCGCGAGACGCGCCAGCTACGGTGGAAAGAGCGGCGAAGATGCAGGAGGGCCGGGGGCGGTGTAAAGCCTTGCGGGTGGTCAGTTTCGCGGAAGCTTGGGAACCTTGGGCTCATTGCCGGAGCATCGACCGGAAGGTCAGATTGATCCGCGGGGTTTTGATTTTCTTGGATTTCGGGATGCAGTGGAGCCAGTGAGTCTGGGTGCTGCCCTGCATGACGAGCAGGCTGCCGCTCTCCAGCAGCACGGAAATTTTGTCCTCCGCGCACTTGTGTTTAAGGCGGAATTCCCTTTCCGCGCCGAGGCTGACGGAAGCGATGGTGCTGTCCTTGCCGAGCGATTTCTCGTCGTCGCTGTGCCAGGCCATGCCCTCGTTACCGTCGTGATAGAGATTGAGCAGGCAGGAGTTGAAGGTGGTGCCGGTGAGTTTCTCGACGAGCGATTTGAGCGCGGCGAGTTCCGGAGTCCAGGCGAGAGCGCGCTTGGTGGTGCCGGAGTAGCTGTAGGAGAAATTCGAATCGCCATACCAAGCGACTTTGCGGGCGGTGACGATGTGCTTGCCGAAAATGACGGCCTCGTCGTTTTTCCACGGGATTTCCCGCAGCAGCGTCTCGTAGTAGCGGCGGGTGTCCGCCGGGCTGAGGATCGGGCCGTGGTAGTTCACCGTGCCGTCGCGGGGCAGCAGGTTGGCGGCGGGGTCGTGGCCGAAGAGGTCCATGATCATTTCGAGGCTCGGTGGTTATCAATGCACCATCGACTTACGGATGAAGGTTTTCAAGGTCCGAGGATTTCAAAAGCCGCTCGCTTCTCATCACATAAACGATCAAAACGAGATCACCTTCCAGACGATAAAAAATTCGCAACGGGCCGACAACGAGATGCCTGTAGCGGGAGTCCGGCAGGTCGTGAGGGACTGGACACATCTCCGGAAATCCCTGCAGCAGTTCGGCCTTGGCAAAAACCTTGCGGATCAAACGGCGCGCGGCGGATGGATCGTCGAGGGCGATATAATCCGCGATCTGTTCAAGATCCTGAAGGGCGGGTTCCGACCAGATCAATCGAGCCATCGCGACATTCGGGTTTTCGCCTCATCATGGGTCAACGTCCGTCCTTCCTGAATCGCCTTCTCGCCCTTTGCGATTCCCTCAAGCAGCCCGATTCGCGACTGCATCGCCTCATAGGTCGATACGTCCACCAGATAGGCGGCGGCCAAGCCGTGTTGAGTGATCAAAACCGGCTCCTTTTCATCAGCAATCCTCGCGATCAACTCGGTGGCTCTCCTCTTCAGCGTGGTCACCAATTCCGTTCTCATGCAGTGACATTAAAATGCCACTCATGGATTCACAACGATTTTCCGCCCTCCCGATCCAAGAGCGCGCGTTTGCGCTCCACCCCCCAGCGGTAGCCGGAGAGATTTCCGTCGCTGCGGACCACGCGGTGGCACGGGATCGCGACGGCGATGGCGTTCGCGGCGCAGGCCCCGGCGACGGCACGCACGGACTTGGGACTGCCGATTTTCTCGGCAACTTGCGCGTAGCTCAAGGTCGAGCCGGCGGGGATTTCGCGCAGCGCCTGCCAGACGCGTTGTTGGAAAGCGGTGCCGCGGACGTCGAGCGGGAGGGCGGGCTTGAGCTTCGGATTTTCCACGCAGGCGATGATTTCCGCGAGGTGGTCATCGCCGCGAGTCAGCCGGGCTTTGGGAAATCTCCGCTGCAGTTCGGTGACTAGCAGCTCCCGGTCATCGCCCAGCAGAATGGCGCGGACGCCCTTTTCCGAAGATGCGGCGAGCACCAGGCCGAGGGTGGATTTTTCTACGGAATACCTGAGAACCTCGGGGTCGGAATCGGCCATGACGGTGACTTTTGCACGCGATCGGCGGGCGGGCGAGGGATTTTTGCGGGCGAACGCAACCGTTGCCGGGGGGGGATTTCTCGTTTATATCCCGAGCAGAAATGAATTCGCCCGCACCCCTGCGCTACTGCCCGGACTTGCTCCAATACTCCCGCCGGATCACCCGCGAGGTGATGGTGGGAAATGTCGGGGTCGGCGGCGACAACCCGATCCGCGTGCAGTCGATGATCACTTCCGACACACGCGATACCTCGGCCTGCGTCGCGGAGGTGCTGGGTCTGGCGGAGGCCGGTTGCGAAATCGTGCGGATCACCGCGCAGACGAAAATTTACGCCGCGAACCTGGAAAACATCGCCCGCGAAGTGCGCGCGGCGGGCTGCCAGGTGCCGCTGGTGGCGGACATCCATTTCAAACCCGACGCCGCGCTCGAAGCCGCGAAGTGGGTGGAAAAAGTTCGGGTCAATCCGGGCAACTTCGTGGATAAGAAAAAGTTCGAGATCCGCGAATACAGCGATGACCAATACGCCGAGGAACTCGAACGCATCCGCGAGCAATTCACGCCGCTGGTGGCGCTTTGTAAGGACCTCGGCCGGGCGATGCGCATCGGTACGAACCACGGCTCGCTATCCGACCGCATCATGAACCGCTACGGCGACACGCCGCTCGGGATGTGCGAGAGCGCGCTGGAATTCGCCCGTTTGGCGCGGGAAAATGACTATCACAATTTCGTGTTCTCGATGAAGGCGTCGAATCCCAAGGTGATGATCGAGGCCTACCGCCTGCTCGTCGCCCGGCTCGCCGCGGAGGGCGCGGACTGGAACTATCCGATCCACCTCGGCGTGACCGAGGCCGGCGACGGCGAGGACGGCCGCATCAAGAGCGCCATCGGCATCGGCTCGTTGTTGGCCGACGGCATCGGCGACACCATCCGCGTCTCGCTGACCGAGGACGCGATTTACGAGATCCCGGTCGCGCAGGCGCTGGCGGCGCCCTTCAACGAGCGCAGCAAAGTTGATAGTGGCTGCGGCGTCTCGCCGCAGGCCGTGTTTGAGGCGTCTCGCCGCAAGTCCCTCTCCGAAGACGCCAAAACCACCCGCATCGACTGGGAAAATGTCGAAAAAACCTCCGCGACTTTCCTCCCCCACTGGAAACAAGACGGCGCAACCTACGCCGTCACCTTTCGCCTCGCCGACTCCCTGCCTGCCGAATTCATCACAAACTATCAAAACCACCGCGACCAACTTCACCAAGAGCTCGACTCCCTCACCCATTCCGGCGACTCCCGCAGTTCTCTGGAAAAAATCACCGACCTGCGCAAACAACTCACAGACCTGCAAGCCGACTGGATCGACCCTGAGTTGGATCGCGGCCACGGAGCTTGCATTTTCAAAGACGCATCACTCGCCGCGTTGGTGGCGGACGCGATGGCTCATTTCGATGGAAAACGCTACGAGCTGCTCGCCTGGTGCGTGATGCCCAACCATGTGCACGCCGTTCTCAGACCGGCGGAAGGGGAGTTGTTGGAGAAAATCCTCCATTCATGGAAAAGCTTTACTGCGCATGAAATCAACAGGCGCTTGGGGACCAGCGGGGCTGTCTGGCAGAAGGAAAGTTACGATCATCTGGTGAGGGATGGTGAGGATTTGAGAAATCAGGTGGGGTATGTGATGAGGAATCCGGTGAAGGCGGGGATGGGGGATTGGCGGTGGGTCGGGTGCGTTTATGAGGAACTCGCTGCGGGACGCAGCGAACACGGCCTGCGGCGAGACGCCGCAGCCACCCTCGC
>CAMDLP010000072.1 GCA_945901795.1 Akkermansia muciniphila | reverse complement strand
TCTGCGACCTTCGACATTAAGACCTTAAGACTTTCAGACGCCGCAGGCTCTTCGAACATCGAACATCGAACATCGAACGAAGAGGAAGAGCCTGCGGCGTCTGAAGGTCTGAAAGTCGAAGGTCTGAAAGTCGTGGAGAAGAGGAGAAGGCGGTGCGGCAGCTCTTTCTCTGCGACCTTCGACTTTAAGACCTTGAGACTTTCAGACGCCGCAGGCTCTTCGAACATCGAACGTGGAACGAAGAGGAAGAGCCTGCGGCGTCTGAAGGTCTGAAAGTCGAAGGTCTGAAAGTCGTAGAGAAGAGGAGAAGGCGGTGCGGCAGCTCTTTCTCTGCGACCTTCGACTTTAAGACCTTGAGACTTTCAGACGCCGCAGGCTCATCGAACGTCGAACGTCGAACGAAGAGGAAGAGCCTGCGGCGTCTGAAGGTCTGAAAGTCGTGGAGAAGAGGAGAAGCCGGTGCGGCAGCTCTTTCTCTGCGACCTTCGACTTTAAGACCTTAAGACTTTCAGACGCCGCAGGCTCTTCGAACATCGAACGTCGAACGAAGAGGAAGAGCCTGCGGCGTCTGAAGGTCTGAAAGTCGAAGGTCTGCACCCCAAGACGGGCTGGAACAGGTTGTTCCAGCCACAGTGGCGGATTTTGGATTTTTGAAGTGACGGAACGGCTTTGCAAAATCAGATCAAAAATCAACAATGGTCATTCATCAATCGTCAATCGTCAATCGGGTAGGTGGGAGAAGTGGCGAGTGATCAGTGATCAGTGGAGCTTCGCGCGGGGCATTTGGCTGGGCTGGGGCGATTGTTTGATTTATTACGTTGACAATCAAATGAAGGAGTCGATGGTGGTGCATGGCGTTCGAATGGGATGCGGCGAAAGAGACGGCAAACCTGGAGAAGCACGGTGTGGATTTCTCGACGGTTCCTGAAGCCTTTGACGATCCACGGCGTCTGGTGGTGGCGGATGCGGCACATTCGGCATCCGAGCCGCGTTATTACTGCATCGGCCATGACGGGCGGGGAATCCTGACGGTGAGGTTCACCTTGCGGGAGGGAAACATCCGGGTGATCGGTGCGGGTTATTGGAGAAAACAGAAGGAGTTTTATGAAAAAGAAAACCATTGAATACAGGGAAGAGACGCGTGAACGGGGCTGGAAATTCGATGCAGGCGCGAAGCCGCTGAATGAGGCGGCACAGCGGGCGCGTGGAATTCCGGAGCCCAACGCAGTCGGAACCGCTTACGAGCGCTCGGAAATGAGCGGCAAAGTGCTTATGAAACCGCTGCGCGGAGGAAAGCGGCCCGGCGCGGGGCGCAAGAGCAGTGGCCATGTACGCCTGAACCTGCTGGTGCCAGCCGAGACGAAGGAAGAACTCAAGAAGCTGGCGGAGCGGGATCGGGTGACGCTATCGGAGGCGTTCCGGCGCACGCTGGCGGCACGGTGAGCAGCAGACTCTTCGAAGAGGAAAAGCCGTTGCGGCAGTTCTTTCTCTACGACCTTCGACTTTAAGACCTTGAGACTTTCAGACGCTGCAGGCTCCGATTGAGGCGTGAGTTTGGACAGGCCGCGCTTCGCTCGTTACGGCATCGGCCATTGACAGGAATTGTGAAGGGGTATAACCATCCATCATGAACATTTCCCTCACTGCGGAATTGGAAAACGCCGTCAACGCCAAGTTGAAATCAGGTCTCTACGACAGTGCCAGCGAAGTGGTGCGCGAGGCCTTGAGACGTTCCTTGGCATGGGAGCGGGAGACCGAGTGGCTGGCACGGGAGGCTGCGATCGGCTTTGCGCAACTGGAATCCGGCCAGATCGTGACCGTGGAATCCAAGGATCAGTTCATGGCTCTGGTGCGGGAAGAGGCATGAAAATGACCCTCACCCAGGCGGCTCTGGAGGATCTTCGTTCCATCCGAAAATACACGTTCGAAACCTGGGGTCGCCAACAGGAGGAGGAACTCTATCTTGGCCGGATCTGGGAAAGATTCGAAACCATCCGTGCCGATCCCGCTCGTTGTCGGCAGCGCCCGGATTTGTTTGCGGGGTGCAGGATCGCGGCGGAAGGCAGTCATGTCATTCTCTTCCGGTGCGGCGGTGAATCCCTTGAGATCGTTCGCGTGCTCCATGCCGCCATGGATTTCAAGCGACACCTGTAAATGAATTCTTCGACCTTGAGCGCCTTCTTGACCTTCCCGGCGGGCAGACTACACTTTCGACATGCCATTACTGACCGTTGCCGCTCACTATGATGGATCGCACGTTCTTCTCGACGAGGTGGTTCAATTGCGTCCCAACACCCGCCTGATCGTCACCGTATTGGAGGATTCGGATCGGGAGCGGGATGAGTTCTTGGAGATGGCATCCCGCGCCCTTGGCATTGCCTGTGCGGATGACGAGGTGGAATATTCGGAAGCCGATCTGCTGCGATGAGAAGCGGTGCCATGGCACTGGCGCAGGTCCAGCAAGCGGACGGACGCATCAAACCTCGCCCGGTCGTCGTTTTGCAGGAAATGCCACCTTATGGCGATTTGTTGGTTTGCGCCGTCAGTTCTCAACTCCGGCATGAATTTCCGGGCTTTGATGAAATCATCAGCTCGAGTGATGATGATTTCGTGACGAGCGGCTTGAAGGTTTCTTCCCTGATCAGGCTTGGACTGATTGCGACCATTCCCCGGACTGCGTTTCTTGGCAAGCTTGGCACCATCTCCACCGGACGTCTTCAGAGACTCCAGCGGCGTCTCGCTGCCCATATCCGGGAGGAGGGTGACCTTTGACGATGGAAGAGCCTGCGGCGTGACGGCGATCACCGATCACCGATCACCGGTCGCCGCGAGCGAACGAAGAGGAAGAGCCTGCGGCGTCTGAAAGTCTGAAAGTCGAAGGTCTGAAAGTCGTGGAGCAGAGGAAGAGTCGTTGCGGCCGCCCCGTCTCTCGACCTTCGACTTTAAGACCTTGAGACTTTCAGACGCCGCAGGCTCTTCGAACATCGAACGTGGAACGAAGAGGAAGAGCCGTTGCGGCGTCTGAAGGTCTGAAAGTCGAAGGTCTGAAAGTCGAAGGTCTGAAAGTCGAAGGTCTGAAAGTCGTGGAGAAGAGGAGAAGCCGGTGCGGTAGCTCTTTCTCTGCGACCTTCGACTTTAAGACCTTAAGACTTTCAGACGCCGCAGGCTCTTCGAACGTCGAACGAAGAGGAAGAGCCTGCGGCGTCTGAAGGTCTGAAAGTCGTAGAGAAGAGGAGAAGGCGGTGCGGCAGATCTTTCTCTGCGACCTTCGACTTTAAGACCTTAAGACTTTCAGACGCCGCAGGCTCTTCGAACATCGAACGTCGAACGCTCAACATCGAACGTTTCTGGGGTCAGTCCCCGCAGTCTCACATTTTTCGCTGGGGTCAGTCGCTGGGGTCCCGACTAACAAACATTGCGATGATGACTGAGGGCTAGGCCTTTAGTCGTTCAGCGCTTGTAGATGTCCCCACACGGCCCGTTGGCGAGGAGGTGGGCGAGGACTTCCTTGTTATCGCCGTAATAGAGATTGCCGCTGGCTTGCAGGGCGCTTGCAGAAGCCAGTTCGCACCTCAGGGATCGAAGGTTTCCACGAGCTGCGCGGGAAAGGCGGTGACGCGGGAAAGCGGTTTTTTGCCGACCCATTGCAGCATTGGCCGAGCAAAGATCCTGCTCTGAGGCACGGTGCAGACGTCATGCCCGGCTGCGGCGAGCACATCCATGCCCCGCATACCGAGATTTTCATCGAGTTTGAGTTTCATGCGACGGGCTCTAGGGCGACGGCCACAAAGCGCTCATGGGACATGGCGGAACCGTAGGCGATGCAGGCGTGAATGTCTTCCAAGGTGATCTGCGGGTAATGGGAAGCGATGATTTCCTGCGGCGTGAGGCTGTCCGCGAGGAGATCGAGCACCATGGAGACCCAGATGCGATGTCCGCGAGCTTTTGATCAGTCCAACAGATACTTCGACGCCTGCTCCACGTCCTTGTCGCCGCGGCCGGAGAGGTTGGCGATGAGGATGCATTCTTTCGGCAGGCTGCCGGCGATTTTCGAGACGTAGGCCATGGCGTGGGCACTTTCGAGCGCGGGGATGATGCCTTCGCAATGCGCGAGTTCCTTGAAGGCGGCGAGCGCTTCGTTGTCGGTGGCGTAGGTGTATTCGACGCGGCCGATGTCTTGCAGATAGGCGTGCTCGGGGCCGACGGCGGCGTAGTCGAGACCGGCGGAGACGGAGTGGGTGAGCTCGATTTGGCCGTCGTTGTTGGCGAGCAACCAGGTTTTGGTGCCTTGGAGGACGCCGAGTTTTCCGCCTTGGAAACGGGCGGCGTGGCGCTCCGGGATGATGCCGTCGCCGCCGGCTTCGACGCCGACCATGCGGACGTTTTCATCTTCGAGAAACGGGTGGAACAGGCCGATGGCGTTCGAGCCGCCGCCGACGCAGGCGACGAGCAGGTCGGGCAGACGACCTTCTTTTTCTAAAATCTGCTGGCGCGCTTCCACGCCGATGACGCGGTGGAAATCGCGGACAATCATGGGAAACGGATGCGAACCGAGCGCGGAGCCGAGGATGTAGTGGGTGTGATCGACGGTGGCGACCCAGTCGCGCATCGCTTCGTTGACCGCTTCCTTGAGCGTGGCTTGGCCGGCGGTGACGGCTCTAACTTCGGCGCCCATCAGGCGCATGCGGGCAACGTTGAGGGCCTGGCGCTCCATGTCCACCTTGCCCATATAAACGACGCATTCCATGCCGAAGCGGGCGCAGACGGTGGCGGTGGCGACGCCGTGCTGGCCGGCTCCGGTTTCCGCGATGATGCGCTTTTTGCCGAGGCGTTTGGCGAGCAGGATTTGGCCGATGGCGTTGTTGATCTTGTGGGCTCCGGTGTGGAGGAGGTCCTCGCGTTTGAGGTAGATTTTCGCGCCGCCGAGGATTTCGGTCCAGCGTTCGGCGAAATAGAGCGGAGTCGGGCGGCCGCAGTAGTTGTGGAGGAGATCATCGAGCTCGGCTTGGAATGCCGGGTCGGCCTTGGCGGCGGCGTAGGCGGTGGCGAGCTCTTGGAGCGGAGCCATCAGGGTTTCCGGGACGAACATCCCGCCGAATTGGCCGAAGTGGCCGGTGGCGTCGGGAAGGGCGGAAGTGGGAGAAGTTGCGGTGGCCATGGACGCGGCAGTGTTTGGCGGGATGCGGCGTGATTCAAGGGGAGATTTCTCACGGCAGCTTCCAGGCGGCGCGGAATTTCCGGTATTCGGCTTGTGGCAGGAGGACGTAGAGCGGGCGCTTGGCCGGGTCGATTTGGGAAATCAGCCACTGGAGTTTGGACTTTTCCATGGTGGTGCAGCCGGCGGTGGGGGCGGCTCCGTCGCGCCGCCAGATGTGGAAGAAGATGGATGAGCCGGCGTTGGGCGTGACATCCGGCGGGGCGTTGTGGGCGACGAAGAGTTTCAGCGAATGGACCGGATCGGTTTGCTTCATCTGCTGCTTTTTCTCCCAAGCGGTGGAGGGCTCGTGGTCGAGGACGACGTTTCTGTTATATTGGGGCGATGCGGAGTCTTCCACCCAGAGATCGCGGGAGGTCACTTGGCGGTAGGGCAGGGCGGGGTGCTTGGCGATGGCGGGCGAGTAGCCCCAGGCGCCGCCGATGGAGAAGACTCCGGCGGGCGAGCGGTTGTCGCCTTCTTGTTTGCGGGTGACTCCGGCGGGGACGGGGTGAAGGCCTTTGCCCCAGACGAGGCCGCTTTTTCCAAGGCGACCTTTCCATGGCTCGCTAACAGGTTTCCAGGTGCCGCCGGTTTTTTGATAGAGACGGAGGGTAACGTGGGAGCTTTCCCAGCCATCGGCGGTGCCGACGAGGCATTGGGCGGAGTTCGCGGGGAGCTCGAAGGCGGCGGCGGGGAGGAGGGTGATGAGGGCGAGGAGGAGGGATTTCATGGGAAGATTTGGAAGATGAAGAGGGAGCAAGATGCTCCCGACATGGTCTGGAGCGGGGACGCTCCAGCCACTGCGGGGACGCTCCAGCCACTTGGGTCTTGGGTCAAGGGCTGGTGTGGGCGGCGAGCGTGGCGCGGACGTCGCCGATGAAGGCGGTGGCGCGGAGCTCGACGGGGATGCGGTCGGGGTCGTCGCTGAGCCAGAGGGTTGCGTCTTTTTTGAGCTTTTTGTAAGGGAGGAGTGCGAGGGTTTTGCGGTCGATTTTATGCATGCCCAGGGTGAGGCGGATGGTGTTGCGGCCGTTGTGAATCTCGCGGCCGTGGACTTTCACGCGGAGCAGATAGGGATTGTCGAACGGATGGATGACCAAGGTCATGTGATCCCCGGCATCGAGCTTCTGGCTGCGGACGTGCAGCATGGCGGAGAAAATGTCGAAGACCGGGGTGAAGCGGAAAATGCGGTTGGTTTCCTTGGTGATTCCGGTTTTGGAAATTTTGGAAATTTCCTGGCTTTCCACCTTGGCCGGGAAGTGGCGGACGGTGGTGGTGGCGGTTTCCTTCTTGTCGGTTTCCACCGATTGGAAATAGCGCGGTCGCAGAGTGGCGGGGTCGAGCTCGGACCAGAAGTTGCTGTGATAGGGGAAAAGCAAGGCGGCGGCTCCGTGGCTGGATGAGGCGGAACGGATGACGTAGTGGCCGGGTTTTTTGGCGGCTGGCGGGGCGAATTCCATCCGGATCGAGCCGGCGTTGAGCATTCCGTTCCAGCTTACTTGGAGGTCGAGCACGGTGGGCGCGAGCCTGGGAAACGAGCCGGGCGCGGGCGATGTTAGTTCGGCTTGCCAAGCGGGTGCGGCTTTGGCGGGGGATGCCACGAGCAACGAAAGGACGATCAGGCGGCAAGCAAACATGCGGCGTGAAACGATCATCCGCGGGAAATTATTCATCGGACGGCAGGAAGACCGGCTCCGCGCGTGGCGGGAGGACTCCCGGGCCGCTGTCGAAGCTCGTATCCAGCCGCTCCTCGCTGACGGGCATCGGCCGGAATGATTCGGAGTGGGTGTCCACGCGGAATTCGAGTTTCATCACGTCGCGGTTGGTCTCCGCCATTTGGTCGAGCAGATCCTGATTCTGGTTCTGGAGTTTCTCCATTTTGGATACGAGCGCCTCGAAGAATTTTTTCTGGGAGGCGTCGGTGGCGGGCGCCGGATGCTGAGGGGCTTGGGCGAGGAGCTTGGGCGCGGCGGGAGCGGCCGGTGTTAGGCCGGCGGGTTTCGCGGGCGACGCAGCGGGAAGCCCCGTTTGGATCGCGGTTGCGAATTGCTCCAAGGACCACCAGTGGCTGAAGCCCGCGGCGGACATGGCGGCGAGGGCTAGGCCGCAGATCATGGGAACGGTCGAAGGTTTCATCGCTTGCGGTTGGTGGCGGGTTTGGGCTGAGGTTGGGGTTGTGGCTCGGGTTTCGGCAGGGAAACGAGGAGCTGCTGGAGACTGTCGATCGCGGCGCTGAGCTGCGTGGAGTCCTCTTCCAGCTGGCGGATAGAGTTGGAGAGGATGGCGCCGACCGTGGCGGTTTGCTGATAGCCGAGCGTGTTTTGGTAGCCGGGTTCGGAAATGGTGAAGACGTCCGCGCCGTTCGCATCGGGGATGAGAAGATGCGGGCGGATGGTTAGGGTGATTTTCGAGCCGGGAGCGATTTCCACTTCGCGGGTGAACGGTGGCGCGCTGTCGGAGGCGTCGAGACGCCAGCCGGCCGGTGGCTGTGCCAGCGGTTTGGCGGGGAAAGGAGCGAGCAGTTTCACCTGGGCCGGATCGATGGCTCCGTTGCCGGTGTGGAGTTTTTCAACCCGCACGGCGAGTCCGTTTTCGGGCTTCGGGGGCTCCGCTTCGGGGGCGACGGTATCCGCGGGCGTTGGCTCCGGGGGAGTGGCAACGGTGGTTTCGTCGGGAGGTTTGCCGCTAACAAGGACGGGCTTGGACTCTTCTTCCATCGGGGCAGGAGGCTTGCCAACCGGGTCGAGCACGACGGAAACCTCGTTGGGTTTTTCGCGGTCGCTGAACTTCTGGATGGCTTCGAGAACGGGATTCGCCTGCGGCTCTTCAGTGACGTTTTGCGCGCTGGTGAAAAGGCAGCCGAGGACGGTGATCGTGGTGATGGAAAGGCGCGTTTTCATTTTCCGGCGGGTTGGATTTGAATCAGCTCGGTGGTGTTGAGACCGGCCGGGCGGGGGGCGTCCGCGGCGTCCTGTTGGTTGGCGGGAAGCGTCGGGCTGTCGGCCCGGAGATCGCTTGCGGGAATCGAGCGTCCAATCAGGGAATTCCATGAATTCAGCAGCTCGGTGCCTTCCGCGCGCAGCGTCCGGGATTTTTCCTGATAGTCGGCGAGGCGGGCGAGCAGCGCGCGGGCGTCGGCGACCTCCGCGGCGGTCCAGCGGAGGTTGCGGCTGCGATAGAGGACCGGCACGTCGATGTCGATCTTGGCGAGATGGCCGCCGGGCGCCTCGGCGGTGAGGATGTGCTGGATGCGGAGGTTGGTTTGCTCGAAGGCGGCGGCCGGGGACGAGGTGCGGTCGGGCGCGGTGTCCTTGGTGGTTTTTTCGCCGGGAAGCTGGTCGTTGGCGGGCATCAGCGCGACGTTGACGGGGGCGGCGGTGGTTTTGGGAGCGGTCGTGGCCGGGGGCGGGGTGTAAGTCGGGATGGGACTTTGCGAAGCCAGGATGACGGGCTTGGTGATGTACATCAGGCAGAATAGGGCCGCGACCGCCGTGCTGGCGAAAAGCAGCCAGGGATAAATCCGTTGCGTCGGGCAGGTGGCCGCGCGGCGATTTGACTTCAAGTCGGCCAACGCGGCGTTGTCGATCGCTTGGATCAGGCTGGGGTTCTGGACGGGGTTCTGGACGGGAAGCGGTTTCATGGTTTCGTCGAAGGTTTCTCCTCGTTGCGGGCGTTTTCGGACCTCGGCTCGGCCGCGACGGCATGGCTGACGATGGTCTGGTCCGACACGCCGGGAAAGGTGGTGATGGTCATGGATTCGCGGGAAAGCCGCAAGTGGCGGAGGGTTCCGCCGGAGTTGCTCATGGCTTGCAGGCCGGGGATGACTTCGAGCGCGCCGGCTCCCTGGCGCTGGCGGCCGATGCCGTCGGAGCGGTAGATTTCAAAGGTGCTGTGGGATTCCTCGTTGCCTTCCGCGGAGACCCGGATGCGGACTCCGTCGGTGAAGACGCGGAAGGCGATGGGCTTCATCGGGATGGGCGTCACCTGCTGGCCGGTGAGCTTGAAGTGGGCTTGCAGCAGGAAGTCGCCGACGTGCTTGAACTCGGTGGCGTGGAGCACCGGCAGCAGGATGAAAAGTAGCAGAATTGATGAGAGGTTTGTCATTCTCCAACATCCCAAAGGGAGTCCGTGTAGCTGCCGGAGGGGTCGTAGCGAACGCCAGAGCCGGCATTGATGACGGGGGGAGATTGGTCGACGAGAATGGTCAGGTTGGTTCCGACCAGCGAGGTGACCGTCGGCATCACCGTGATGTTGCCAGGCATGTAGGGAAGGATGAGGGCGCTGTTGAGGTCGGATACTGAGACGGTGGGATTGTCCGCGAGATACATCCGCTGGGCGGAATACAACTGGCGGAGGGTTTCGGACGCCGTGCGACCGAGTTTCCACTGGTCCATCTTGCTGGAGGAGAACAGCCCGATTTTGACGAGGGCGAGCAGCACCATGATGACGATGGTCATCTCCAGAAGCGTGAATGCTTTTTGGGACTGGCGGGACAGACGCTGCGTTTTCATGACGGGAATTGTTTAACGGATTCGGAAGTTCTTGAAAAGCTGGAAATCCGGCTGTTTCACCCCTTGAAGAGTTTCACGGCTTCCATGAAGTTTTTGCGGAATTCGGGGTCCTCCACGAGACCTTTGAGATAGATCAGCGCGAAGAACGAGGAGACGGAAATGATCGCCACGGAGAACAGCCACCAAGTGACGGATTTATCCTTGGGCGCGATGAAGGGCACAAACCAGGCGTCCCGGTCCACGATCTGGGTCGTATACATCTGGCTGTTCGACCTGAGCTGCGCGATGAGCTCGTCGGCGAGCTTGCTGCTGCTAGACACGAACAGGTGCTTGTAGCGCTTTCCCGGGACGTCGGGGATCTCCACGGTGCGGATGCCGTCCGGCAGCGATTCCGGCGGTCGCAGGGTGTGGATATGCGTCTCATACACATACTTCTCGCGCAGCCAGCGGTCGAATCGGGTGAGTTGCATTTTAAGAAAGCATTAAATTTGAAGGATGAAATCCGAAAGGAAGAGAATTCACTTTTTGGAGTTCCGGAGGATGGTGGCGAGGATGCGGGTGATTTCGCCGGCTTCTTGGTAAAGCGTTCGGAAGACTGCCTTGAGAGATTCGGGTTGGGTGGTTTCTCCCAGGAGCCTGATCCATAGACAGGATTCGGCGGATTCCTTCTTGGAGATGCTTATCCGGTAAGCGAAATCGGATTTTGAAACTGAGTTATTCGCCTCGATGTAGTTCGCGGCGATAGAGCCGGATGACCGGAGAAGTTGATTCACATCCGTCCACTGAGTCCGCGTCCAACGGCCTCCCGCAAGGCAATCACGAACCGCCAGAGCGAAGCGGAAGCTCCTCTCCTCGAGGTCGTAGATTTTCCCCTCGTTTTCCATTTTCTCTTCTTTCGAGTTTCGAGCTTAAGATTTAGTGCTTCAAATTCCCGACTGCATCATCTTCGGACCCATCAGGAAAATCGGCAGGAAGGTGCCGATGAAAACCGCGGCGATGAGGCTGACCGCGATCAGCAGGACGACGAAGCTGATCGCGGCGGCGAAGGCGTCCATGTGATTTTGCAAATCCTCCTCATACATCTCGGATAGCATTCCGAGCTGGGCGTCGAGCGAGGCGGATTTTTCACCGATGGCAAGCATGTGGGTGACTTGGGCATCGACCGAGGTGTATTTGGCGAAGGCCGTGGAGAGCGGGACGCCGGAGTGCTCGTATTTGTCGGCGGCGGTGCGAAGCTCCTCGTAGAACGGAGTGTTGCGGACGCTGTTAGCCGAGACGCGGATGGATTTGGCGAGGTTGATGCCGTTGGAATGCAGCAGCTGGATGGTGGAGATGAAGGTCACCTGGCGCAGGCTCATGATGAGCAGGCGCAGCAAGCGCCATTTGGACATCACGAAGCCGAGGATCAGGTTCCGCACGTGGGCCGAGCGGGCGATGGTCACGGCGATTCCAATGGCGCTGGCGACGAAGATTGGCCATGTTTTTTGCGTGAAATGGCTGACTTGGAAGGAGATGGCGGTCATGCCGTCGGGTTTCGCTCCGACACCGTTGAGCATCTCCTCGACTTGGGGGACGATCTTGACCTGGGAGATGATGAACGCGCCTACCAGGACGCAGATGATGATGCCGGGGGTGATGGTCGCTTTCTTGATCTGTTTGGCGAAAAACAACTCGCTCTTCAAGCGGGCGGCGAGCGATTGGAACGCGTGGTGAAGCTGGCCGGCATCCGAACCCGCCTGGATGAGGCCGACGATGGTCTCGCTGAAACGCCCGGTGCGGCGGAAGGCCTCGTGGGCGTTCATCCCCATGTTGATGTCCTCGCGGATGCGGACGAGCGCGTCGGCGATGGCTTTGTTAGGAAGGCCGTGGCCGTAGTATTTGAGCGCGTCGGCGGTGTTGATCTGGGCGCGCAGCATCGAGCCGAGGCCGCGGAACAGGTCCACCAGGTCCTTCTTGCTGAATTCCTTGACCTTCCCCGGCTTGTTGAGCGCGGCGAGAAGGCCTTTCGGGGCGGGCGCGGCGGCGGCCTTGCCCGGTGCGGTGGTGGTGGCGGGACTAGTCATCGGTGTAAGTCATGTCGATGACCTTGCTGACGGCGACAAGGTCGGTTTTTCCATCGCGGAGCAGCCGCAGGCCGCTGCGGCGGAGGTTGGGCAGGACGCCTTCTTCGGCGACTTTCATTTCCAACTCGTAGGGCGTCATCTCGCCCTTTGCGAGCAGGTCGGAAATTTTGGGTGAGATCGGGATGATTTCGAGGATGGCGGTTCGTCCGCTGTAGCCGGTGTTGCGGCATTCCTGGCAGCCGCCGGACTTGGCGGTGAAGACCGGGACGTCCGCCCAGGAATCGTCGAGGCTGAAGGTTTTGCGGTCGAGTTCATCGATTCCGCTAGAAGGCTCCTTGCAATACGGGCAAAGGAGTTTGACCAGGCGCTGCGCGCAGGCGGCCTTGAGGGTTTGGGCGATTTTCCAGCGTTCCAGGCCGAGCTGTTCGAAACGCTCGATGATCTGCGAGGCGCGCGCGGTGTGGATGGTGGTCAGGACTTTGTGGCCGGTGACCGCGGCCTCGATGGCGAGCTCGGCGGACTCGATGTCTCGGACCTCTCCCATCAGGATGATGTCCGGGTCCGAGCGCATGAAGGAGGCGATCATGGGCTTGAATTCCTTGGGGCTCTTCAAGTCACAGTGGGTGATGCCGGGGACCTCGTCCTCCACCGGGTTTTCCAGCGTCAGGATGTTCACGTCCGGGCGGTTGAGTTCGCGCAGGATGGCGTTGAGGGTGGTCGATTTGCCGGAGCCAGTGGGGCCGGACATGACGATGATGCCGGCGGGGATTTTCATCACCTTGTTGAGGGCGAACATCGTCTCGTCGTCGAAGGCGAGCGTGCCTTTGCCGAGGGTGACGTTGATGTTGCTCTTGTCCAACAGACGCATGGTCACGTGGTAGCCGCGGTAGGTGCGGTGGCGCTCGTAACGGATGTCGATGGGCCGGTGGAAATAGGAAATGGTGAAACGTCCGGAGATGCCCGGAGCGGTGTTGCGGATCTCGGTGGGCAGCCGCATCAAGTTGAGCAGGAAGGCGTCGAGCCGGTCCTTGAGCTTCATCGGGATTTCCACCTTCGCGCCGATGTCGCCGTCACAGCGGAAACAATAGTAAAACGATTCCTTTTCCACCTTGAAGTGGACGTCGGAGGTGCGGGTTCTCACCGCGTCCGACATGATCGAGGCGATCAACTGCGCCATCGGCTCGGTGTAGTCGGTGGTGACGTCGAAGTCATGGATGCCGTCGTCCATGTCCTCGACGTCGATGGCTTCGAGGTCCGATCTGCTAGGGCCGTTGTTGGTGGCGATCGACTCGATGGCGCGGCTGATTTCCGTGGCAAGCGTGACGATCTTGACGATTTCGAGATGCGGGAAACGCGGGGCGAGATATTCTTCTGGCAGCGGGCTCCAGGGATTGGCGATGGCGACGATGATCTTGTCGGTGCCGGAGAGGCAGAGCGGGGCGAAGAAGCCACGGGTCATCACGGTGGAGTCGCAGGTGGCGTGGAGCGTGCCGTCGCAGAACTCGGCGACCTTTGGGAAAAACGGCAGTCCGTTGATCTTGGCGATGGCCGCCATGAAGCTGTAGCGGGTGACGCGGTTAGGGACTTGGTCCTGGGCGAGTTCCGAGTAGCTAGGATCATGCCCGGCCAGCTCGCCCATGATCCGGCGGCTGATGAGTTCATTGAAAGAGATGCCGTCGAATTCGATCATGGTGGGGAAATTTTAAATTTTAAGCACGAAATCCGAAATGAAGAGGACGAAAGGACGAGTGCGGGCGATAGGTTTTAATTTCGGATTTCGTGCTTAAGATTTCGTGCTTAAATCTAGAGCTCGAAGTGCTTTCGGGTTAAAAACGTCCAGCTCTCGTAGTCGAGCCGGGCGACGGTGACGAAGGGGCGGATTCCGAAGCGTTTGAAAACGGTGCTGCGGATTTCCTCCGCCAGGATCGCGGCGGCGACCGGATTGGCGGAGGCGGTGCCGATGGCGTCGGTGTCCTCGGCGTAGATCACAGGGGATAACAGAACCCGCGCGATCTTGTGGATCTGGTCGAAGGATTCGTAGAACGCGGACGGGGCGATCA
>CAMDLP010000071.1 GCA_945901795.1 Akkermansia muciniphila | reverse complement strand
GGCCCCATATCATCCATCCATATCCAGAACAAAGATTCCGCGCCCGACTCAAGGCAGGAGCCGTATGAGGTAATTCTTCACGTACGGATCTGCGCGGGGGGCCGTCGGCAACGGCGGTCCCTACCGCAATCCCAAATAACAGACATTGGGCATGGGAGAGAGGAGGGAGGAGAACATCGAACATCGAACGCCTAACATCGAACGTTGAAGTGAAGAGGAAGAGGTTGAAGAGGCGGAGAAGCGCATGCGAGGCGAATGAGGTTAGACCGATGTTGGAGAATTAGAGGGATGAAAGGCGAGGAAGAAGAAAAGATTTCCGAATGACGATTGATGATTTTTGATTTTTGAATGGGGAGAGGAAGACTATTTGAGGTGCTTGGCGCTGCTGGCGGCGAGAAGGGTTTCCAGGAAGGTCTCTATCCTAACCTGCTGTTGGAGATCCGGGCGAGACGCCCGGACAACGGACTGGAGCGAGACGCTCCAGCTGCCTTGCCACAAATCATGGCGCGCGGCAGTAGCTTGGGTGAGATGAATCGAATAGAGTCTTAGCGCGATTTTCGCTGAATCCAGCGTCACAGCAGCCCGAGCACGTCCTGCATGTCGTAGAGGCCGACCGGTTGGGTTTCCAGCCAGCTGGCCGCGCGGACCGCGCCGGCGGCGAAGGTCATGCGGGAGGACGCCTTGTGGGTGAGCTCGATGCGCTCGCCGTCGGCGGCGAAGAGCACGGTGTGGTCGCCCACCACGTCGCCGCCGCGGAGCGTGTGCATGCCGATTTCGCGCGGCTTGCGCGGGCCGATGTTGCCGAAGCGGCCGTGGGCGACGTCGTCCTGATAGGAAGTGCCGGTTTCCTCGTTGAGGATTTCGAGGATACGGCGGGCGGTGCCGGAGGGCGCGTCGATCTTGTGCTTGTGGTGCATCTCGGTGACCTCGATGTCGAAGCGGTCCTGGGAGAGAATGCGGGCGGCGTGGCGGGTGAGCCAGAAGAGGGTGTTCACGCCGACGGAGTAGTTCGCGGCATAGACGATGCGGATGGATTTGGCCGCTTCATAAATCACCGCCCGCTCGGCGTCGGTGTGGCCGGTGGTGCCGATGACCAGGCTGGTGCCATGTTTCACGGCGGCCTCGACGAGTGTGGTGGTGAACGAGTGGATCGTGAAATCGATGGCGCAGGTGGCTTTGGAAATCGCGGATTCCAGATCTTCGCCGGCGTCGTGGGTGGCGGCGACGGCGACCTGCGCCTGGGCGGCGGCTTCGATGACGGCTTGGCCCATACGGCCGGATTTTCCAGTGACGAGGAGGTTTGGCATGAGGGATTTCAGTTTTTAAGTTTTCAGTATTTCGGCGTTTACCCGATCAGTCCTCCCAGATCATGTGTTTGAGCTGGAGCTGGCTGGCGCGGGTGGCGGCTTCTTCGGCACGCGGACCTTTGAAGGAAGCGATTTTTTTGGCAACTGTAATGGCGACCGGCCAGCGTTCGGCCCTTTCGAGAAGGGCGAGTGCCCGGAAACCGCAGCGTTCGAAATACTCCCATTCCGCGGGCGGCGTGGTGGTTTCGAGCACGGAGTGATAGGCTTGGAACGCTTGTTTCTCGCGCTTTTGAGTCGGGTTCTTTTCGTCCGGCAGTTGTTCGAGCGTCGTGCCGCGGAGGTATTGGAGGCGGTTGAGCAGGGCGGGGTGGGTTTTGGCGTGGGCGAGGAGCTTGTCATAAACCGCGAGCGCCTCGACCAGCGATGCGGGATTGCTGCTGCCCTGGGCATACAGCGCCTCGCCTAGCAACAGCCCGGCCGGGAGGTGGAGCGGGTCGTCGGCGGGGAGCGTCTTGGTCCATTTCGCGAGAAACGCCGAGGCTTCCGCGAGTCGATAGATGTCGATGAGATGGCGGGCTTTTTCGAGGACGGCGATGGCGCTGACCGGTCCATTGGAATCGACCGCCTTGTCGAAAAGCTTCAGCGCTTCCTCCTTGGACTGCGGGGTGCCGCCGAGTGCTGCGGCCCGCGCGGCTAACAACCATGCCGTCTGGGCGCGGGCGGGATCGGTGTCCGCCGCCGCGAGTTTCTCAAGCACCAGCCGGGCCGGATTGTAGCTGCCGGTCTGGAAGAGATTCCGTCCGAGAGTGAGGGCCGCCTCGGCCGCGGCGGGGTCGGCCGGATAGGTGTCGATGATGGATCGGGCGGTGGCGATGGTGGCGGTGGAATCGTTAGAGAGATCGGAGATATGAAGCCGGGCCAGGGCGAGTCGCGGGGCGGGCAGCGCGATGGACTTTTCCGCCGCGGCGGACAGGATTTCCAGCTGCGCCTTGGCGAACACGAGGTCGGGAGGGATGCTTGCCAGGGCCGCTTCCAGTGCTGCCAGACGTGCTTCGGACGCTCTGGGATGATCCGGAAATCGGGTGAGAAACTCTTCAATCGCCGATCGGGCGGCACTCGCAGGTGTGGTGGAGAGCGCCCTTTCCAGTTCAAGGTCAGCTTCAAGCGCCGCGTCCGGGGGGGCGCCTTGCTGCTGAATGAGGGTGACTCCTTTGATATCTCCGCTGCGGAGTCGCGCGATGGCGGCTTGCAGCTTCGCGGCCCGCGCCTGATCGTCGGTTAGGTTGAGCGCGGCCTCGTCGAACAACTGGATCGCTTGTTTGAAATCCCCGTTCTGGCCGGCGGCACGGGCCTTGAGAAATACGGCTTCGCCCTTGAGGGCAGGGGACTTCGCGGTGTCTCGGAAGGTGTCGAGAATCGAGAATGCCTGGTCGATGGCGCCGTCGTCGAGAAACCAGCGCGCAAGCTGATAGAGCGCGCGGTTGGCTGCCAGATGATCGGGATATTCAACGAGCAGGCGGCCCAGCAAGTGCTTGGCCTCACCCCGGGATTCCGGAGTGGCCATGCGATGGAGCCCGACGGCGCGGGTGTAGAGGGAGAACGCGAGCAGGTCTGTCAGATCGTTAGGTGCGGCGTAGGTGGGCCAGGCGCCGACGGCGGCCGAGCCGGTGTCCGTGGGAGTCGTGGCAACGGGGCCGATGACGGGCAGGACCGGCGGCGTGATCCATTGGGCGATGCGCTCGAGGATCGGATCGGTGGCGGCGGGTTTTTCGGGTAGCCACTGGAGGAGCCGCTGGAAGATGGCGTCGAGGAGCGGCGAGTCGGTGTGCTCTTCAAGGAAGGCGAGCAGGGAGGTGGCGGCGGCTTCCGGATTTCCCTGCGCGGCGATGGCATCCGCGAGGCCGATGGCGGCCAGGTGATGGTGGGTGAGGGATTGGCCTTGCGGGTGGTTGACGACCGATTGAAAGCCGGCTTCCGCATCGGCGTGACGTCCTTCATCGAGCAACAACCGGGCCTCGAGAAACGCCGCGAGCGGGCGGTCCTCCACGGCGAGTGCCTGGCGGCTTGGCATGGCTGGGCGGGCATCCGCCGGGCGCTTGCGATCAAGCAGGATTTCAACTTGATAGAGCTGGATTTTCACCAGCGTCGCGGCATCGGATGCCGGGATGAGTTCGGCAAGTGAGTCGAGCGCGGCATCCGGTTGTCCGAGCGCCATCTGGAGGCTCGCCAAGGTGAATCCGGTTTCGGTGCGATGGGGCGAGGCGGGATTTGCTAGCAACTCGGAAAACATTCCGGCGGCCTCGGAAAAGCGGTTTTGCCCGGCCAGCGCCTGGGCTTTCCAGAACGGGGTTTCCGGATGGTTCGCCACCACCGATTGCTCTAGCAACTCCAAGGCTTCCGAGGGATTTCCCGCCCGGATCAGGGATTCGGCGAGGCGGACCACGATCGCTGATTTCGCATCGGCGGTGAGCGAAGGGTCGGCGAGGCACTCCCTGAAATGCAATTCCGCGACTTCCCACAATCCGTCGCTCAGGGCCTCATCCCCGAGTCGCGTGAGCGCGGCCAGGCCCTGGCCAAGCAGGGATGGCTGCTGGGCGAGCAGGAATAGCGGGAAAAGAGGCCACAACTTCATCGGACGGGCGGAGGCTAAAAGGGGAACCGCGCCTTTGCCAGCCCGGATGATTGAAAAACCGCTGCCCAGCGGCAGGTCCCGAAAAGCCGGTCGCCGGCATCGCCGAGGCCGGGCAGCATTTTATTTTTTCCGGGCTAGCAGTTTTCGGAGTTCGGCCAAGGGGAGGTTCAAGGTGTTGGACGCTTCCTTGAAGTCGCCGTCGGAGCGTTCGAGCACCCGCGCCGCGATTTCGGCGTTGAGCCATTCGAGCAGGCTCACTCCGGTGGGGGCGGCGTTGATCAACTGGTCCATCGCTGCGGCGAAAGCGGCTGGGGATTTGCGCGGCGCGGAGGCCAGCGGGATGTCGGCCGGCAGGAGGATTTGCGAGGAGGCGAGCGCGCAGGCGCGGGCGATGGTGTTTTCCAGCTCGCGGACATTGCCCGGCCAGTTGTGGGTCTGCAAGGTGGCGATAGCTTCCGCCGAGATGCGGATGCGCGCCATGCCGTTCTTGCGGGTGATGCGCTGGAGGAAATACTCGGCCAGCAGCGGAATGTCCT
This sequence comes from Akkermansia muciniphila, assembly GCA_945901795.1. Classification (GTDB taxonomy): domain Bacteria; phylum Verrucomicrobiota; class Verrucomicrobiia; order Verrucomicrobiales; family Akkermansiaceae; genus Luteolibacter; species Luteolibacter muciniphilus_B. The sequence continues at coordinate 9,927 of CAMDLP010000071.1, read as the reverse complement.
CCAGCCGCTCGCGCAGTGCGGGAATCTTGATCTCCACCACGTTGAGCCGATAGTAGAGATCCTCGCGGAAACGCCCGGCGGCCACTTCGTCGGATAGATTCTTGTGCGTAGCGGCCACGATCCGCACGTCGGTGGTCAGCGTCTCGTTAGCCCCCACGCGGGAGAACGAGCCGTCCTGCAGCACGCGCAGGAGTTTCACTTGGATGGAAAGCGGCATGTCGCCGATCTCGTCGAGGAAAAGCGTGCCGCCGTCCGCCTGCTCGAAGCGTCCCGCGCGGCGGGCGATGGCACCGGTGAAAGAGCCTTTTTCGTGACCGAAAAGCTCGCTTTCCAACAGGTTTTCGGGAATGGCACCGCAGTTGATGGTGATCATCTCCTTCTGCCGCCGCGGGCTATATTCGTGCACCGCCTTGGCGACGAGCTCCTTGCCGGTGCCGCTCTCGCCGGCGATCAAAACCGGCGCGTCCGAGCGGGCGACGCGGCCGACGAGTTTGAAAACTTCCTGCAGCGCGCGTGAAATACCGATCATTTTCACCCGCCCGTCGTGCTTGGGCATCTCCGCGTCCGGCTTGCCGGCGCTGCGGCGGTCATCCTGGGTTTGCAGCGCGGATTCGACCACTGGCCGAAGCTCGAAAGCCAGCGATTCCTTGCGCAGGACATCGTGCGCACCGCGCTGGGTGGCCTCGATGATCTGGCCGGTGGTCGGAAAGCCTGCGGTTAGAATCACCAGCGTTTGCGGACTCTGCTGGAGAATCCGCCCGAGCAGTTCCATCCCGTCGAAAGGTTCCAGCTCCATCGCCGCGACCACCACGCTGACCGTGGTTTTCTCGATCACCTTGACGGCGTTGGCGGCATTGTCGCAGCGAAGCACCCGCAGGTTCTTTGCGGAAAGGTGTTTGGTCGCCCAATCCAGGAAATCCAGATCGGGATCGACCAGCAACAGGGTGTCTTCTGAGGAGCTTTCAGGCATCGAGGCAGGGGCGGCAGTGAATCAGGGCGGCGGCGGAAGGCACGCATAAAATTCTCCGGCGGCTTTGGCCCGATTCCGCGATCGGGCGGCTGGCTCACAGACCGAGCAGGTCCTCGATTTCCGATTTCGTGAGCGTGCGGTCGCCGTTCTTGTTGCATTGTTTGAAGCGCTTCTCGCCTTCCGCCTTGTCGGTCTCACCGCTCATGAACTCATCCTTGGAGAGCGAGCCGTCGTGGTTCGCATCCCTCGGCTCCATGAACTCCTTCAGCGCCTCGGACTTGCGCTTGCGCTCCGCCCGTTCCTTTTCCTGCTGCTCCTTCTTTTGTTGGGCCTTTTTGTTCGCGTTGTTGTTTCCCTTGGCATCCGCAGGCATGATCAGGAAGGCGGAGAGTAACAACAAGGCGAGTGGTTTGATGAGTTTCATGGATTTTGGTAGGTTGGAGGGAAAATCTCAGGTGCATTGAAGGTCGCGAATGCCGTGTCGCTCGCAAGCGGAAAGGCCGATTTTTCTGATTCATCCGGCGCTGGACGCGATGCTTGTTTTTCCCGATGGATCGCCTTGAATCGGCGGAGATATGACCATCGATCCCATCGGCACAGTTCGCTCGTGCTTCGGCGAGAAATTCGCGGTTCCGCGGCAGCCGGGCTTGTGCCCGAGCGCGTGGGGCCGGCTGGTGTTTCATCCGGCTTACCGCAGCCCGGAGGCCGTTCGTGGGATCGAGGGGTTCTCGCATTTGTGGCTGATTTTCGGATTTCATGAAACGGTCGCGCAGGGGTGGAAACCAACGGTCCGCCCGCCGCGGCTCGGCGGGAACCAGCGGATCGGGGTGTTCGCGAGCCGCTCGACTTTCCGGCCTAACGGGCTAGGCCTTTCGCTGGTGCGGCTGGAGGGGATCGATAGGACCTGCGCGGATTCGCCGGTGCTTTTGCTGGGTGGGCTGGATCTGTTGGATGGCACGCCGGTTTATGATGTGAAGCCGTATCTGCCCTATGCCGAGGCTTTGCCGGAGGCGACGGCGGGATACGCCGGGGAGGAGATTTCGCGGCTGCCGGTGGAGGTGGAGCCTGCGGCTGCGGAAAATTTCGGGCGCTTGCCGAGGCGGGCGCGGGCGGTGCTGACCGAGGCGTTGTCGCTCGATCCGCGTCCGGCGACGCAGGGGGCTGACCCGGAGCGGGTTTTCGGCGCGGCGCTCTGCGGGTGCAACGTGCGCTTCACGATCCGCCAGGGCGTGTGCCGGATTTCCGGAATCGAGCCAGCCGAAGGTTCAGGGTTGAATGCTTAGGAAAGCCGAAGTAATTTTCCTTCATGAATAGGATTTGGAGAAGCGTGGCAGTGAGCGTTTTTTTGCTGGCACTGCTGCCGTCCTGCAACAAGCGCGGTGAGTCGGTGAAGTCGGATCTCGGCGAGGCCGGCTACCAATTGACGACGGCGGATTGGTTCCGGGCCAGCCGTGAGAACGATGTGGCGGCGCTGAAGCAATTCATTTCCGGAAAATTTCCGGCCGATACCCGGAACGCGGAAGGGGATTCCGCGCTGCACGCAGCGGCGGCCGCCGGGGCGCAGGGCTCGGCGGATTTCCTGCTCAAGCGCGGCCTAGCGGTGGACCTTCGCGGCGCGGCGGAGCGCACGCCCCTGATGGCGGCGGTGCTCGGCGATCAAACCGGGATGGTGCGTTGGTTGCTCCGACAAGGCGCGGATCCGGGTTTGAAAGATGAGGATGGCTTCAAGCTGCTGATGCTCGCCGTGCGGGAGGGCCGTCCCGGGGCGGTGGGTGAGTTGGCCGCTTACCATCGCGAGGACCTCGACGCCGCGCTGTTGCTCGCCGCGCTGGTCGGCCGGGCGGACGTGATTGACGCGCTCACGAATTTCGGCGCGTCGGTTTACGCGCGGATGGAAGACGGCCGCACGCCGCTGATGATCGCTGCGGAAAACGGCCATGTGGATGCGGTGAAACTGCTTCTCGACATCGGAGCCAGCCGTTTCACCACCGATCCGGACGGGCGGACGGCGGCCGACATGGCGACGGCAGCGGGCCATCCGGAGATCGCCGCGCTGATTTCCCGCGATCCGCTGCCAGCGGATCTGGCCTTGGAGTCGCCGCTGGAAATCGCGAAGTCGATGGACGCATTCGTGGATGCGGTGGGGGTGGAAGTCGCGCTTGAAAATGACGGGAAACCGCCCGTTGCATCCGCGAATGTCCCGCGGCGTGCCGCCTCCAGGCCGATCGAGGGCGAGACGCTCAGCAGCCCGGTCGCAAGTCAGGCACCGCGCCAGTCGCCGCCAGCTAGTCCAACGGCCGGCGGTCCGTTTCCCATGCCGCCGCTGGTGATGCGTCATTATCGTGAAAAGGAAGTGCCGCTGAGTGTGAAATCCGTGCAGGGCGACATCGCCACGATAAGCATCGCCGGGGCTGCCCCGCGCGAGGTGAAAGTCCGTGCGGGTGAGCCGATTCCCGGTTCGAATCTCGTCATCGTGCGCGTGCTGCGCCGGATGGAGGACAGCAAGGTGAACGCTGGCCAGCCTGCGGAAATCTCCGTGGTGGAGGTTCGGGATCGCTCCACGGGCAGCACCCGTGAGTGGATTTCCGGCGTTCCTTCCAAGGCCCACGACCCGGTCGCGTTGGTGGAAGACGCCGCTACCGGCCAACGCTATCTCGCTTCACCCGGTCAACGATTCAAAGGAGCCGACGGCGCGGAATATCTCATTTCCGACGTGCGGCCCAACCAAATGATCATCCAAGAGGTCGCCAGCGGCGCAGTGCAGACGATACCCTTGCGCGGACCGCGTGGTTGAGATAGAGACAGCTTTATGGAATCCGACACCATCATCGACCACAGCGAGCCCGTCCGCCAATTCTCCGTCTTGCTACCTAACCGCGTCGGCGCGCTGGCCGCGATGGTGAAACTCCTGCGGTCCCTCGGTATCGAGGTCATCGGCTTGAGCGTCCAAGATTCGCGGGACGCCACCGTGGCGCGGCTCGTGGTCTCCGATCCGGATGGCACCGAGCAGTTGTTCATGGAAAAGGGGATTCCGTTCACCACCTGCGAATTGATCGTGATTGCGATGCGCGAGTCCGGTCCCGGGCTGCTGCAGTGCCTCGACACGCTGATGATCGCGGAGACCAACATCGATTTCGCCTACGCACTCATGCCGAGTCCGGAAGGGCGTTCCATGCTGGCGATGCATGTGGAGGATTATGAATTCGCCGTGGCGGTCCTTCATCAGAGCGGCTTCAAGCTGATGTATCAGGAGGATCTCAGCCGCTGATCCCGAGTTGGGAGAAATAAATTTTTACGCGGCCGCGGCCCGCGGATTCCTGGGGCTGGGAGGTTTTGTTATGAGCCGTCAGGCTGTATTTACAAGGGCTGGACGGCGACTACTTAAGAAATCCGTATTTTCAAGAATGCGGTAACATTTTAAAAAACAATCACTTATGACGGTGGGTTGTTTGAATTTTTTGAACGAATGATCAGGCCGGGGGTCCGATAGTAAGGAATCCTATGAAACTTTTAACAACTGATTATTCATCCTTGGGAACGGTGGGTCACTACCGGATCGATGCTGACCGGAGGATGCGCATCGAGGAGTATCAGGGTAAAACGGGCTTGGCGGATTTAAAATCGGTCATTTCGTCGATGGCGTCCGATCCATGTTGGTCGGCGGATTTCCACGGATTGATTGATTTCAGCGAGGCGGAATTGGACTTGGCCGCCAACGACGTGCTGCGCCTGGCGCTGGTGCTCCGTCACGAGGAAAATCGCTCGCGAGGCTGGCTGGCGTATGTGGCCCCGAACTCGACGATTTACGGGATTGTCCGGATGTTGGGCTACTGGTCGCGCAATACCGACCGCATGCGGATTTTCCAGAGCCGGGACGAGGCGGAGCGCTGGTTGGAGCTCAATGTGGACCAAGTGCCGCCCGGATTCATCAATGAAGACGGGATCGAGGCGGTCGCCGCGCTTCGCAATGTGATTTGAGGCAGGCCCACGGATCAGCTGGAAACACCGGGGTTGCGCCCGCTTCGGCGGCAGGGTATCTCCCGCTCCAGAAATCCCCGTATTTTGACATCCCAGACACCTGCCCCGCCGCCTGCGAAATGGCTGATTCGTATCTCCGAGGTTTTCGCGGAATTTTCCGAAGATATCGTCAAAGGACTCGGCGGGGAAATCTCCAAGAGGCTCGGCAGTGAGTATTACCTGATCCAGACGCCGAATCCGGCGGCCGTCCACCAGTCCGAGGCGGCCCGCTATCTCCGCTGGAACCTGCCACTTGACCACTCCTGGCCATGCAATCCCGAGACCATGGATGGCTTCGTCGAAAAGGCGGCGCAGGCGATGTTCCGGAAATTCGGCGGGCGCAATCCGCAGGCGATCTTCATCGGCCAGCTCGATCCGAGCGCCTCGAACCGTTATTACAAGACGCTCGCCTCCAATCTACGCGGCCGGACGCTCCAGCTTTTTCCCGCGGAAATCGCCGCGTTCAAAGACGTCGAAGCCCAGCATAGCGGGCGGGCGACCCTGTTCTGCCTGGTCGGAGAGGAAGGCCTGTTCTGCGGCATGCAGAGCCCGAAGGCTTCCAATGGATTCTATCCGGGCGGCACCAAGTTCATCAGCCAGAACTCGCCGGACACCATCAGCCGCGCCGGTGCGAAGATCGCCGAGGCGCTCCATTACCTGCAAATGTATCGGCCGCCGCTCAAAAAAGGCCGTCATTGGCTCGAACTCGGCGCCAGCCCCGGCGGTATGACCTCCGAGCTGCTAGGCTGCGGATACAAGGTGACCGCCATCGACCGCGCGCCGCTCGACAAGCGGCTCGACTCGCAACCGGACCTGCATTTCGCGCTGATGGACGTGGCCGCCTTCAAGCCGAACGCGAGCATGACCTACGACGCGATTCTATCCGACATGAATGGCGACCCGCTCGAATCCATCCGGCAGGTCGGCCGCCTAGCGAAGAATCTCAATCCGGGCGGCATCGTGATTTTCACCCTGAAGACCACGGGCACCACCACCTTCGGCGAGATGAATACGCTCTATCAATCCGCTGTGGACTCCGCCGCCACCGCCGGGCTGAAATTGATCGCAAGGACGCACCTGACCTACAATCGCCAGGAGCTCACCTTGTTTTTCGAAAGCACCGCGGTGGTCCGCGTTCAGCCGCAGCGACTCGCTCCGAGCCATCCCCGGTAGGGCCCGACCGCCGGGCGCGCCTACTTCACTTCTCCCGCCGGAGGCTCATTCCGCAAGGGCTGATGGTTTTTTGTTCGGTCGAAACGAACTGCGGGCTTCTGGAATGCCAAGGAAGATAATCCTCCTGCGTTCTTGACGCCGCGATTTCGGGGACTCAGGTTATTTGAAGTTCAGAAGAAGGGAATTTATGGAAATCAACGGCACTGTTTACGACATTTTACACAACAAGGGCGGTGAAATCTGGACCACGAAACCGGAGGATTCGGTTTACGACGCCATCCGCCTGATGGGCGAGAAGAACATCGGCGCGCTGGTGGCCCTCGAAAACGGCGAGGTCGTCGGCGTGCTTTCGGAGCGCGACTACAGCCGCAAGGTCGTCCTGCAAGGACGCACCTCACGGGACACCCGCGTCGGTGACATCATCAGTCGCCCGGCGATCACGGTGTGCAGCAAGGACGGCATCGAAACGTGCATGCAAATCATGACCTGCAACCGCATCCGCCACCTTCCCGTCGTCGATGACGGACACCTCGTCGGCCTCATTTCCATCGGCGATCTCGTCAGTTGGGTGATGCTGTCGCAGCGGCACACCATCCAGCAGCTGCAAGGCTACATTTCCGGCGAGTATCCGGGGTGAGCGCTCTTTTCAGCATCCCCCCCCGGCCGCGTCTTTCTTCGAAGGTAGTCCAGGACTTCAGTCCGTCTTCGATCCCACCGCAATCCGCCCGGAATTCCCACCTTGCCGCCGCTTTTCCCCGTGCGTGCAAAGCTTTTCCCCGAACGCGGAAAGCTATTCCCCGCCCGGGACCGCGGAAAGTGGCTTGGGCGTCTCGCCCCAGACCCTGAAATCTCCGCCGCAGGCGCAAACTTCAAGATTCACCCCCGCCCAACCCATCGCCACCAACCCCTGTCTCCCGGATCTTTTTGTGCGCCCCTCTTCGCGCCTTTTTGCGGCTAAGCACTCCATCCGTCCCGCCCACCCGCTCATTTAACTTCCCTTTTCGCTGGAGGTCCCGGCCCTGCCCGTTAGCTTGGCGGGCGACAAGGTCCATGCTGGACCTTTCCCGCTCCCGCTCCCGCTTCCCACCCACCCATGTTCGAACAAGCCTTCAAAAACATCGATGACGTCCTCCACAAGGACGCCGGATGCTCCAGCGAGCTGGACTACACCGAGCAGACCTCCTGGCTGCTGTTCCTGAAATACCTCGACGCCCTGGAGCACGACAAGGCCACCGAGGCCCGGTTGGAGGGCAGGAAATACTCCCACATCATCGACAAGCCCTACCGCTGGGAAAGCTGGGCCGCGCCCAAGGACAAGTCCGGCAAGCTCGATCACAACCACGCCCTCACCGGCGACGACCTCCTGGATTTCGTCAACCGCCGGCTCTTCCCCTACCTCCAGGGCTTCAAGGCCAAGGCCAGCGGGCCGAACACCATCGAATACAAGATCGGTGAGATTTTTTCGGAGATTAAGAACCGGATTCAGAGTGGGTATAATCTGCGGGACATTATTGACCCGATTGACGGGCTGCGTTTCCTCTCCCAGACCGAGAAGCACGAGCTCTCCCACCTCTACGAGGCGAAGATCAAGAACATGGGCAATGCCGGGCGCAACGGCGGCGAGTATTACACCCCGCGCCCGCTCATCCGCGCCATCATCAAGGTCGTTGATCCCAAGATCGGGCAGACCATCTACGACGGCGCGGTCGGCTCCGGCGGGTTCCTCTGCGAGGCCTTCGATTACCTGAAGTCCGGGAAAAAACTCACCACCAAGGACCTCACCACCCTCCAGACCCGGACGTTTTACGGCAAGGAAAAGAAGTCCCTCGCCTACGTCATCGCGATCATGAACATGATCCTGCACGGCATCGAGGCGCCGAACATCATCCACACCAACACCCTCACAGAGAACCTCGCCGACGTGCAGGCGAAGGACCAGTATGACGTGGTGCTCGCCAATCCGCCCTTCGGCGGCAAGGAGCGGCCGGAAGTGCAGCAGAACTTCCACATCCGCACCGGCGAGACCGCCTTCCTCTTCCTCCAGCACTTCATCCGCCTGCTCAAGGCCGGGGGGCGCGGCGGCATCGTCATCAAGAACACCTTTCTCTCCAACACGGACAACGCCTCCGTCAGCCTGCGGAAACTGCTATTGCAGAACTGCAATCTCCACACCGTGCTCGATTGCCCCGGCGGCACCTTCCAGGGCGCGGGCGTGAAAACCGTGGTGCTGTTTTTCGAGAAAGGCGCGCCCACCCGGAAAGTCTGGTTCTACCAGCTCGATCCCGGCAGGAACATGGGGAAAACCAACCCGCTCAATGATGCCGACCTCGCTGACTTCATTGACCGGCAGAAGACGTTTGCGGACTCGCCGAAGAGCTGGAGCGTGGACGTGAAGGACATCGATCCGAAAACCTGCGATCTCTCCGTGAAAAACCCGGACGGCGGCGAGGTGATCGATCACCTCAGCCCGGCGGAGATCATGAAGGAAATCGCCGCGCTGGATCAGGAGAGCGCGGAGGTTCTGAAATCCATCAAGGCGCTGTTATGAAGAAGGGGTGGGAAATCAAACGGTTGCCAGAAATCGCGGAGTATTTCATCGGTCTGACCTACACTCCGAAGGATGTTGGAAGCGAAGGGACAATAGTACTGCGATCCTCAAACGTTCAGAATGACGAACTCGACTTGTCGGATCTCGTGCGAGTCAAATGTTCCATCAAAAAGCCGCTATTCGTGCGCGAGGGAGACATTTTGATGTGCAGCCGAAACGGTAGCAAACGCTTGGTAGGAAAGACGGCGTTAATTGGAAACCTTTCTGAAGAAATGACTTTCGGAACGTTCATGACGATAATCCGGAGTGAGCGTAACCCCTATCTTTCGTGGTTTTTCAAATCTGATGAATTTCGTGACCAAATTGGTGTTGGCGAAAACACGGTGATTAACCAAATCACGAAATACATGTTGGATGTAATCCGTGTCCCCGTCCCCCCGCTCGCCGAACAGCAGCGGATCGTCGGCCTGCTCGACGAAGCGTTTGAGGGCATCGCCACCGCCAAGGCCAACGCCGAAAAGAACCTCCAAAACGCCCGCGCCCTCTTCGAAAGCCACCTCCAATCCGTCTTCTCCCAACGCGGCAAGGGGTGGGTGGAGACAACGATTGGTCAGTGCATTCGCTTCATCGATTACCGTGGTAAGACGCCAGTGAAGACCGAGAGTGGAATTCGTTTAATCACCGCAAAGAACGTGAAGATGGGATTTCTCCAAGAAGCCCCAAAGGAGTTCATCGCTGCGAAGGACTATCAGAGTTGGATGACGCGGGGCATCCCGAAAATGGGCGACGTTCTATTCACTACAGAAGCCCCTCTAGCAAATGTGGCCCAACTCGATACGGCGGAGAAGGTGGCTTTTGCCCAGCGGGTGATCATCATGCAGCCCGATAAGGCGAAGCTCGATAGCACTTTCCTGAAATACCTACTGTTGTCTGGTCCGGTTCAACAACGCATCCGTTCACAAGGAACAGGAGCCACCGTGCAGGGAATCAAAGCAAGTCTTCTGAAATTGATTGAGATTTCATTTCCGAAAGATCTCACAGAGCAACAGGCAATTGTCACAAAGCTCGATGCCCTCCGCGAAGAAACCCAACGACTCGCCACCCTCTACACCCGCAAGCTCGCGGCGCTGGAGGCGTTGAAGAAGTCGCTGCTGCACCAGGCGTTCAGCGGGGAGTTGTGAACGGAACTTGTCAGAAAGAGAGATGGTGACCTTATTGA
>CAMDLP010000070.1 GCA_945901795.1 Akkermansia muciniphila | reverse complement strand
AAGAAAGCGTTCTACGAATTCCACGCCTGCATGATGGAGCCATGGGACGGCCCGGCTTCTATCACTTTCTCAGACGGCCAGCAAATCGGCGCCGTGCTCGACCGCAACGGCCTCCGCCCGAGCCGTTATTATGTCACCGACGACGACCTCGTCATCATGGCCTCGGAAGTCGGCGTCGTGCCCGATCTCGACCCGATGACCATCGTCGAAAAAGGCCGCCTGCGCCCCGGCAAGATGTTCCTCGTGGACATGAAGGAAGGCCGCATCGTCCCCGACGAGGAGGTGAAAAAGCGCGTCTATTCCGCCAAGCCCTACCGCGAGTGGCTCGCCGCCAACCGGATCACGCTCAGCGATCTTCCCGCCGCCAAGTCCCCGAAAACCATCGAGGAAAAGCGCATCCTCGAGCGCCAGCTCGCGTTCGGCTATACCTACGAGGACCTCCGCATGCTACTCGGGCCGACGGCTTCGACCGGCGTCCAACCGATTTCCTCGATGGGCAACGACACGCCGCTCGCCGTGCTCTCCAGCAAGCCGAAGCATCTCTATCAGTATTTCAAACAGATCTTCGCCCAGGTCACCAACCCAGCGCTCGACTGCATCCGCGAGGAACTCGTCACCTCCACCGAGACCTTCCTCGGCTCCGAGGGCAACCTGCTCGCTCCCGGCCCGAAAAGCTGCCGCATGATCCGCCTCGACAGCCCTCTGATCAGTAATGAAGCACTCGCCCAGCTCCGCGAAATCGAGCTCGACGGCTTCAAAGCAACCACCATCGACGCGCTGTTCCCCGCCAACCAGGACGGCGGCGGACTCGAAGCCGCCTTCGAGCGGATTTGCACCGCCGCGGACACCGCCATCGCCGAAGGATTCAACCTGCTGATTCTATCCGACCGCGGAATCGACAAGGGCCGCGCCGCCATCCCGACGCTGCTGCTGATGGGCGGCATCCACCACTATCTGGTCCGCAAAGGCACCCGCACGCTCGTCTCGATCATCCTCGAAACCGGCGAGGCCCGCGAGGTCCACCATTTCTCGACGCTCATCGGCTACGGCGCGGACGCGATCAATCCCTACATGGCCTTCGAGTCCATCCACAAGATGATCGAGGACGACATGCTCGACATCACGCTGGAGAAGGCTTCCTACAATTTCCTCAAAGGCTCGATCAAGGGGGTGGTGAAAACCATGGCCAAGATGGGAATCTCGACCGTCGCCTCCTACCGCGGCGCGCAGATTTTCGAAACCATCGGCCTCTCCACCGATCTGGTGAACAAGTATTTCTGCGGCACTTCCAGCCGTTGCGAAGGCTCCGACATCGAACAGATCGCCGAGGAGGCGCTCATCCGCCACCGCGAGGCATTCCCGGACCGCCACATCGAGGCCGAGGATATCGCACTCGACACCGGCGGAGTCTATCAATGGCGCAGCGATGGCGAATTCCACCTCTTCAACCCGGAAACCATCCACCTGCTCCAGAAGGCCACCCGCACCGGCAGCTACGAGGTCTTCAAGCAATACGCCAAGAAGGTCAACGACCAGAGCGAGAACCTCTCGACCCTCCGCGGCCTGATGAAGTTCCGCAGCAACCGCACTCCGGTGCCAATCGACGAGGTCGAAACCATCGAGCAAATCACCAAGCGTTTCAAAACCGGAGCGATGTCCTACGGCTCGATCTCGCAGGAAGCCCACGAAACCCTCGCCATCGCGATGAACCGCATCGGCGGCAAGTCGAACACCGGCGAAGGCGGCGAGGATCCTGAGCGTTTCATCACCATGCCTAACGGCGACAGCAAGCGCTCCGCCATCAAACAAGTCGCCTCCGGCCGCTTCGGCGTCACTGGCGAATACCTCGTCAACGCCGATGAAATCCAGATCAAGATTTCCCAAGGCGCCAAGCCCGGTGAAGGCGGCGAGCTGCCAGGTTCCAAGGTCTATCCGTGGATCGCCAAGGTCCGCTACTCGACCCCCGGCGTCGGCCTCGTGTCCCCTCCTCCGCACCATGACATTTACTCGATCGAGGACCTGTCGGAGCTGATCCACGATTTGAAAAACGCCAACACCCGCGCCCGCATCAACGTGAAGCTGGTGGCGGAAGTCGGTGTCGGAACCATCGCCGCCGGTGTCGCCAAGGCCCACGCGGACGTCATCCTCATCTCCGGCCATGACGGCGGCACGGGCGCATCGCCATCGTCCTCCATCTTCAACGCCGGTGCTCCCTGGGAGCTCGGCCTGGCGGAAACCAATCAGATCCTCCTGCTAAACGACCTCCGCAGCCGCGTGGTTCTGGAAACCGACGGCCAGCTCAAGACCGGCCGCGATGTCGCGATCGCCACCCTGCTCGGTGCCGAGGAATTCGGTTTCGCCACCGCGCCGCTCGTTACCGTCGGCTGTTTGATGATGCGCGTCTGTCAGAAAAACACTTGCCCCGTCGGCATCGCCACCCAGGACCCCGAGCTTCGCAAGAACTTCGAGGGCAAGCCGGAGCACGTCGTCAATTTCATGACCTTCATCGCCATGGAATTCCGCGAAATCATGGCGGAGCTGGGATTCCGCACGATCAACGAAATGGTCGGCCACGTGGAATGCCTCGACACCAACGAAGCCACCGAGCACTGGAAAGCCAAGGGCGTCGATCTCACCAGCATCTTCCACAAGCCGGACGTCGGCGAGAACGTCGGCGCCTATCAGCAAATCGCGCAGGACCACGGCCTCAAGACCGCCCTCGACAACACCCACCTGCTCACCCTTTGCAAACCCGCCATCGAGCGCGGCGAGCATGTCCGCGTGGAGTTGCCGATCATCAACGTGAACCGCGTCGTCGGCACCATCACCGGCAGCGAGATTTCCCGAAAATATGGCAGCAAGGGACTTCCGGAGGACACCATCGAACTCAAGTTCAATGGCAGCGCCGGCCAATCCCTCGCCGCCTTCACCCCTCCGGGCATGACCTTCCGCCTCGAAGGCGATGCTAACGACTACGTCGGCAAAGGCCTCTCCGGCGCGAAAATCATCATCTATCCGCCGAAGAACGCGCGCTTCAAACCCGAGGAAAACATCATCATCGGCAACGTCGCCCTTTACGGCGCGACCAGCGGTGAAGCCTACTTCAATGGCATCGGCGGCGAGCGCTTCTGCGTCCGCAACTCCGGCGCGCACGCCCTCGTCGAAGGCGTCGGCGACCACGCCTGCGAATACATGACCGGCGGTCAAGTGATCGTCCTGGGCGAAACCGGCCGCAACTTCGCGGCGGGCATGTCCGGCGGCGTCGCCTACGTTTACGACATCGACGGCCTCTTCGAAAAACGCCTCAACCACGAGATGGTGAATCTCTATCGCCTCATCGAGTGCGCGGACAAGGACATCGCGCTGGTCAAATCGACCATCGAGAAACACGTCGGCTACACCGGCTCGCCGCGCGGCAAATTCCTGTTGGAAAACTGGGACGCCGAGTTGCCGAAGTTCTTCAAGGTCCTGCCCCGCGACTACGAGCGGATGCTCGAAGCCTTCCGCAAAGTCGAGGAACAAGGCCTCACCGGCGACGAAGCCGCGATGGCCGCCTTCGAAGCAAACCTCAAAGACCTCGCCCGCGTCGGCGGCAACTGATCGTCTAATTTTCACATCTTAAATCTCAAATTTCAAATCACAATGGGTAAGCCAACAGGATTCATGGAAGTGGAGCGCATCACCGATGCGGAAGCCGCACCGCTCGAGCGCGTCAAGAACTGGCGCGAGTTCAAGATTCATCCCGACGAGAAACAACAACGCGCCCAAGGCTCACGCTGCATGGATTGCGGTACGCCGTTCTGCCATACCGGCCACATGGTTTCTGGCATGGCCAGCGGCTGCCCGGTCAACAACCTGATCCCGGAGTGGAACGACCTCATCTTCCGCGGTCGCTGGAAAGAAGCACTGCAACGCCTTCACAAGACGAACAACTTCCCGGAATTCACCGGTCGCGTCTGCCCCGCTCCGTGCGAAGGCTCCTGCGTGCTGAGCGTGATCGAACCGCCCGTCACCATCAAAAACAACGAGTGCGCCATCATCGACCGCGGCTGGGAGGAAGGCTGGGTCATTCCCCGCATTCCGGAAATCCGCACCGGCAAGAAGATCGCCATCATCGGTTCCGGCCCCGCCGGACTCGCCTGCGCCGACCAACTCAACCAGGCCGGCCACAGCGTCACCGTCTTTGAGCGCGAGGACCGCATCGGCGGACTGCTGATGTATGGCATTCCTAACATGAAGCTCGACAAGGAGCTCGTCGTCCAGCGCCGCGTGAACCTGTTGGAAAAAGAAGGCATCAAGTTCAAGACCGGCATCGCCATCGGCAAGGACGCCGAGTGGACCGCCGAGCGCCTGCGCAAGGATTTCGACTCCGTCATCCTCTGCTGCGGCGCGACCGCGGGCCGCGACCTACCGATCGAAAACCGCGACGCTGTGGGCGTCCATCTCGCGATGGAGTTCCTCACCGACAATACCCGCTATCAGCTCGACCACCACTTCGATGGCACCAACCCCGCGCTCAACGCCAAGGGCAAGGACGTCGTCGTCATCGGCGGCGGCGACACCGGCACCGACTGCGTGGGCACCAGCCTGCGCCACGGTTGCAAGAGCGTCATCCAGCTCGAAATCATGCCGCAGCCGCCGGAAAAGCGCGCAGCTAACAACCCATGGCCCGAGTGGCCCAAGGTTTACAAAATGGACTACGGCCAGGAAGAAGCCGCCGCCATCCAAGGCCGCGACCCTCGCCACTATCTGGTGCAAACCAAGCGTTTCCTCAAGGACGAAGCAGGCAATCTATCCGGTCTCGAAATCGTCGAGATCGAGTGGGCCAAGGACGACCAGGGCCGCTTCGTCCCGAAAGATGTCGAAGGCACCCTCCGCATGATCCCCTGCCAACTCGCGCTGCTCGCCATGGGCTTCACCGGCCCGGAAAACGAAGTCATCGAGAAATTCGCTCTCGAAACCGACGCCCGCTCGAACATCAAGGCCGAGCACGGCACTTTCACGACCAATGTCCCCGGAGTCTTCGCCGCCGGCGATGTCCGCCGCGGCCAGTCGCTCGTCGTCTGGGCCATCAACGAAGGCCGCGGCGCCGCCCGCGAGTGCGACCGTTTCCTGATGGGCTCGACCAATTTGCCATAAGGCATGCCTCGCCGGTTTGGCAAGGCAAGCCGGGATCCAACCCAATAGATAATGTGAATCCGCGAGGATTTCCGGTAGGAATATCAATCTCAGTTCAGAAACGCGACTCCCGCCCCCTCATCGCGCTCTGACTGCATCAGCGCAATGCTTCCCAGTCCTTTTGGCACCGACATCTCACAGAATCCTAACGGGCTTGAATTCATTGCCCTTTTATTGCCCGTTTTTGCCGCAATCGGGTGCAATTCCACGCATGAGGGACCGATATTCTAACTTTCAGTTTTATATTTAAGTCGCTTATTTTAATGGGCTTAGATTGAGGAAGAGGAGGAAATCAAACCCTTGGATGACGGTTTTGCGTGGCACTACTCGAAGTATTCCAAGGAACCCGCGCTTGCCATGGTTCAGGCCGGAGCCAGGAGCGCGAAGCGTGGATTGGGGAAGGATGCCGCTCCGGTGGCACCGTGGGATTTTCGGAAGGGGCGGTGATGCTGGCCGCCGAGACGAATATCAAATTCTATCGCCTTTGCTGCCGTTGCAGCGGCGGCAAAGAAGTTGGATATTATTGACGGTGTTCGAGCCACCCTTGGCGACGGGAATGAGGTGATCGAACTCCAGGTAGTCCAGCGCGGCGCACTCCATGCATCGCCCTCCATCACGAATCCATACGGCATTACGTACTTCCTTGGTGATACGGCGGCGATCCTGCCGTGTGTCTTCCATTTCCACCGTGGCGGTGCGGTGTGCGGAGCGCAAAAGGCACAGAATCAGTGCCGCGCCCATCTCACCGTCCGCCAAACGGAAGTTTCTCACCCCTTTGCGGGCGTCTGTGATCTTGAGACTTCCCCCTCGGCCCGACACTTCGCGAATATTTTTTAAATCGACGGAGCAAGGACTTTTCGCGGAAACATATTCGATTCGCGTGGCAGTGATCCACAAATCTCCGGCGGAAACCGCCACTCCCTCCTTGCAGAACTCTGCATTTTGGTGGGCATGGATGGCTTCGCCGCTTTTGATCCATGGCGGGCTAAGGGTGAGCGGTGCAGGCAGCCGGTTTTCACGCAGTGCATGCAAGGCGCGCACCCGGCTGATGGTAAGATTCACCTCACCGTTCATGCCATCGAGCTCGAACAAGCGAATGTGCTTATAGATCGCCGCCTCCTCGCCGGGCGTTACTTCCTCGTCCGCCGTGGCATCCGCAAGCATGTGGCGGATGAAACGCACAGCGATCGGCTGACACTCCGTGATCACTTCACTCCAATTGCCTCCGGCTTCCTTCACCATTTGCCGGAGAACATCCAACTCGGAATCATCCAACCGACCGTCTTCCAGCATCGCGGCAAGCGCTTTAGAAAAGCGGTTCTGAAGCGTCATCTTCTTGTAGCCTTTTGCGGCCAATCCCGCGAATCCATTACCTGCCTTGACAAGAAGACTGGCCGCTTTCCCGGCCGCTTCCCGTGCGGCATGCTGCTGCGGAGCTTCTGGCTTCACGAGATCAAGGACCGGAGTCCAATCCAGAAGCCCTTCATGCCAAGCGATGCAGTCACTAGACAGGGTGCCGCCACGCAGCGCGGCTGCAATGTCATCCAGAGATTCGCTTGAGAAGCGCTGGCCATCTGGATTTTGAATAATGTATTCCATGGCTGATACTGAATGGTTTCGATAGAGTCCGTCAACAGAGTAAGTAGTTTAGCTAGTGTGCCGCGCATTGGACGGAGTGCTACGGGGAACTACCGGAGGATGGCCTCAGAGGCGCGGAGATTGTGGCCCGCTCGTCACCGCTCAAAATTGAGGAGCTCGACAAACACCCGACACCGAGGCGGCAGAGAATCAATTAACGCAACTTTATTGCGATAGTTGGACGCATCCCCGTACAGATTTCCTCCACTGCCGAAAGACCCTAAAAATAAACTAGGTCACACTTTAGGACACATCAGACTCGCTGGATTTCCGCAACTCTTTGAAAATAAGAATGGTGGAGCGTAGCGGATTCGAACCGCTGACCCCTTGCATGCCATGCAAGTGCTCTACCAACTGAGCTAACGCCCCTTTCGGGTGGGGCGGAGGTTTATTCGCGGACCTCCGGGTGGGCAAGACGATTTTTGGAAATTTTCGCGATTTCCGGGTTTCTCCACCGATCGGGATATTCAGCGCCTGCGGCGGAGGAGAATCAGCAGCGTGTGGTTCAGCATTCCAATCATCTGGATGAGGGCTTGGCGAAGCCGGGTGGATATTTATCCTCCCGCGCATGTCGAAGTATTCAGGAGAAGAAGTGTTGGTGGTGCCGCGTGCGTTGTTGGATGAAATCGGGGCCTTTGAAGGAATCCGGACGGTGGGGCTGGATGCCGCGGTCCGACGTTTGCTCGATCCCGCGAACCACTTTTTCATGGACCGGGCGGCGGCGGAAAACGACCCGAGCCACAAACAGCTGATCCCCTACTGCATCTTCCGTTGCGGTGACCGCATCCTCCATTACACTCGCGGAAAATCCGGCGGGGAAAGCCGGCTTCACGCGAAAATCTCCGTCGGCGTGGGCGGTCACGTCAACCCGGTCGATACCGGCGGCGGCCGCACGGGAGCGGACGCCTACCACGCGGCGGTGACCCGTGAAATCGAAGAGGAACTCGATCTTCCCGAGGAGCACGAGCACCGGATCATCGCCTTGCTCAATGATGAATCCAATCCGGTGGGGCAGGTCCATCTGGGCATCGTCCACGTGGTGGATTTAAAATCCGACGCGGTGAACTCGCGTGAGGACGCGCTCACGGATCTGGGCTTCACGCCGCTTGCCGAGCTCAACGGGGCTTTGTTCGAGCGCTTGGAAACGTGGTCGCAATTCTGCATTCGACATCTGTCGGACGCGGGTGCCGAGTCGCGTTTCCACGCGTCCGACACGTCAAAATAAATTCTAAATTCGGGAAGATTGAGTTGGCGATCGTTTAAAAATCCCGCCACGATCGCGCTGGATAGAGTCACAGCCCTGAATTTTCCTCCCGATGTCAGCCAAGCCAGCCAAGCCGAGAATCCTCATTGTCACGCCGGAGATCACCTATTTGCCCTCGGGCATGGGGAACATGGCCCAACGGATGTCGGCGAAAGCGGGTGGCCTGGCGGATGTCTCCGCATCGCTGGTTTCCGCGCTGTTCGAGCTGGGAGCAGACGTCCACGTAGCGATGCCGAACTACCGGCGGATGTTCCATGGCGACATTTTCAGCCTGCACGAGAAGGAGCTGAGGAAATACCACGAAGTCCTGCCAGAAGCGCACATCCACCTGGCGGAGGACCGGATTTTTTATTATCGCGACGAGGTTTACAGCAATCACTCCGATGAATCGATGCGGATCGCCCTGGTTTTCCAGCGCGAGCTGATCAACCACATCGTGCCGCGGGTGATGCCGGATTTGATTCATTGCAACGACTGGATGACCGCATTGATCCCGGCGATGGCCCGCCGCCGCGGCATCAAGTGCCTGTTCACCGTGCACAACATCCACACCCGGCAAGTCTCGCTGGCGCGGGTCGAGGAGGCGGGCATCGATGCCGCGGAGTTCTGGATGAATTTGTATTTCACCGGCCCTCCCGCGAACTACGACCACGCCCGCTCGCAGGTGCCGGTCGATCTTCTAACGTCCGGAATTTTCGCCGCCCACTTCATCAACACGGTGAGTCCGCGCTTCCTCTGGGAAATCGTCGAGGGCTGGCACTCGGTGGTGCCGGATTCCGTGCGGGCCGAGCTGCGCGCCAAATATGCGGCCGGATGTTCCGCGGGGATTCTCAACGCGCCGGATGTTTCCTACAATCCACTCACGGATGACGCGCTGGCCCGGAATTTCGGCGTGGCGGATTTCGCCGAAGGCAAGGCGGCTAACAAGCTCGCGCTGCAACGCGAGCTCCAGCTCAAGGAGGACGTCAACGCGCCGATCTTCTTCTGGCCCTCCCGCCTCGACCCGGTGCAAAAAGGGCCCCAGCTTCTGACGGAAATCCTCCACAGCCTGATCTCGGATTACTGGGATCGTGACTTGCAGGTGGTCATCGTCGCCAACGGTCCGCACCAACACTGGATCGACAAGATCGTCAGCGCGTTCGACCTGCGCGAGCGGGTGGCCATCGTCGATTTCGAGGAGCGGCTTTCCCGCCTCGCCTACGCGGCGTCGGATTTCATGCTGATGCCTTCCTTGTTCGAGCCATGCGGACTGCCGCAGATGACTTCGCCGCTTTATGGATCGCTGCCAGTGGTGCACTCGACCGGCGGGCTTTACGACACGGTCCACCCGCTGGATGTCGAGAACTCGACCGGCAACGGTTTCCGCTTCGACCACTACAACGCGGGAGCGTTCCGCTGGGCGATCGACCAGGCCATGGAATTCTACGCACTGCCGCAGGAAATCCGCGACCGGGAGATCCGCCGGGTGATGATCGAGAGCGAGCAGGAATTCAGCCACAAGGAGGTGGCCCGCCGCTACATCAACATTTACGAGGAGATGCTCGCGCGGCCCTTGGTCGAGACCGAATCCGGCGAGTTCATCAAGTCCATCGCCGAGAGTCTGGGCGAAAATCCGGTGCAAGCCTGACCCGGCGGCGCGGCTTACTGGCGCGCCACGTTGCTCTGCCACAATGATGACTGCCGCACGTCGTTAGGGCGGCAAATGACGATGCCGGCGTGCTTGGAGGCGCCGTTGACGTAATCGGCGATCGGCCGGTCGATCACCGTCATCCGCCCCTTGTCCGTGTCCGAAGTCGCATGGGCGAAATAAGCCCGGTCCCGCAGCCTGATGATCAGCCCGACGTGCGAGGTGTAGCCGCCGGGGCCATGCGTGGTGATCGCGCAGATGTCGCCGTTCTGGAGGTATTTCTCGGCGCCGCGCACCTTGGATTTGGGGACGTGATAGACCGGCAGGTCCGAGACCTGCGCCTCGATCTTGCCCATCGGCCCGATCAACGACGGATTGGACCGCAGGTAGCGGTAGGCTTTCCACTGCACGGTCATTTCCTTGATCTCGCGGCGGATTCTCTCGGCTCCGGGAATCCGCGAGGTGATGTTAGTCGCGTAGCCGCGGCGCTGGTTGTCGTGGAAAACCTCTTCGAGATGGTGCATCCGGCTCAGGTAGTTCCCGGTGCAGACACCGCCGCGATAGCGCTCGATTTCCACCATGTGCAGCAGGTCCTGCGGCTTGTAGGGCGCGGGCTTGTAACGGAGCATCCGCGCGAGAGCCAGCGAGTTTTCATAATACGTCCAGCAGTCCATGCCCTTGAGATTCGCCACCGGCGACTCGGTCCGGTCATCGACTTCGAGCGTGTAGTTGACGTAAGGCGTGCCTACCAGTTCGCGGGCCACGCGGACGGTCCGCTCGCCAAGCGGCAGATTCCGCCAGTTCTCGCGCTCCGCCTTGGCGACGATCGCATGGAACTTCGATTCACCCTGAAAAACCGTCGCGAGCGGCAGCCGCGGACCGGATGGCGGCGGGACCGGCTTTTGGCCATGCGCTCCTTGAGGCGAGAGCGCGGTGAGTGCCAGCAGCAGGGCGAGCGTTTTTAAATTCATGAGTCACCTTTAGCCGAATTTCCAAACGGAGCAAAGTGAACATTCATGGAAATCAAACTCGCTTCGGTAGCATCTCCTCACCGGGTGACTCTCAGGCACTCTTCGGTCATCTTGCGGATTGTCTCGCTGCGGGTCTCCCTGGCGATTTCTTCCAGTTTTCCGGACACCGATTTGAGTCCATTCAACCTGACACATTCCAACGTCGCTCCGTAGGTGCGGAAGATCCTGGGCGAACACATCTCCAGTGCTTCAGCCTCATCCTTCGGAGGGTGGAGATAGGCACCCGGGGAAATCCTCGCGCTGCCGGGCTTGAACAGCACCAGATCCCGCAACGGCGAGAAATCGAGGATCTCTTCGATGAAAGCTCCGACCTTCGGGCTCCTGAACTCCTTGAGAATGTCGAGCCGCCGGTCCAGGTGATAGAACAGCTCGTTGGGGAATCCGATGCGGTCGGCCGATTCGCCCGCATGTCTGATGGAGAGAAACTCCACACCCGCGTCATCGCCCGCTTCGATCAGTCCCTTGCCGAGCGGAAGTCGACACCACACGAGGTCGGGTTCCGCCAGCAGCCTCAGTCGAGAACGGCCTGGACGAGATCGCGTGCGAACTCCGCGACAAATTCTTTCGGAAAGCCTTCCCGTTTCGGGCGAATTCCCTCCAGCAGGAAATGGCCGAGCTGCAACTTGGTTCGCCGTGGAGTGTCTGCGGCGCGGAAGAACGTGATGGCCACATCCGTGGCTGCCGCCGTATCGATGGACTCCAGTTGATAGAGCGCCATCATCCGGGTTTCCTCCTTGTTTGCCAGTTCCCGCAGGCGGGCGACTTTTTCCGGTGGAGTGAGTTCTTTGGAATTCGCCACCTGCGTGACTTCGAGGTAGGCGGGGGAAGGTGCCATCTTCGCCAGGGCAACTGGAGACAGGGCTGTGAGCCAGAATGATACGAGCAAGGGCAGCGGAGTTTTCATGGAGCGGTTAGGGGTGGCCAGTGTTTGTCGTAGGCCAGTTGGAATCGGACGGCTGGATTCTGAGGGCTGATGTCGGACCCGGTTAGAGCAAGGGAAACGGACGGATCATCGGTGGGCACGCGTTCGCCGCGGGCAAGGCGTTCGCCGTTTTTCCGGATGAACTCACGCCAGGCGTCACGGATGGCGAAGCGCTCCTCACGGGTGAAATTGCTGTTGCCGCCGCTGCTTCCTGATTTGATGTCGATGGTTCCCAAGGCCAGTTGTCTCAGCGCATCGGACATGAAGTCCTGATCGGTGACGACCTCGCACCAGGCGTTCCACAATTGCACCCGGGCGCCGAGGGCAAAGGCGGAGGAACTCGCCGCGGATTGGACGAAAGTCTCGTGAGTGGTTTCCACAATCTGGCAGAGCGGCCTGATGAAGGCGCTGCGTCCGGACTTGCCCGCGACCTCACAGGCGGCGCGCAGGACACCCCAATCCTTGTCCTCCAATGCTTTCATGAGCGCTGGTGCAAACTCATCGGAAACAGGCGTGGGAATGGCGAGGATGGCGTTCTGTCGGAAGGTGGGAGGATTCGCATCGCTGAAGGCAAGGAGCGCTTGTTTCCAGCGGTCGGTCGCCGGACGCGGCAGGGCAGGATCGGCGAGCTCGCGGAACTGGGCGAGGATGACGGCGGTGCCGCCAGCGGTGTTAGGGCCAAGGCTCCATCCGCGGCCGCGCAGGGCGTCGATGGCTGCGATGAGGCTGCGCAAGGGAGGTGGTGGATCGAGCACGTTGGCTCCTTTTCCGGTGCGGATTTCCCAGGGTCCATCGAGCGCGGTCTGGGTGGCTTCCAACAGAGGGCTGGCCTGTGAGGCGTCGCCCTGGGCTTGGATGAAGGATGCACCGAGTTCCACGGCGGCGCTGTCCTTGCTGCGGAGCAGGGCGAGTGCGGATTTGAGCAAGGCTTCGCGGTATTTCGGATCCCAGTCTTTAACTGCGGCGCTGTTGTCTTTCCACGATGGGAAAGCGGGTTTGTCCGGGGCCGACAAGGAGGGCATCCGCCACTTCAACGAGTTTCCCGCAGCTTTGACGACATCGGCCGATGGGTTTTCCAACAGGTGAAGCAGAGCCTCGAACGCGGCCGTGCCTGAAATCCCTGCGATACCTGTCACCGCGATGGCATGACCGGCCTCCGCCTGCCGGATGAGAGCGGGCAGGAACACGCCGTTCTGGAGTTTTTCCAACTGAAAGAGCCGCTCACGATCATCGCCAGCACAGAGATCACGCACACGGGCAGCGGCCTCATCGGCGGTCGGCATGACGATTTCGATTCGTGCCTTCCCCACCGGATGGGGACGAGCCTCGTCCACCAGCCAGCCGAGGTCGTGGCAGGCCTCGACCGTGTAGATCCCCGCGCCGGGGAAGGTGACATAGCCCACCAGCGGGAAGGTGATGTCGAAAGCGGCTCCTCGCTCGATTTTTTCAGACCCCATCATACCGCCGTAATCTGGCAGCCCCTCGCTCGCATCCGGCAGCCCGCCGCCCTGCGCGTCCGTGACGCGGATTTTCAAGCGCAGGGGAAAACCCGTCCCGCGATAGTCGCCGCCGGTGGAGATTGTAAATGGCTCGGCACCGGTGTTTCTCACCGTGAAGGTGCCGGGGATCGCATCGCCGAGCCTGACCTTTTCCGGGAGTTTCAGGCTGACCTCCGCATCGGCCGGCACCGGGGACTTTGCGCCATGCTCGGCTTTAATCACAAGGGTGTCTCCCGCGTCCGCGAAGGGGAGGAGGTAAAGCGACAGGAGGAAGGCTTTCATGGGCGACGGAGGGATTTTCTCCGGAAAGAAGACACGGAAGGATGGTTTTTCTTGGAAAAAATCGCCAACAATTGATAGCCCCCATCCCTAAATCAGGGTGGCCGCCAATGGCGCACCCTTCGAGGATCGTTCGATCCTAACGACCAACACCAGCCTCGAAGCCCGCGTCCTCCATCAGATTCCTGCCCGCCACGGCGATGTTCGCCAGTTCGTCGCAGCGCTCGTTTTCCGCGTGTCCCGCGTGGCCTTTCACCCAGCGCCAGTCGATCTTGTGCGAGCCGATCGCCGCCAGCAGCAGCAGCCAGAGATCCTGGTTTTTCACCGGCTTCTTGTCCGCCGTCTGCCAACCGCGCTTTTTCCAGCCCTCGATCCATTTCTTGGAAATCGCGTCGATCAGGTATTTCGAGTCCGAGTGCAGTTCCACCTCGCACGGTTCGTTGAGCGACTCCAGCGCCGCGATCGCCGCCCGCAGTTCCATCCGGTTATTCGTCGTCAGCCGGTAGCCGGCGGAAAGCTCCATCCGGTGCTTTCCGCAAACCATCACCGACCCGTATCCGCCCGGTCCCGGGTTTCCCTTGCAGCCACCGTCGGTATGAATGATCACGCGCTTCATGAGCGGCGGAGGGTGCCGCAATCCCGCGCGGCATGACAAGCCGCTTCATTTTTCTTTAAACTTTTTCCTAAGAAAATCCCCCCATCCGTGTCTTGATAACCGTAAATCATGACCCCGCATCCGTCGAATTATGGAAACCCGAACCGCCAGCGCCCGCTCCACGGCTGAAATCCGGCGCACTCCGGTCATTTCCATCCGCCCGTCGCACCCACCCATGGAGCCAAAACCCACACTCCGGCAGGTCTTCGACGCGGAGGAATCCGTCCTGCTCCGCTACGCCCACGGCCTGCTAGGCCAGCGCGAGACCGCCGAGGATATCGTCCAGGACGCCTTCCTCAAACTCCACGCCCACTGGGAAGACGTCACCCACCCGCGCGCCTGGCTCTTCCGCTGCACCCGCAATCTCGCCCTCAGCCACCTCCGCGACCACAAGCGCGAAACCCCGATGGACCCCAACCGCGAGTGGGAAAGCCCGACCCCCGATCCCGAGCAAACCCTCGGCAAACTCGAAGCCATCGGCACCCTCCAGCTCCTCGTCGCCGAGCTCCACG
>CAMDLP010000069.1 GCA_945901795.1 Akkermansia muciniphila | reverse complement strand
TCCACCTCCGTCACGGGACGGCAGCGTTGACGAAGGACAGGGTGGCCGTATTGGACGATTTCGCGGATCATGGTGAACTGCCCGAACCCCTAGCGGAGCAAACCCCAAAGGTCAATCTCAGCAGCGGACGGCGGATTCGAAAAAAGATGGTACACGAGGACGGGATCGAACCGCCGACCAATCCGGTGTAAGCGGACCGCTCTACCGCTGAGCTACTCGTGCAGGGGCAGGGCGGGAAGCTGCCGGGAGATTTCGTGAAGATCAAGCCCGGAGTGTTGCGGGCTTGCCGGTCGGGCGCGGCGGTGGTTTGTTCCCCGGACGAATGCATTTGCGCCTCTCAGATCAAGAACTCGCCACGCTGGTGGAAATGGTCAGCCTCGCGGCCAACGTCGCGTCGTGGAACCAGAAGGAAACCGCCAACGACCAGGTTTCCGCGTTTGAAAATCTGGAGAGCAAGATTCTCGAAAAAGCCGGCCACTCCGGGCTGGGCGACTGGATCGAGTTCGACGAGGAAACCCAGCGCTTCCGGGTGAAGGCGGAGCGGGAGGAAAACCTGTTCTATCACGAGTGCTACGAGGAGTTCCGCAACGAGAGTTTCTGGGACGAGCTCGCCGTGCGGCTCGCCGACCGCGACCTCGCGCGGGCGATCGGTTTCAAGGAGTGGGAAAAACTCAGCGAGGAAGACCGCCGCGCGCGCACCGTCGCCTGGGAGAAGCGCTACTGGGAGGAATTTTCCAAACGCGGCGTCGAGCGAGTGGTGGTGGTGACGCCGCCGGGCGAGGGCTGAGCCCTGATCTTTATCCACAAATCCGCAGCGGCAGGATCACGGAGGGGCGATGCATGATCGCCCATGTCCATGAAAGGACAATGGCATGCGGTTTCCTCACCTCATTGGCTTCTCATGGGCGTCGGCGGACACGTTCCGCCGCTCCTTCGGTGCCTGGCTTATCCGCATCAGGAGCGGCTTTGGAATTTGTGTATCAAGATCACGGCGCTACCGCCATCATCCTTCACGACGAAGCGTGACGATTACGCGGAACGGAGCGCCTCCCGGACGGAGTGCGGATTGGTGGCGGCGATGTCTCTGAGCTGCGGAATCACTTGCTCCGGGGTGTCGCCATGGCAGCACTCGCCGACGAGGCCGGGAATGGAACCGACGAAAACCTGATCCTCATCACTCCAGCGCACGCTGAGGGGATAGTTGATGATGACCGAGATGCCGGTGCTTGTGACGAAGGACGCCGATTTCTATTACTCCCAACTCGGCATGTCAGCCCAAGACGTGTCGGACGTCGTGGAGTGGATGAAGACTTATTGAGCCGGTAGGTTCTTGTGCGAGCCGTCGCAGAGCGGCGGGTTCGCGGTGTGTTTGCACTGGCACCACCAGATGGTTTTTTTCTCCGCCACCTCATATTTCACCGGTTGCAATCCGGTACCCTTGTGCGAGCCGTCGCAAAACGGCGGGTGGCTTGAGCGCCCGCAGGAGCACCACCAATGGGTGCCGGCTTCCACTTCAAGCGCCAGCGGTTTCGTATCGCAGATAATCGGTTGCTCAGCCATGATTTTGAATAGTTAACGGGAAATTGAAATGGGCGATGCCGCTGGTTTTACCTCCGCGACGAGCAGGCCGGTTGCGGCTTCCACCGCAGCGGTGGCCGGTTTTTTATCCAGCTTGGGATACCTTTGGGCGGGCACTTCGTTGAAAAACGTCGCTCCGAGCCACCCCGCGAGGATGACGGACGAAACACTGACAAAACGGCGGGGACTCATCGGTTGTTACGGAAATGTTTACTATTTCCGCGGCAGGTTTTGTTTCCTTTCCGGGACAATAGCAACTCTAAAGATCCCGGCGCCGAGCAGACTCTCCCGCGTGATCCGGCGGGTGTTTGGTTTTTAGCTGGATCTTGCGGGCTGGCCGCCGACTAGAACCGACCCCGCTGCCATAAAATTCTTGGCGAAGCGGCCCGGCGAGCTACCTTCACGCCGAACGGAAACCGCCATGAAATCTCCCGCTTCCGCCAGATTCCTGAGAGACTTGGAGCTTTTTCTTACCGAAACACCGCCCACCGACGCGCCGATCTGTCCGCCGAAGCCTCGGCGAAGGTGAAAACACCTCGTCCGCCCCTATTTCCCCGCCTCCGGTCCGGCCACCGGCTCTTTCGACGACCTTCAAAAGCAAATTCCTAGCAACCCTCTCTGATCCGAATGCGCCCGCTATCCATCCTGCTTCTCAGCCTGCTCTCCAGCCTCGCGGCGGAGCGGCCTAACATACTACTCATCTTCGCCGACGACCACGCGCTGCAGGCGATTTCCGCCTATGGCGGCCGTTTCAAGGACATCGCCCCCACGCCCAACATCGACCGCCTCGCCAAGCAGGGCGCGGTTTTCGAGCGCTCGTATTGCGCCAACTCGATCTGCGGCCCGTCGCGCGCCTGCATCCTGACGGGCAAGCACTCGCTCATCAACGGCTTCATTGATAACAACAACTCGAAGTTCAACGGCGCGCAGCCGACCTTTCCGAAATACCTCCAGGCGGCGGGCTACGAAACCGCCGTCATCGGGAAATGGCACCTGGTCAGCGATCCCACCGGTTTCAACTACTGGGAAGTCCTCCCCGATCAGGGAAGTTATAACAACCCGGACTTCATCCAGATGGATGGATCCACCAAGCGCATCGACGGCTACGTCACCGACATCATCACCGACAAGTCGCTCGACTGGCTCAAGAACCGCCGCGACAAGGACAAGCCGTTCGTGCTGATGACCCAGCAAAAAGCCCCCCACCGCAACTGGTCGCCGGCGGAGCGGCATTACAAACTCTTCGACGGCAAGGATCTACCCGAACCGGAAACCCTGTTCGACGACTATGCGAACCGCAGCGAGACGCTTAAAAAGCAGCAGATGACCCTGGAGAAGGATTTCTGGTGGGGACACGACCTTCTGCTTCACGGGGAGCCCACCGATCCGCGATTCCGGAAAGGCATGGCCAACGGCGAATACCAGCGCATGAACACCGCCCAACAGGCCGCGTTCGATCAGGCCTACGGCGCGGAGAACCAGAAACTCATCGACGATCTCGCCGCCGGAAAACTCAGCGACAAGGACGTCACCCGTTGGAAATACCAGCGCTACATCAAGAACTACCTCCGCTGCATCCGCGCGGTGGACGAGAACGTCGGTCGCCTGCTAGACTATCTCGACGAGTCCGGCCTCGCGAAAAACACCATCGTCATCTACTCCTCGGACCAGGGATTCTATCTGGGCGAACACGGCTGGTATGACAAGCGTTGGATGTTCGAGGAATCGCTCGCCATGCCCTTCCTGATCCGCTGGCCCGGAGTGGTGAAACCCGGCGTCCGCTCCAAGGCGCTGATCCAGAACATCGACTACGCGCCCACCTTCCTCGAAGCCGCGGGAGTCGCCGTCCCCGAAGATATTCAGGGCCGCAGCCTCGTTCCCGTGTTGAAAAACGCGGGCGTCGCCCCGGCCGACTGGCGCAAGGCACTCTATTACTACTACTCCGGCGAGGGCACCCATCGCGTCGCCGCGCACGACGGCGTCCGCAGCGACCGCTACAAGTTGTTCCACCTGCCCAAAACCGACGAGTGGCAGCTCTTCGATCTCGAAAAGGACCCGCAGGAAATGAAAAGCATTCACGCTGATCCCGCCTATGCGACGGTCCTCGCGGAGATGAGGAAGACCTATCAGGAACTCCGCGCCCAATATAAGATCCCGCAAGGCTGACGCCGCATCGGGCGGACAATGCGGCAGGGGGCGCTGTCATTCATTTCATCTGGCACCACCGGGGTCAGTCCCGGTAATAAGCCGCAAGCTGTATTTCCAGATCCTGCCTCCTCTTCACTTCAGTGGCATTTTCTTTCGCCCTCCGGACCGCCCGGACGACACTGCTTTCCTGCCCCATGGCCAATCGTCGGGCGATCCAGCGGTTGCCCACGCCCGTCCGCTGGCGAATCACTGCGGCGATTACCGCCTTTTCCTCCAACCATTTTCCACGTCCTGCAAGTTTTTCCACCTCGTCAGGCAACCCCAGCAACGCGAGCGATACTTTGGCGATACGCTCCGCCTCCGCCTCATCGTGCGCCTTCACCGCCTCTCCCCCCACGCTTCCCTTTTCTTTCTTTTCCGCCAGCTGCTGGCCGCCCAGCGCCGCCAGCACCGTTTCCACGAAACCCTTCTCGCCCAGCACCCAGCCACGCCGCAATTCCCCAAGCGCGGCATCGTTGATTGCTGACTTGGGATCCTTCGCCCTCGCCTCCAGATAGCCGCCATAGGCCTTGCCGCCGCGCCGGTCCTCCGAGAGTTGGAACGCCCGCAAAACCCGCCCTGTTTCCAACCATCCCGGCACCTTGCCTCCCGCGTAAGACGGAAAACTACTCCATCGCCAACTTCTCAGCGTTTTGGCCGTGTCTCCCCCCACCCATCCGGCTCGCACCGGATTGAGATGGATGTAGTCCGCCACGATCTTGAAATAGCTGCCATCCCGCTCTGCCCCATTCACCACCACCGCCTTGTAGCGGCCCTGAAACACGTGACCGTGCCGCTGCCGCCGTCGGTTCCACCCCTGTGAATAGACGCCCAAAAACCACTTCATCCCCGCCACCAGATTCGGCTCCGGCGTTTCGATCAATACATGGAAATGGTTTCCCATCAAGACCCACGCATGCGCCCGCCAGCCAAACCGTTCGCAGACCCGCTCCAACAAATCCAGCCAGCCATACCGATCCCTATCGTCCTCAAACACGGACTTGCCGCCGTCTCCACGCGCCATCACATGGTAAACCGCCCCAGCTGCCTCATATCTCAATGGTCGAGCCATAAGGGGAGTCCATCCAAATGAGAGAACCGCGTCAATGATCAATTACCGGGACTGACCCTACCGCCTATCGATGCTGCCGGAGCCGGAGAAAATCGGATCAAGGTAAAGTCAGCTTTTCCCGCACCGCTTGCCAGACGCGGTCGATTTCCAGCTCGTTCTGGCAGCGCATGTCGAGCGGGCATTTCGCGAGCAGGCAAGGCGCGCACTCGACGTGCCGCCGGATCACGGAATGGCGTCGCCCGAGCGGGCGTTTCCACGCCGGGTCATTCGGGCCGAAAAGCGTGATACACGTCGCGCCGGCATGCGCGGCCAGGTGCGGCAGCGAACCATCCGCCGTGACCACCAAGCCGTGGACCGCCAGCAAAGGTAACGCTCCGGCAAGCGGCGAGGCTTGGAAAAACTCGACGCCTTCGCCGAGATTCTGCGCCAGAAATCCCCCCCGTCCCCGGCCGCCGTCCACGCTGGTGACCGTGACGCGTCTACCGCTTTCCATGAGCTTCCGCCCGATTTCCACCCACCGCTCGACCGGCCATTCGTGGCTTGGCCCGAAGTCCGAATCCGGGCAAAGCAACACCGCTCCCGGCACCGGCTCGATCCCCAACGCCGCTGGCGCGAAAAACTCCGCCCGCCCTGTCTCGATGCCCATTTCCTCCACCGCCGCCAAATAATGCCGCACCCGGTGCTCCAGCGGACCCGCCGAAAATCCGAGCGGATGCGTCAGCCGTTTTACCAACTTCCGCTCGTCCGCGCCAAGTCGCCGCGGGATCGCCGCGATTTGGAACGCCTCCGCCGCCAAGCCGGTTTCCCACGCCAGCGACGCCTCCCAGTTTCCTGAAAGCTCCGCCGCCACCGCCCGCGGTTTCGCTTTCACCGGGAAAGCGATCACCGTCAGCCCTTCCACCGTTTCCCAAAATTCCCGCTGCGCCGCCGGACAAAGCACCCCCGCACCCAAGCCCGACGCCACCAGCGCCCGCACCGCTGGCACGGCGAAACACGCCTCGTCCCAACGCTCCGGCGCAGCCACCAGCATTCCTCCCGAGTTCGTCGTCACCCGCCGACGCTAAGCCTCCAATGCGCCCGCGCAAACTGCAAAATCACCCGGATCACCCACCGGATTTGCGGGTTGCCAACAGCCCGGACCGCGCTTAGCTTCACCGCCCCGCAGGTCACCTCCCTTGGTGCCCGCGTGACCAACCGAATACGACACCGCAGTGGGATTTTTGGATGCCATCAAACGCTGGCGCTTGGCCCGAGAGGGACTTTCGTCAGGAAAAAAGCGCCGGATACACAGCGAAAATCCGGTCATTCAGGCGCTGGAAGACAGCTTTTGGGTGAAGCTCGCGCTCTACGCCGTCTTCGCGGTCGGCAGCGCCGTGCTCGTCCTCAAGTCGTCTGTCGGCACGGCCTTCGCCGCGGATCCTCTCAAAGGCGCATCTTACGGATTCATCATCGCCCTCACGGCCATCGTGATGTTCCAAGTCAGCTTGCAGGACCGCTGCCGCCGCAATAGCCGCGTCGTCCTCGTGCTCGGCGGACTGGTTGGCCACATGCTGATGGTCCGCGCGGTGATGGGCTTGGTGGACGTCGGTTCGATCCCGGAAATCTTCCGGTTTTTCGCCGTGCCTTTCGCCCTCGCTCCGATGCTCCACGGCGTGCTGCTCGGCCGCGCGGTCGCATCGTTTTCCGTCGTCTATGTCACCTTGATCGGGTGCCTGCTCGTTCCCCAAGGCGAGGTTCTGCCTTACATGATCCTCAGTCTGGTCTGCGGCATGACCAGCGTCTTGCTCGCCTATCAAGTCCGCAAGCGGCTCCAACTCCTGCAAGCGGGCATCTACGTCGGGGCGGTCACGTTTGTCATCGGCATGGTTCTCGGGCGCTTGGATGTCCCCGCGATTTTCGGGCCGGATTCCATGAGCCACCTGCAACTTCTCGGCTCCGGCAGTGCCGCCGCATTCGGCACCGCCGTCATGACCGCGCTGCTCATCAGCGGGCTGCTTCCGCTGTTTGAAGGCACTTTTCAACTCACCACCGACATCAGCTGGCTGGAACTCAGCGATTTGAATCACAAGCTGCTCCGCCAGATGCAGCTCGAAGCGCCCGGCACTTTCCACCACAGCCTCGTCGTCGCCGCCCTCGCCGAAGCCGCCGCCGAGAAAATCGGTGCCAACGCCCCGATGTGCCGCGTTTGTTCCTATTTCCACGATGTGGGAAAACTCAAGAAGCCCGGCTATTTCATCGAAAACCAGCACGACGGCGGGGAAAATCCCCACGACGCGCTCACCGCCACGATGAGTTCCCTGATCATCATCGCCCACGTCAAGGACGGCATCGATCTGGCCGTGAAGCACAAGCTCAACCCACGGATCATCGACGTCATCCAAGAGCACCACGGCGACTCGCTGGTCTATTATTTCTACCGCCGCGCCCAGGAACAAAAGAGGGCCGATATGGAAAAAGTCGACCGCCGCCTCGAAAATCCCGAGGACCTGCCCGCCGTGGATGAGAAAAATTTCCGCTACCCCGGCCCGCGTGCGAGTTCGCGCGAGAGCGGCATCATCGCCCTCGCCGACACCGTCGAGAGCGCCTCGCGATCTCTCAAGAAACCGACTCCCGCGAAAATCCGCGCCATGGTCGATGACCTCGTCAACGCCAAGATCAACGACGGCCAGCTCAACGACTGCCCGCTCACCCTCCGCGACCTCGCCATCGTCAAGGAAAGCTTCACCGGCACCCTCCGCAGCATGCTTCACAGCCGCATCGACTACCCGAAGGACGACACCTCCACCGCCACCAAGCGCCTCGCCAGCGACGCCACCCAAGGCGGCCGCGTCATCCCCATGCCCAAGCGCGCCTGATTCTCTAACCCCGCACCGTCATGTCGCTCGAAGTCATCATCGGCAACAACCAGCAAGCCACCGAAATCCCGGAAAGCTGGCTCACCGCCCTCGAAAGCGTCGCCCACGAAGCCGCCCGGCTCGCCTTGGAAAACGCCGCCGAGGAAGACTCCCCGCTCTTCCACCTCGCCACCTTGGAAATCGCCATCGTGGACGACGCCACCAGCGACCAGGTCCACCGCGATTTCATGAACATCGAGGGCCCCACCGACGTGATCACCTTCCATCACGGCGAGATCGTCATCGGGGCGGAAGTTGCCGAACGCCAGGCCGCGGAATACGACGAGCCGCTCGCCCGCGAAATTTTGCGCTACATGGTTCATGGTCTCCTGCACCTTGCCGGCCACGAAGACGGCGAGCCCGCCGAGCGCGCCACCATGGAAGCCGCCCAGGAAACCATCGTCGCCCAGCTCTGGACGCCCGAACTCCGCGAGCGCCTCAATCCCGATTTCCTGAAATGAGTCGCATCAAGCACTCCGTCTGCCGCTGGTGTTACGGCGATATCCCGCTCGAAAACCTCTGCGTCGCCGCCAAAAGCATCGGCATTTCCTCCGTCGAGCTCGTCATGCCCGACGACATGCCGGTCTTGGAAAAACACGGCCTCAGCTGCGCGATGATCAGCTTCCCCGTCGGGAAAACTCCCGATGGCACCGAAGTCGGGCTCATCGAAAAAGCCTTCAACCGCCTCGCACACCACGACACGCTGGTGGAAATCTACCAGCCGCACATGAAGGCGGCGGCCACCGCCGGAGCGGAAAACGTCATC
This sequence comes from Akkermansia muciniphila, assembly GCA_945901795.1. Lineage (GTDB taxonomy): Bacteria > Verrucomicrobiota > Verrucomicrobiia > Verrucomicrobiales > Akkermansiaceae > Luteolibacter > Luteolibacter muciniphilus_B. The sequence continues at coordinate 6,269 of CAMDLP010000069.1, read as the reverse complement.
GTTTTCTCCGGCAACCGCGAGGGCATCTCGGACGAGGAAGGCCTCCAAAACTGCGCCACCGGCCTCCGCCGCCTGCTCCCGCTCGCCGAAAAACTCGGCCTCACGCTCGTCATGGAGCTGCTCAACAGCAAGATCGACCACCCCGACTATCAGTGCGACCGCAGCGCCTGGGGCGTCCGGCTCTGCGAGACGCTCGGCAGCGAAAATTTCGGCCTGCTCTACGACATCTATCACATGCAGATCATGGAGGGCGACGTCATCCGCACCATCCGCGAGAACCACCGCTGGTTCACCCACTACCACACCGGCGGCTGCCCCGGCCGCAACGAGATCGACGAAACGCAGGAACTCAACTACCCCGCCATCATGCGCGCCATCGCGGACACCGGTTATCAGGGCTTCGTCGGCCAGGAGTTCATCCCGTTAGCCGCCGACCCGCTCGCCAGCCTCCGCCAAGGCGTGGAGATCTGCAGCGTCTGACCTGGAGCTGATTCCGCTTTGCCCAATGTCCGGGGTGAGGTATGAAGCTAGTCATGCGACTTTCATTTGCACGTCCTCTATCATCAATCGCGATCGCCGGGTTCACCTGCGGAAGTTTGTATTCCCAAACCGTGGTGAAACCACCGGCCGCCTCGTCCAAAATCGAGCCGGGGCTCGAGCTTGCCGTGAATTGGAAATGGTGGGTCGCGCCGCCGGAGAAAACGGAGTGGGGCATGCCGCTGCCGGAGGCGCTGCTGCCCAAGCCGCCCGGCGCGATCGAACCGGGCAAGCCCGTTGCGCCGCGACCGGAGACTTACGACGTGAAAAAAGGCGACGCCATCATCAAGATCGCGAGGAAGTTCGACATGACCGCCGCGCAGTTGAAGCAGTTCAACGACCTGCAGGACGACCGCATTCACATCGGCCAGACGCTGCGCATCCCCACGCTCGAGCACTTGCTCACGTTGATCCCGCCGCCACCGGAACCGAAAGCGGAAGCCAACCCACCAGCGGGCGTGACGGACCTCGGTTTCGATGCCGACTTCGAGGCGAGGATGGAACTCGATAACGTGCGGCTGCAGGTCTTCCTCGACCGGGAAATGTTTTCTCCGGGCATGATCGACGGCAAGTCCGGCTCGACGTTCCTGAAAACCAGCGAGCTCTATCAGCGCACGCACCCGGACGCCGCGAACCCCGGCTTGTTGAAGGCGAAAGCCGAGGCGGCGGTGACGCAGCCTTACACGACCTACACCCTGCGCGCAGATGATTTCAAATTCATCAAGCCACCCAAGGACGAGCCGGCGGCCGCCCTGAAAGGCAAATCATCCGCCACCCAAAAAAAGACCACCGCGCCCGCGCTACCTCCACCCCCGGTCACGATCGACGAGCTGGTCGCCGCAGACTTCCTCGGCTACACGAGCGCGTGGGAATTCGTCGCCGAGCGCTTCCACTGCGACGAGGCATTTCTGCATCACATCAATCCCCAACTGAAAGCAACACCCGCCGTCGGTGCCGGGTTCCAGGTGCCTAACGTCATTGCATTTGAAATCGAAAAGGCATTCGACGCTCCGCTGCAACCGGCCGCCGATCCACAGAAGCCCGTCACCGCCGCGGTCGTGTTATTGTCCCGCCTGGAAATCTCGCGTGAGGGAAAACTCATTGCCGTCATGCCGCTGGCCACCGCGCGGCCGGGGCTTCGTGGCCGCGACAAGTGGACCGTGCTCGACGCCATCCCGCAGCCGCGCCTAGCCACCAAACGCGAACCGCGTGAAATCCCGAAACCCAAGCCCGCGCCGGTGGGCGATGTCGTTGTTAGCCCGGAACCCGTGATCGAGCCTCCGATGGAAAAGGAGCAATCCCTCGCACCCGGCCCTAACAACCCCGTCGGCGTCCTTTGGATCAACCTCGCCAAGTCCGGCAGCACCGATCCCCTGCCCTACGGATTACACGGCACCAGCATCCCCGCGCGGATGAAGCTCGAAGGCATCGGCGGGCTGCGCCTCACGAACTGGGACATCGCTCGCGCCGCACGCCTGATGCCCGCCGGCACGGCGTTGCAGTGGAAGAAGGAATGACGTTAGAAACGTCCGAATTGGTGCCCGAAATCCTTGGACTGCGTGCAGCCTGCTGCCGCTTTCCGTAGCCAGCCTGCTGGCACGGGGCTGCCAGAGTTTCGCCCGCAGCAGGCTGCGGAACCAAAGCGGCAGCAGGCTGCCGCAGTCCAAGGCCTACTTGATTCCGTGTTGTTGCTTGAAGGCTTCTTTGGTGGCGATGGCGAGCGCGACGATGGGTGGGATAAATGATGTGGGTTTCAATGCATGACTTGCTAGAGATTTCACCTCACGCCGTCAAGAGCTGCGACTGCTCCTGCGACTGCTCCTCACGCGGCGCTGGCGGCCAACCGCGAGATTTCCATGCCGATGAGGCAGACGTCGTCGGAGAACTCCTGACCTTGCGCGAAGTGCTCGACCTCGTCGAAAACATCCTGCAGCAGCTCGGCCAACGGCAGCCCCGCACGGCTGCGGATCGACTCGCGCAGGCGGGCGACGCTGAAGGGCTCGGCATTCGCGTTCTCGACCTCGAACAGCCCGTCGGTGAAGGCGAGGATCCGGTCACCGGCGGCGACCCGCAGCTCGTGAGTTAGATACTCTACGTCGTCGATCAGGCCGAGCGCGGGGCCCGGCACGCGGCGGGCGGTGATGGGCTCCACTCCGCGGGGGGTGCCGTGCAACAGCAGCGGACTCGGGTGGCCAGCGTTGGCGAAGGTGAGCCGCCCGTTGGCGACGTCCACGATGATATAACAGGCGGTGGTGAAAAGCGTGGTGCCCAACTGCCGCAGGATGTCGCGCAGGGCGCGGTTCATTTCGGTGAGCAACGCGCCGGGATCATTCGCGAGCTCGCCGAGCTGTTCCTCCAGCGCGCGCATCATCGCGGTGACCAGCGCCGCGCGCACGCCGTGGCCCATCACGTCGCAGATGAAGACGCCGACGGCGGTGTCCGAGACGCGGACGACGTTGAAAAAGTCCCCGCTAACGGAACTGCTCGGGTGGAAGATACTGCAGAATTTCACGGCGCTGGCGGCCTGCTCCGCACCGCGCGGAAGCGTCGGGAAATGCTGGGGAAGGAACGCCATCTGGAGTTCGCGGGCCATGTCCAGATCCTCCTCCATGATCGCGTTTTTCGCCCACAGCTCGCGCGTGCGATCAACGACGCGTTGTTCGAGCTGCTCGTTGAGCGCGCGCAGGTCGGCCTCCGCTTGGCGGCGGGCGTCGCGCTCCGCGACCTCCCGCAGCGCCCGATGCACCACCGGCACGAGGCGGCCGTGAACCCGGTCTTTGAGCACGAAATCGGTCGCGCCGTTTTTGAGCAATTCCACCGCGGTCTCCTCGCCCACCGCGCCTGAAATGATGATGACCGGCACATCCGGGCAGCGCTCCCTGGCCATCGCGAGCGCCTGCGCGCCGTTGAAAGTCGGCAGCTTGTAATCCGCTAGGATCATGTCGGGTTGGAATTCCGTGATCGCACGCTCGAAGTCGTCGCCGTTCTGCACGCGGGTGGAGACGAATTCGAGCCCTCCCTGCTTGAGCTCGCGCAGGATCAATTCCGCATCCAGCTCGGAGTCTTCCAAGGCAAGGATGCGGAGGCTATTCAATGGCGTATTCATGATTTTTCCAATCGATCAACAGGTGATAGAGCGGATCGGTCCCGCAACGAGGTGAAAATCCATCCGTTTGACGGGTCATCATCATCTGCCATGAGGAAGAGATGATGGCAAGAATCTTCCGCATCATTTTGCAGGTCAGCCGGCGGCGCGGGAAGACGCTCCGCACCGCATCCGGCAGAGCCGGAGCTGCCGTGGGCGCGAGCAGAGCATCGCGCACTCCGGAGTGCGGTACAAAAAAAGGCCGCCGGAGCACCCACCCCGACGGCCAAGCTGAACAACTTCAACACACCCGCGATTTGATTCGCGAACCGTAATGAGGCTGACAACTGCTGTTCACCCTTACATGAAAACACGAACTTTCGCACGGTCTTCAGGGGCATTCGACTCCCGGGAAAAAGAGTCGTTCAAAAATGAGGATTATTTTAAAAATCTCAGCGGCGGAAGGCCGGGCGAATCGAGGGCTTGACCGTGCTGGTGGTCGGGGTCTTTGGCTCGGCGACGCTGGCACCGGCCTTGTCCGGGACGGGGATGGAATCGACCGGCGGCAACACGCCGGGACCATCGGCGAATTCGCGGGCCTTGCCGGAAACTTTGTAGCGGTTATCCATGTCAGACTGGACGGCGTTGAGCGAGCGGTCGTTTCTCACGATGGAAGGCTGGATGAAGACCATCAGCTCGCTACGGTTTTTGGTATCGGTGGTGCTTGAAAAAAGCCTGCCGAGATAGGGGATGTCGCTAAGAATGGGGATGCCGCTCTTGCCCTGCCCATTCCTGCCGACAATGAGGCCGCCGAGGACGATGGTGTTGTTATTGGGAACGGTGGCGGTAGTGAGGATTTCGCGAGTGGAAATCCGTGGCACGGTGAGATCCTCGCCACCGGCTCCACCCTCGATCGTTTGCGTGCCATTCTGCTCATCATTAAGCAGTGCAATCTGCATCGTGATTTCATTGTCCGAATTCACCAACGGGATCACTTCGAGCTTCAGGACCACATCCTGATATTCGATTTGAGTGCTGACGCTGCCGTTGAGACCGCCACCGCCGTATGAGTTGCTGCCGGTGGGGATGGCGATGCGTTCACCGCTTGAGATCGTGCCCTTCTGATTGTTGGAGGTGAAAATGCTCGGGCGCGAGAGCACGGTGAAGTCGGACTTCTCTTGCAGTGCCCGCAGGAATACGGTTAAGTCTCCGGTTGTGACCAAGCCGCGAAGACCGGAGCCGATCACTGCGTTGCTTCGGGCCGTGTCGGCATCGAGGATTGGAATGACGGGCACGGACCCACCGCCGCCGCCTATACCGAAGTCCTTGCTGTTGACTAGGTAGCTGACACCGGTGTCGATTGAATCATCGAGCGTGAGCTGGCCGATGACGGCGGAAATCAAGACTTGGTCTGGCTTCACGTCGATTTGATCCAACAGTCGCTCGATGATTTCCAGACCGGAGGGCGGGCCTTGGACGACGATGGAGTTGGTAATGTTGTCGGCGACGAGAAGGGTGCGGCCGACGAGGACGGATTCGGGGGCCGAGCTGACGCTGGGATCGCCGAGGCCGCCGCCGCCGCCACCGCCGCCACCACCGAAGCCGCCGCTGGATCCGCCGCCACCGAAGCTGCCGCCGGATGAGGAGCCGCCGAAGTTGGCTCCGGTGCTGCCGCTACGGCTGCTGCCACTGCGACCGCCGCTGCGACCGCCGCTGCCGCTTGCGCCGGAAGCTTGGGCACCGGTCGATTGAGCGCGGCTTCCGCCGCTTTGGGCACCGCCGGAGGCTGCGCCACCGCTTCCGCCGCTGTCGCCGGTACCGCTGAAGGCGCGGGTGAGGGCGTCGCCGGCGATGGGCAGGAAATCCGAGACGGTGAGGAAGCGGAGTTTGCGGCGGAGGAAGTTTTTCTCGCTGGTTTCCACGTCGAACTCGCGGACGAGGCCTTCCACAAACAGGAGATCGACGGGGCGGCCCATGACGAAGATGCGGTTGGTGCGGGGGTCGGGGATGATTTGGACGGGGGTGTCCTCGCCCGCGCCGCCAGCGGACGAGCCGCCGGTTTGCGGGACGACTCCCGGAGGCGCGGCTGGGGCGGCGTCGGCGCGCTGGATGCCGGCGGTTTTCTGGGTGGATTGCTGGGCGGTGAGCAGGGTGGTGAGGGTGTCGGCGATCTCGGTGACGTCGGCGAACTGGACCTTGATGAAACGGGTGCCTTGGACGGAGCCGGGCTTGTCGATTTCCTTTTTGAGGTCGATGAGTTTGCGGATGAGCGAGGTGTTTTCGGTGATGACGACGGCGGAGGCGTTGGCGACGGCGGCGATGGAGCCGTAGGCACCGAACTGGCCGATGATCTGGGTGAACGTGTTGACGGCCTCGGCAGGCTTGATGTAGCTGAGCGTCATGACGTAGGAAATGACGGCGTCGCCCTCGGGCAGCGTGTCGTTTTCGTTATAAACGGCGACGCCGCGGTTGGTGGGGCGGATGCCGCTGGTGTGGGTGAGGATGTCGAGATTGGGGTTTTCCACGTCGGGGACGAAGACGAAGCCTTCGATGGTGGCGGCTTTTTTGAGGAGCTCGGCGGCCTCGGCGTAGGTGAGCGGTTCTTGCGGGGTGGCTTCCTGGACGAAGGAAAACTCGGCGACAGCGG
>CAMDLP010000068.1 GCA_945901795.1 Akkermansia muciniphila | reverse complement strand
GTAATACTCGGCTTGCTCATCCAACCATGCTCGCACCGCCGCGTGATCCCCGTGAGTGGTCCAGCGGCTGGCGAGCAGGAAATTCACATCCAACAGCCAGCTCATGGAGTTTCCTCGAGAATTTGTTTCACCCGTTCAGGAGTCATCGGTGGAGCACCCGCAGGGGCAGCGAGCAGGCAATCGGCCAAGCCGGCACCGCAGGGATCCACCTGACACCGGGTTTCCTGTTCGAGCGCGAGCAACTCCGCCGTGCTCATCCGCGAAGCGGGCGCGGTCACGGGTGATGGGAACAAGGGCAGCTTGATCTTCCCTTTCGTGGCAGGTCGCGTAGAAGTGGCTTTTCCGGCGGCGAGTGCTCGCTTCAGTAACTCCGTAGCCACTTCCTCAACCTTGCAACCCATCTGCGCGGCGCGGAGTTTCATCTCACGCACCAAGTCGGCGGGAAGATCGAGGGTGGTTTTCATAGGCGGGAAGTTGCAGGTTTTCCGGGCGGGTGTCAAATTTTGAGGCAGGGTGTGATTTGGGAGGCGGATCAGCATCAGCGGTCATTTTCAACTCGTGACAAATCGTCACGGGTTCATTTCCTGTGCGACGGTGGCGGACATGGCGGAAGTGGACTCGGTTCGGTGAGATGGCGGGAGGAGAAATTCCAACCGGGGGACAGTTTGTCCCCCGGTTGGAATGCGGGTGGAAGTTACGCGGCGGGGATCACGGGCACCGGTTCGGCGGGGGCGGAGCCGCCGAGGTCGCGGATAATGCGGGAGGCGGACCAGGCACCGGCGAAGGCGGCGCCGGGCTCGGTGCGGCGGAAGCGCAGGACGAGGCGGTCCATCTTTTTGAGGAGCTGGCCGATTGCAGCGAAGCGGGGGCGGAGGGTGACGGTGAGGGCGCGGCGACGGGAAATGGCGGCGGAGGGATCGGCGGTGATTTGCTCGAAGTCGGCGGTTTCCTTGGCGAGCAAGGTGGCGTCGGCAGGGGTGAGGTCGTAATCGGCGAGGGCGGCGGCGTTGTCGGCGAGGGCTTCGGTAAGTTTCCGGTGGAGGAGGCGGGCCTTGGCGATGAGCTCGGTGTCGCGGAGGCGCTGCCAGGCGGTGAGGGAAAGGTCGATCTGGGCGGAGTCGCCTTCGCGGCCGTTTTCCTCATACCAGTCGGCGAGGGTCTGGCCGATCTCGTGGGCGAGGGATTCGAGCTCCTGTTCCTCGCGTTCCTTGGTCTCGGCATAGCCAGTGGTGGCGGTCTGCTGGCCGGAGACGAGGTCGGTGAGGGCGTGGACGAGTGGCCGGAATTGGGCGGCGCGGGTGGTGAAGGCGGTGGGTTTCTGGTCTTTCCACGCGGCTTCGTGCTCAGCGGTGTCGATGAGATGATCTGTCGGATAGAGGCGCGTCGAGATAAATCGCCGAACCAATTCGGCACTGTTGGAGCCCGTTTTCACGGGGGAACAGAGGGTGGATTGAGTCGCTAATTTCAGCATTTCAGGTTTCAGCATTTCAGCTTTTACCCCGAGGGGTGGGTCAAATGGCGGGTCAGGCTCGGAATATTCTAAAATATTTTTGAAGAGCTCCGCGCCACATGGAGCAGAGCTTCCATCCGCCACCGGCGGCAGCAGAGCGTGCCGCACTCCAGGGTGTACGACTCGCCCCACACACAAAAAAAAACGGCAGTCCTCGCGGACTGCCGTTTTCAAAACAATTTCTATCGCGAGGAATCAGATTCCCTTTTTCACCACGTCGGTGAGGAGGTCGATGACGCGGTTGGAGTAGCCCCACTCGTTGTCATACCAGCTGACGAGCTTGAAGAACGTCGAGTTCAGCTCGATCGAGGAGCCGGCGTCGAAGATCGACGAGCGCTTGTCGTGGATGAAGTCGGTGGAGACCACTTCGTCGCCGGTGACGCCGAGGATGTCCTTGAGGTAGGTGTCGGACGCCTTTTGGAGGGCGGCGGTGATTTCCTTGAGGGAGGTCGGCTTGGTCGTCTTCACCGTGAGGTCCACGACGGAGACGGTCGGGGTCGGCACGCGGAACGACATGCCGGTGAGCTTGCCTGCCACTGCCGGGCAAACGAGCGCCACGGCCTTGGCCGCGCCAGTGGTGGACGGGATGATGTTGATGGCGGCGGAACGGCCACCTTTCCAATCCTTCTTGGAAGGACCATCGACCGTTTTCTGGGTCGCGGTGTAGGAGTGGATGGTGGTCATCAGACCTTCCTCGATGCCGAAACCTTCCTTGAGGAGGACGTGGACGAGAGGAGCGAGGCAATTGGTGGTGCAGCTCGCGTTGGAGATGATGTGGTGCTTGGAAGGATCGTATTGATCGTCGTTCACGCCCACCACGAAGGTCGCGTCCTCACCCTTGGCAGGTGCGGAAATGATGACTTTCTTGGCACCGGCGGTGATGTGGCCCTTGGCTTTTTCCGCTTCGGTGAAGAGGCCAGTGGACTCGATGACGACTTCCACGCCGAGCTCTTTCCAGGGCAGACCTTCCGGGCTGCGGGCGCTGACAACTTTGATTTCGTGGCCGTTGACGACGATGATGTCGTCTTCTTCGAGCTCAGGGGAGGACTTCTTCGAGGAAACCGTTCCCGAGAAGCGACCCTGCGTGGAGTCGTATTTCAGGAGGTAGGCAAGGTTGTCGGCAGGAACGATGTCACCGACGGCGACGACGTTGAAGGTGGTTCCGAGGTGGCCTTGTTCGACGAGGGCACGGAAGACAAGGCGGCCGATGCGGCCGAATCCGTTGATGGCGATGGTAGTCATGACTGTATTTGGAAATGCCGATGCGGCTCTTCCGCCCGACGGCGGGATTGTGCATGCGAAGTGCGAGGCGTCAATCTTCGGGGCCAAAACCATGGAAATTCGTCAAATCCGTGGAATTTCCCGCCAAAAGAGCGGGTCTTCCGTTTCGCAAGACCCGCTTGCTTGATCGATGCGGTTCGCTAAAACCGCGCGATCAAACTATTGGGGAGGAACGGTTTCCTTGAGTTTTTCCGCAGCTTTCTCCGCGGCCTCGGCGGCTTCTTCCAAGGCTTTCGCGGCAGCGTCCTTGGTGGCTTCGGTGGCCTCGGCGGCCTTTTCCTTGACCTCGGCGGTCGCCTCCTTGGCTTTCTCGCCGGCTTTTTCCAACGCCGCTTTCGCGTCGGTTTTGGCTTCATCCAGCTTTTTGTCGGCGTCCTTGGCCATGTCCCTCATGCCTTCAGCCATCTGCTCAGCACCGGCCTCCATTTTCTCAGTAGCGGTTTTCTTGGCCTCGCAAGCGGCGAACACGAGGGGCAGGGCGAGCACAGGAATCCAGAGTTTGCTTTTCATGATGTTGGTTGGTTGGTTTATCGAATCGATTTTGGCCTTGGCCGACATTCAGGGTAACCGATCCTGATGACTTGTCAAAGAACTGAATTTCCATTAGACGGCTGGAGATTTCAATGTTTACGCGCCATCGCAACCTGCCAAGAGTGTGCGCGTGCACCCACCCGAAAAACGCCGCGCCGCCATCCTGATTCCTGCTTTCACCCCACGCCGCGAGGGCGATCTCGGGATCGGCGACACGCTGGCCTTGCGGGAATGGATCGACTGGGCCGCGGAGCACCAGGTGGGATTCATCCAGCTTCTGCCGATCAATGAAAACGGCACGGAGGAAAGCCCATACAGCGGGATTTCCTCGGTCGCGCTGGATCCGATTTACCTGGCCTGCGAGGCCACGGAAATCCCCGGGCTGAAGGAGTCGGACATCGCGCTGGCGCGGGACCGCCTGCAAGGCGCGCGGATGTCGCCGCTGGTGAACTACCCGGCGGTGCGGAGCGCGAAACGAAACCTGCTGGAACTGGCGTGGTCGAGGTTCGACCAGGCGGAATCCTTGCTGGTGGAAGAGTTCGCGCTGTTCCGCAAGCAGGAGGACGAGTGGCTGGGCGACTACTGCGTGTTCCGCTATCTGATGGAACTTCACGGCGAAAATCTGACCTGGGACAAATGGCCGAATAGTTGCCGGACGCCGAAAAAGGCGCGGGAATTCATCGATAAACAACGCGCGCGGGACGAGGCCTTGGTGGATGACCGGCTCGGGTTTTTCGCGTTCGCGCAGTGGTTGTGTTTCCGCCAGTGGCTGGCCCTGCGCGCCCACGCGGAGATGCGCGGCGTGAAGCTGATGGGCGATGTGCCGATCGGGATCAGTTGGCATTCGTGCGACGTGTTTTTCAACCAAGGGGAATTCCACCTCGACTGGTGCGGCGGCTCGCCCTCCGAGGGAAACAGCCAGTCCGATCTGTTTTTCCAGCAGTGGGGCCAGAACTGGGGCATCCCGCTCTATCGCTGGGACCACATGCAGGCGAACGGTTTCATCTGGTGGAAAAAGCGGATCGAACGGCTGACGCGGATTTTCCAAATCTTCCGGCTTGACCACATCCTCGGGTTCTACCGGATTTACGCCTTCCCGTGGCGGCCGGAGCGCAACCACGAATTCATCGGACTCAACCACGAGCAAGCGGCGGCGATCAATGGCGGACGTCTCCCCCGCTGGTTCCTGCGGCCTGACGACACGGTGGAAAACAAAGCCGCCAACCGCGACGACGGCGATGTCCGGCTGCGCGCCATTCTCGAAGCTGCGGAAGGCTGCGAAGTCATCGCGGAAGACCTCGGCTGGGTGCCGGATTACGTCCGTCCCCACCTGGCGGATCTCGGGATCGCCGGCTATCGGATTCCGCACTGGGATTGCAACGAGCACGGCCACCCCACTCCCGGCAACGCGTTTCCGGAAAACTCCTTCGCCACTTACTCCACCCACGACCACGATCCGATCAACGGGATCTGGCACGGCTGCCTCGGCGTCATCCAACAGCATCAGGAAAATCCAACAGAACAAACCGGCTGGGCCGTGGGCGGGGCGCAGAACACGCTGCGTATCCTCGCTGAATTCGCCGGGATTCCGATCGGCGACCACGCGCCGTGGCCGCCGTTCACCGAAGGCGTCCGGCTGCGGCTCATCAAGGCGCTGTTCGCCTCCAACTCGCGCTACGCCGCGTTGATGATCACCGAGCTTTTCAACCTCGACGAGCAGTTCAACCACCCCGGCACTTCCGGCGGGGAAAACTGGCGCCTCCGCCTGCCGTGGACGCTCGACGAGATCCACGCGAATCCCGAACTGGAAGGAAGCTGCCAGAAACTGGCCAACCTCATCAGCATCACCCGGCGGGCGTGAGCAAGCTCATCGGCCGATCGTTAGAACGCCGTCTGACAGAATCCGCGCCCGCAACCCGCCTCGGAAATTCGTCTTGAGGAATTCCTCCGCACCGGGGGCGACGGCCTCATCCATCCAGTAACAGGGTTTGCATTCCTCGCTGGCTTCGAACTCGACGCCCTGGAAACGGAAGCGCTTGCCGACCCATTCCGCCAGATCGATTCCGCGGACGATCAGGTTTCTGCGGAAGAGCGAACTGGAAAGCTCCGGCTGAGAGAAACGGTCGCGCACCGCCTGCACGGCGTCGGCATCGAAGAAAGTCACCTGGCCCTTGAAGTCCGGCTTGTAGCCGAAATAGCGGTCGCCGCGCAGGCCCATTCCGGCCACGCACTCAACTTCGGAAACGCCGCGGATGCCGTGGTCGAGGCGTCCCAACTCGTGGCGACCGCGGAAGTCGTTGCCCTCGGAGATCCAGATTTCCAACAGCTCCGCCTGCCACTCGGGAATCCCCTCCCCCGCCCTGCCGGTCTCCGCAGACTTGTTATCCGGGCCGACCCACTCGCTGTGGCCGTCGGCGTAGGTTTCCTTTTTCCAGATAGGCAGCTCGTATTTCAGCCGCTCCATGATCGCGCGGGCGGCATCAAACGCCGGCCCGCGGTGGGCGGACGCGACGCTGACCCAGACCGCGGCCTCGCCGATTTCCAGCGGCCCGGTGCGATGCGCTGCCTGCGCCGCGAGGATGCCGTGGCGCGCCGCCTCCTCCTCGAGAATGCGCTGGCCGGTCGCAATCGCGAGCGCCGGATAGGCCTGGTATTCCAAGCCGCTCACCGCCTGCCCGGCGTTGTGACTTCTAACCCGCCCGTCGAAGGTGACCACCGCGCCCGCGGCGGGATCGCGGAGTTCCGCCGCCAGCGACGCGATGTCGATGGCCTGGCTGACGAGTGAAAACCGGATGGCGGACATGGTGGGAACTTTCTAGCCTCCCGACATCGGTGGAAGGAAAGCGATTGAGTCTTTTTCTGAAAGCGGGTGCTCCCAGGAAACGAATTCGTCATTCACCGCGACGCGGAAATCCGCGGTCGAGAGCCCGAGCGCGTGTGCTGCATCGAGCTCGGCGTAAAGCGCGGCCGGCGTAGTTGCGGCGCTGGTGACTCGCTCGTCCGCGAGCCCGCGACGCTCGGCGAGCAGGCCATAGTAACAGACGGTGACGGTCATGGGATTTTCGCGGTGGCCCAGTCTTCGGGCGTGTTGGCGTTGTCGAGCGCGCGCGGCGTCACCGGCTCCAGCAAGCGGCAGTCGTTGCGGATGAGAATCTTTCGCGGACAGCGGAAATCATCGGCTTGCGCCTGTTCGAGAATGGGCAGCGCCGCTTGCGAGTAGAGCGTGCACAGCGGCTCCGGCAGCCCGTCGAACTCGCTGCGGTAGGCCAGGAATTTCTCGTCTGATTGTTTCGACGAGATGAGATGGGCGAGCGTCGCCGCGTCCAGTCGCGGCAGGTCGCAAGCAACGACGAGCCAGTCGGCGGCCGGGTTCAGCCGCAACCCGGCGACGATCCCGGCGATCGGCCCGCCGCTGGCACCTTCCGGATCGCGAACGATTTCAACTCCATCAAGGCCGGCGGGGATTTCCTGATCGTGGCGGAGGGAAACAACGATCGTTTCACAGCCGGCTTCGCGCAGCAAATCGCAACTCCGACGCGCCAAAGTCCGGCCGTCGGGATGGACGAGGGTGGCCTTGTCGCTGCCCATCCGCGAGCTGCGGCCACCTGCTAACACGAGACCGCGGAGTTTGGATTCGGGTTTCATGCGTGGAAATCTCCGGACTTGCCGCCGGTTTTGGAAATGATCCGCAGATCGTGGATGCGGATCGCTTTGTTCATCGCCTTGCACATGTCGTAAACGGTGAGCGCCGCGACGCTGGCTCCCGTCATGGCCTCCATCTCGACACCGGTTTTGCCGGTGGTGGAAACCTCGCAGCGGATGACGACGCCGGTCTCGTTAGGGATGATCTGAAACTCACAGTTCTCGACCGGCAGCGGGTGACAAAACGGGATCAGCTCGCTGGTCTTCTTCACCGCCATCGTGCCGGCGATGATGGCGGTCTGGAACACCGGTCCTTTCGGTCCTTGCAGGTCGTTATTCTGAAATCTAGCGATGATCTCCGCGCCCAACTCCATGCGCGCCTCGGCCACGGCGGTGCGGCGGTTCGCGGATTTCCCGGTGATGTCCACCATCGTCGGCTGGCCCTCGCGGACATGGGTGAAATTTTGATCGTTAGAATTCATAGCCATGGGGTGAATGGGAAGGCGGCGGAAATGGCGTGCGCCTCGCCGCGCGGAGGCAGGGTGACGAATCCGTCGCTGTTGAGCAAGCCGATGAAATCGCCGCTATTGCCGGTGGCCGCGGGTTCGGCCCGGCCATCGGCGCGAAGCGTGACTGGCAGATGGCGCGTGAAGCCGGGAAGCTGGACGGTCCGGTCGTCCATCACCACGCGGCGGGCTAATCGGCGCGGCAGGCCGGATGCCACGGCGAGCGCCGGAAACACGAACGCGTGCAGCCCGATCAGCGCCGAAACCGGATTCCCCGGCAGCGCCATGATCACCTGCCCGCCCGGACCGATCCAGCAGCCGGCGGGTTTCCCCGGACGTTGCGCCACGCCGTGGAAAATCTCGCGGCAGCCGAGTTCCGCGAGCAGCGAGGGCACGAAATCGCGCGCGCCCTTCGACACCGCTCCCGTTAGGACCAGCCAGTCGTGCGCTGCTAGAAGCTCTTCGATGACCGGCCGGGCGGCGGAAATCTCATCATTCAGCACCCCGACATGCCGCGGCGGATAGCTGCCGAGTTTCAACGCGGCGGCGAGCGAGTGGGCGTTGGACTGGCGGATCTGATGGGGAGCGGGAAATTCATCCACCGCGACGAGTTCATCGCCGGTCGCGATCACCGCGATTTTCGGGACGCATGAAACTTCCAGCCACGCCGCACCGCAGGAAGCCGCGACGCCGATTTCACGCGAGCCTAGCAAGACACCGGACTCCAACAGAACCTGTCCCGCCCCGGCATCGCTGCCAGCCCGATGAATGAAACGCCCCGCGACCGGAGCGGCGGATTCGGAAAATCTCACGGTGCCCGGCTCGGTGGCGACCACCTCTTCCACCGGCACGATGCAGTCGGCTCCCGGCGGGCAGGGCGCGCCGGTCATCACTTCCACGCAGGTGCCGATTTCCGCCGAAAGCGAGACCGCCGCGCGCCCCGCCGGTGCGGAATCCGTCACCCGGAACAAGCGGTGTCCCGCCTGCCAGTCCGCGAAACGCAGCGCGTAGCCGTCCATCATCACCCGGTCGAACGCAGGCACGGCGCGGTCCGCGGCCACGTTTTCCCGCAGAATTCTCCCGGCCGCATCCTCCAAACGACAGCGCTCCACCGCCATCAAAGACGGGCATTTCAAAAGAAGCTCCAGCGCCTCGTGGAATGAAACCATGAGCCGATCTTCGTTCGCCCGACCTATCCGCCAAGCGAAATTCGCTTCATCGATGAAACTCCATGACTGTCGGTTGACTTTTCCGCTATCGGCCGTAATACCCCCCGCATGTCGACAGCGTTTCCACCCAAACCCCGGACAGTCGGATCCAAAGTCCGGATCTGTATCGTAGCCTCGAAATACAACGAGCAATTCACGGACGCGCTGGTGGAAAACGCGATCGAAGAGCTCGGCGAACTGGTGCCGCAAGGCCGCGTCGATCTGGTCCGCGTGCCCGGCGCTTTTGAAATTCCAGTGATGGCCGCCACCCTGCTCGACCGCGATCCGCCGGCCTGCGTCATCGCGCTCGGCCTGATCATCCGCGGCGCGACCCAACACGCCGATTTGGTCGCCAGTTCGGTGACGGACGCGCTCCAGCAGCTCGCCGTCAAATCGCTCCGGCCGGTCATTCACGAGGTTTTGCTGGTGGACGACGAGAAGCAAGCCTACGCACGCTGCATCGGCGCGCAGCTCAACCGCGGCAAGGAAGCGGCTCGGGCAGCGGTGGCGATGATTGATCTTTTCCAAGAGCTCGACCGCTCCATGCCTAGCACCTCCAGCCATTCAAAGCGTCGCAATGCCTAGCCGCCGCCACATCCGCGAGGCGGTCGTGCAGTTTCTCTACTGCGCGGATCTTGAAGGCGGTGCCGATCCCGCCGCGCTGCGCGGCCCGTTCTGGGATTTTGTCACGGAATCGGACCGCCGCAGTCTTCAGTTAGCGACGTTCCGCACGGTCCACCACCTCGCCCACGGGCGGGAGGGACGTCTGGCCGAGTTCGTCGAGCGCCAGTCGCTGGCGAGCACGCTGCTTTCCGCATGGCCTCAGGCGGAGAGTTTGAAAACCGATCTCAAGCGGATCGCCGAGCTCGAGTCGGGCTGGAGCACTTCGTTTGCGAAGCTCGAACGCCTGCCGAAAGACGACGATGACGCATCGGTGGCGGAAAGCTTCGGCGACGCGCTGCAGGTCCTTTTCAAAATCGACCGCGACCTCGCCGCCGCGCGCCGCCGGTTTCTTGAAGGCATGGAAGACTTCCCCGCCCTGCGCGGACAGATGGAGGCGGTGGCGGCGACGATCCGCCGGCTGCAGCGGATTTCCGATCGACTGCGGATGGTCGAGGAGCCCGAGAAATTTCCCGAACAAGCGGATCTCGCACGGCTTCGCGATTCGAAAGCGGACATCCTCGCGCTGCAAAAAAAGGCGGACGAACTGGTAGATCACATTCTCGCGAAAAAGGAACGGATCGATGAAACGCTCGCCGCCGTGGTGGAGAATTTCGCGCCCGAGCGGATTGATCCGGTGGACCGCGCGATTTTGAGGCTGGGCACTTACGAAATCCTACACGCGGCGACTCCGCCAAAAGTGGCGATGAACGAGGCGATCGAGCTGGCCAAGCGTTTCGGCACGACCGACTCGCGGCGCTTCGTCAACGGCGTCCTAGACAAGATCGCCAAGCAGGCGGCGGAAGTGTCCGAAATTCAGGATGTTTTATAATTGGTAAGTCGCGCCGCAGTCTTCATAACAGCGCGCGAGACTTTTCCGATCATGCGCTACCCGACTCCCTTTCAGCAGAAAACCCTGTGGAACGCCGCCACCGGAGTTTCCATCCTGATCCTTGGTGCCCTGCTCGTCGGCCTGATCTGGCTGATGGGTCAGGTCTTTGGATTTCTCCAACCCGTGCTCATTCCGCTGATCGTGGCCGGGATCGTCGCTTACGTGCTCGATCCGGTAGTGAGACTTCTCGAAGGCCGCGGGCTGAGCCGCTTGTGGTCGGTCATCACGCTGTTTCTCGCGATCCTGCTAGGGTCGACTCTCTTGGTCGCCGCCATCCTGCCCGGCATCCAGCGTGGCGGCGGAGCGCTGCGGGAGATGATTTCAACACCGGCGAAGAGCGCTTCGAAGGGTGACGCGGAACATCTTGCCCCGGCGCTCGCCCGCTCGCTTCGCGATCTGCGCGTCCAACATCAGGGCGGCCCGATCGGTTGGATTCTGACAGAAACCGACGACCAAGACAACCCGGTGACGGTGGATGAGAAAAAAACCAAGCCGGAATCCCTCGACTATTTCGAACGCACCCGCGGCGGGCGCATGGTGATGGAAAACCTGGACGTGATTTTCAAAACCGGCCGCACCTGGCTGACGGCGGGGTCCACCAAGGTGCTGGGATTTCTCGGCCTCGTCATCGGCATGATCATGGTACCGATCTATCTGTTCTTTTTCCTCAAGGACTCGGCGTCGATCCGGAGCCATTGGCACGACTACGTGCCGCTCAAGGCCTCGCGGTTCAAGACCTCGCTGGTGGAAACGCTCCAGGAGATCAACGGCTATCTGGTCTCGTTCTTTCGCGGCCAGGTGATCGTCGCCGCGATCGATGGAATCCTGGTAGGAATCGCCCTGACCATCTTCGGCCTGCCCTACGGGCTTTTGATAGGGGTTTTCATGGCCATCCTCGGAGTCATTCCCTACATCGGAAACATTCTCTGCCTGATTCCCGCCTGCATCATCGCCTGGCTCCACTCGCAGGGCGCCGCGCCTTTCGGGATGAGCCCGTGGGCTTACGTCGGGTGCGTCGTCGGGATCTTCGTCGTCGTCCAACAGATTAACTCGCTGCTCACCGCGCCCAAGATCGTCGGCGATTCCGTCGGACTGCATCCTCTGACCGTGATTTTCTCGATGCTCTTCTGGTCGGTGGTTCTCGGCGGCTTCGTCGGAGCGTTGCTGGCGGTGCCGCTCACCGCGGCGGTGAAGGTCCTGTTCCGCCGCTTCATCTGGGAACGGCAGTTGCTCGATCCGCCCGCGGCCGATCCCAGTTAGGATCCTGATAAAAAAGACCCCTCGCCTCACGCCGCCGGAATTCTCCCCCCGGATTATCCCAGCTTCGCGCGAAACGAGAGGCGCAAGAGGTTTGTGGAAACCGCCACCGACGGCAAGGCGATTTCATCGTCCTCCCCAAGAAGTTTTCCAAAACACCCGACTTTGCCTATTCTCCGAGGCGGGCGGCGATCGATTTCTTGGACTGCTCGATGAGGACTTTCAGCTCGGGGTCCTTGCCCGCCATCGCCGCCGTCAGGACCGGCAGGCTGCGGCTTCCACCCACCCGGCCGAGAATGCGGACGGCCGAATAGCGAATGGTCCCCGAGGTGTCCGGAAACCGCCGGATCACGGTGTCTTCGATCGGCTGACCGAGGTCCGCGAAAAGCGACTCCCATGCCATCGGATTCTTAAACCAAAGTTCATCAAGAATCGGAATGATCCCGGTATTTCTCTCCTTCACAATCAGGGAGACGATTTCGGGAGGAACGGCTTCGCCTTTTGCGACCAGCTCCTTCACGACGATCAGCGCAGCCTCGCTGGCCGGTCCCGGCAGCTCCGACCACACCGCCAACGCGCTGCAAATGTTCCCCTTGAAATCCAAGCCTTCCTGTCCCAGTAGCGAAATGAGCTTCCGACTGATGTCGGCGCGGTAAAGTTTCGGCTCGGCATCCGCCAGGCGCTGCACCGCGCGCCTGCCCCGGTCGAGATCGATGCTTTCCAGCTCCCGCTTGTTCAAATCGTAGAACGCCGGGTCGTCTTTTTTCGACAGTTTTTCGATCGATCCCTCGATGAAAATCTCGTTGCGCACCCGGACTTCGATCACCGAGAGGTCCGTATAGATTTTTTCCGTCCGCCCCAGCGCCGACGTCAGCACCGCGAGTTCGGTCAGTGATTTCCTGATCCCGGTGACGACTAGCAGATAGTCCCCGCCATCCCGCGGATAATAATGCGAAGCCGGGTCCGCGCCGGTGACCCGGAGAATATAATCCCTCACCAGGAAGCGGTTGCTCTCACTCAAGCCCCTGAACCACAGTCCGACGGCCTGCTTGCCGGTTCCGTCCAAGGCCAGCTTCTGGATTTCCGCAACCAGAGGAGCCGTGCCGATCCGGGCCCGCAAAGCCAGGGTGGCGCTGTCCTCGCCAGGCTGCTGGAGCGGCGCGCTTCGCACCGGCGCGTTGGTTCCCGGCGCGCCGGCCGTCCGGCTGCCAAGTGGCACCGATCCGGTTTTGAAAAAGAACGGCACCAGCAACAAGGCGACGCTCATGACCAGCCCCACGCCCAGCGCTTTCATCCGCGCCCGCGGGTTCGCATAAACAAGCAGCAAGGTTCCTAAAACACTCACGAATCCCGCCAACAGAAGCCGGTTCGTAATCACCATCCCGTCCAGCGCCCCGCCGCGGCTGGCACCGAACATCAACAACAGCGCCATCATCGTCATGCCCGCCACGCCGATGATTCCCGCGATGATCCGCTGCGGCGTCGCAGGCTCGAGCACCGCGGCATCCGGCATGCTGCTGTAACGAACGGGCTGCAGGCCGATCGACGTCTCTCCTCCCTGCAAGGGAATCCGCGGAAAGCAGTTCAATTCATGGCTTTTGTGCTCGCTCGGGTAAAATTTGCGGCCCCGCACGATGACCTCGTCGTTGATTTTGAAGCGGTGTTCGCAGCCACCGCATTCGACGGTGCGATCGCGCAAATCCTCTCCCACCTTGAATCGCTGGCCGCAGGACGGGCAGAGGATCAGCAATAACAAATCATCGGGAGTCGGGGAAGGCATGTCGTTGGCCAAATTCTTGATGCAAATTCCGGTGATTGCAACCCCAAGCATCACCCCAAGCATCACGCCTTCCTAACACGCCCGAAAGACCCGGATTTCCCGCCGTTCCGAAATTTAGTTTGGAAACATTAAAAATTGACCATTCCGGATTTTCTTCATACCAGATTGATCAACCAATCGAAGCCGATTATGAACTCACTCAGACTCAGCCCGCTGCCATCCACCCGCCCAAGTGACGAATCGAGCTCGCTCACCATGGAAAGAGAAGGATTTGTGGACGAAGCGGCGGTCACAGCCCTCATCACCGGCTCCAACCCCGGCTCCAACCCCGGCCGCACCACCGCCTATCCCGAAGACCTCGCGCTGGCCGCCGACGACCTCGATTTCGCAGGCTGGCAACTTCCCGCCACCCAAGCCGCCAGACCGCGGACTGCGGAAATTCCTCCTCACGTGATCGATGCCATCGTCCGCCGCGCCGCGCCGCCGCTCGTCGCCGAGTCTGGCATCGGCCCCCCCCACCACGGCACCCACCGCTGGTGGCTCGCAGGACTGGCCGGCGTCCTTTCCACCATGCTTTTCACGCTGCTCCTGCTCACCCTCTCGTCCCGCCCCGGCGAGTCCGGACCGGCTCTCCCGCCTGCGGAAGCGAAGATTTCCCAGCCGATGCTCTCGCGGCAAGCCGAGGCCATCCAGACGCCACCCGAGCTCAGCGCCACCTCGTTCGAACTGCCCTGGCATTCCCCCGCGGAGTGGATGGCGAGCGATGATTGACGCGGGAATCCTGATCGCGCAGCCTTTTCTCCTCATGTCTCGTCCCGGATTGATCCTCAAACTCAGCTGTCGCGACCAACCCGGCATCGTCGCCAAAGTCGCCAACTACGTCGCTGGCCACCGCGGCAACCTCGTCGAGTTCGCCCAGTTCTCCGACCAGCTCGGCGGAAAATTTTTCGCCCGACTGGAAATCGAAACCGCAGACCTCGACGTCGATGTCCAGGATTTCATCGACGGCTTCGGCACGCTCGGCCGCTCCCTGCAGGCGGACTGGCACTTCCGCCGCCTCCCCTACCGCATGAAAACCGCCGTGCTCGTCACCAAGACCGACCACTGCCTCAACGAAATCCTCTGGCGCGCCGAGCTCGACGAACTCCCCATCGAGATCACCTCGATCATCGGCAACCGCCCCAACTGCCGCGCCGTCGCCGAGCGGGCGGACATTCCGTTTCACGAAATCGACATGGACGGCGAAAACCGGCAGGCCGGCTTCGCACGCATCCGCGAGATGATCATCGAGCAGGACGTCGAGCTCATCGTGCTCGCCCGCTTCATGCAGATTCTACCCGATGACTTCTGCCGCGACTTCGCCGGCCGCATCATCAACATCCATCACAGCTTCCTGCCCGCCTTCATCGGCGCGAACCCTTACAAACAAGCCTACGAGCGCGGCGTCAAATTGATCGGAGCCACCTGTCACTACGTCACCGCCGCCCTCGACGCCGGCCCCATCATCGAGCAGGAAGTCGACCGCGTGCAGCACTTCCACACCCCCAACGACCTCGTCCGGCTCGGCCGTCACTGCGAGCGCATCGCCCTCGCCAAAGGAATCCGCTTCCACGTCCACGACCGCACCATCATCGACGGCCACCGCGCGATTGTTTTCCCGGATTAACCCCCGTGACACAGGCATTCCTGCCTGTTCTTCACACCATTCCCTACCTATTGTCCAGCCGTTGGCAGGTTGCCAGATAAAATCCAATTGGGAGCTTTACAAACCCAGGTCGCGCGCTCAATTTCCCGCCCCGTTCAAGGAGAGGTGGTCGAGTGGTCTATGGCACCTGATTCGAAATCAGACGTAGTGTAACAGCTACCGTGGGTTCAAATCCCACCCTCTCCGCCATCGTCTAG
>CAMDLP010000067.1 GCA_945901795.1 Akkermansia muciniphila | reverse complement strand
CTAACTTGGCCTTGGTCGCGAGCTTCTTGCCGTAGCCGGTCTCGTCTTTCGGGTCGGCTGCCTTGATTTGGTCAACCACGTCCGGGTAGCACCTCGCGACGGCGAGGTCTTGCAACTTCATGGCCGATATGGCATCGAGGGCGGCGACCAGAGCTTTGGCCTTGGCCAGCCCTTCCAACTTGGCGGCTTCGGCAAAGGACTTGTCACGGACGTCCTTCTTGGCGCGAAGCTCGTCGAGGTGGGTGACGTATATTTCAGGGCCGCCCTTTTTGTAGCCGATGGATGTGGCGTAGGGCCTGCCCTCGGCGTCGCAGAGCAGGATGGTGGGGTAGCCGTTGATGTCATACTTGGCTTTGAGTTCCTTGTTCTGGGCCTTGGTTTCGTCGGAAAGCTTGGCGACGTTCTCGGGCTTGTTCGGGTAGTCGAGTTCCACCAGAACGAACTTGTCTTTTACGCCAGCCTGGAAGGGGGCGTGGATGAAGACTTCTTCATTGAGCTTGATGCACCAGCCGCACCAGTCGGTGCCGGTGAAGTCGATGAGCAGGTCTTTCTTCTCATCGGCGGCCTGTTTCTTGGCGGCTGCGAAGTCGTGGGTCCACCCTTCGCCGCCGGCGAAGGCGGAAGTGAAGCCGAGGAAAGCGGCGCAGGAGGCCGCGAGGAGGTGTTTGGTTTTCATCATGTGACGGTGGTTGTTGGTGGTGGTTGTTGGTGGTGGTTCAGTCAGCAGAAGTTCGTTCCCGCTGGATTCTTGCAAGCTGCTGCTTCCCCCCCCTAAACCGAGACGATTCCGAATTCTAAACAGCCTCTTGTATTTTTTTCCAGAATCCAAGGAAATCTCCCCCTTCGACCGACCCCCGCTATTCCGTCCCAACCTACGGTCGCAGTCTGTTCTTCTCTTCTTGAGACAACCCCCATTTCCCCGCCCTCCGCCCTCCAGTCTTCGCTGTCTACTTCGCTGTCTACTTCGCTAATGCGACGAAGGCCAAGAAGGCTACGACAGGCAGGCCGGGCCGACCCATTGGCTCTTTCAGGGGCCTCCCGCAGAAAGCAAATTCCTTGTATCCGGAAAACCATCGGAAATCAGGACCAGCAGCTTTGAAAGTAATTCTTGCGGGCTTCGCGGGAGGGGGTGGTTTGCCACCGATCGACGCGGAACACTGCTTTACTCCCACCCAAACCCCCAATTAAAGCTTCTAAAACCTATGACCCGCCACCTCACCTCCATCTTCAACGCCAGCTCGCTGGGAACCGGAACCTTCAGGTCGGAACGGACTGTAGCCGGGTCTGGGATGCTTGAGAGCGCCGCGGATCTATCCGCCGGGCCAGGTGTGGTGAATGCCTTCGATATCGCGTCGGGTGCGTATCTCAATATCCATGCCGACGGGTCTAACCACCTGTTGCTTGCCGGCCCGATTGGCAACCCATTGGGGATTGGCAACCTCTACAAGGACGGCACGGCCACCCTCACCCTCGCCGGCCCGAATACCTATACCGGCGCAACCAAAGTCGCGGCAGGCACCCTCGCCTGTTCCAGCGCTTGCTCGCTGCGGGGCGGTGCTTTGGACATCAGCTCCGGAGCCACGGCCCGGTTGGATTTCACCGGCACCCGCCGGGTCGCGTCATTGACTCTCGGTGGCACCGCCCAGACAAGCAATGGCACCTACGGATCCGCCACCTCCGGGGCGACCTATCAGAGTGGCTTTTTTGCCGGCCCCGGCACCGTCACGGTGGGTCCTGCGTTTGCCTCAACTTCCACTACGCTGGTAATGAGCGGTAGCGGCACCCCGGCCAGCGCCGGTTCGGCACTGACCTTTACCGCCACGGTGGAAGGCAGCGCGCCCACCGACCAGGTGGCGTTCTATGACGGAGTCACACGGCTCGGCACCGG
Organism: Akkermansia muciniphila; assembly: GCA_945901795.1. GTDB lineage: Bacteria > Verrucomicrobiota > Verrucomicrobiia > Verrucomicrobiales > Akkermansiaceae > Luteolibacter > Luteolibacter muciniphilus_B. Next base: position 13,318 of record CAMDLP010000067.1, on the reverse strand, counting down.
CACTTTGAACGCCTCATTCCAAGCCACCTTCACCACCAGCAGCCTCGCGCTCGGCGCCCACGCCATCACGGCTCGCTATGAGGGCAATGCGGCGAACGATCCCAGTGTCTCGTCGGCCCTGGACATTCAGATTGCCGAACCGGCAACGATCCTGAGTTTCACATTTCCAGGCCTGCCAGCCACCACGATTTCCGGTAACAACATCAGCGTGACCGTGCCCTATGCCACGGCTGTAACGGCTCTGGTGCCTACCTACACGATCTTCCCCGGCGCCACCGGCAATCCGCCTTCCGGTTCCATCCAGGATTTCACCTCTCCGGTGCACTATGTCGTCACCGGCCATGATGCTTCGCAAAAGGACTATGCCGTGACGGTGAATAAGACTCCCGCCAGCAGCGCCATGGACATTCTAACATTCGTGTTCCCCGGCCTGTCCGTACCGACCATCGGAGCGAACACGATTGCCCTGACCGTGCCGCTCGGAACGGACGTGACCGCGCTCGCGCCCACCTACACGGTTTCACCGCTGGCCCTGCAGGACGCGACTTTCCCTTCCGGCACCATCCGTGATTTCAGCACGCCGCAGACCTACACTGTCACCGCTGAGAATGGTTCCACCAAGGTTTATACCGTGGCCGTGACAACCTATCAGTCATGGACCCACTCCGGTTCGCTCTATATCCTGACCACCCCGGATGGGGCGAACCTGCCGGCCTCGGCCGCCGAGGAAACCAACTTCCCGTTGCTGGTTAGACTCAACTCCGGCAACTTCCCCTTCAGCCAGGCGCAAAGTGACGGGCGTGACATCCGCTTCACTACCGCGGGAGGCGTGGACCTTTCCTATCAGATCGAACAATGGGATGCGGTCAACGGCCAGGCCGCCGTGTGGTTGAAGATCCCGACCATCACCGGCAACTCACGCCAGGAAATCAAGATGTATTGGGGCAAGCCCGACGCACCCAGCCAATCAAGCGGCGCCAATGTCTTCAATGCCGCCAATGGCTACGTCTGCGTCTTCCACTTGAACGACACGCTGACCGATGCGGTCGGCACCCTCACCCCGACGCCGGCCAATGGCGGCCCGTCGCTGGCCAGCGGCATCATCGGCAACCCACCGCGTGCCATCGCTCAGCGGCAACAAAACCACTTCCGGCATCAAATCCGGCAGTTACCTCGAAGTTCCCTCTGGTCCGCTCATGACCATCGCGGATTTCCGTCGCTCAAACGCACTCACCACCGCCTATCCGCCGCACTTCGTCCAGCCGGTGGCCAACTCCCGGCTGCACCCGCTCATGCGCGGCGACACCTTTGTCATCCGCACCTATGGCGAGGCGCAGGACAGCAGTGGAAACATCACCGCCCGCGCCTATGCCGAGGCCGTGGTGCAACGCATGCCGGAATATGTGGATCCGGTGAACCGCCCATCACTCAATCCCTACACCGATCCCACCGCCTCCGCCGCCAACAAGACCTTCGGGCGCCGCATCAACTTGGTGTCATTCCGCTGGTTATCCAGCAACGAAATCTGATTCACATGATCTCTAAATTCGCTCTCACTATTCTAACTTTTTTAGGTTTATCCCTGGCGGTCCATGCCCAGGATAAAGAAGCGCCGGTCCCCGTGCAGATCCGCGCGGTGTTGCACGATCCGGTTCAGCCCACCGCCGAACTGTTCTACACCGACAAGACCGGAGCCGTGACCCGATTGAATTTCAGACCCCAGGATCTCACCGAGCCCTTATCCATGCTGCCGGTCAATGGCTCGCTGGTGCTTTACGACAAGGCCGCCATCGATCCCAAGAACCCCGCGGCAAGTTTGGCCGCCAGCGTGATTTTGCCGCCTAACCTCAAGCGGGCGGTTGTCATCGTGCTGCCGGCTCCAGTCGGTGAGAAACCCGCCTATCGGATGTTGGTCATCGACGATTCCGCGAAAGCCTTCCCACCGGGCGAGTCGCGGGTACTGCCGTTGGTTAAAGTGGAAACCGCCATCCAAGCCGGTGAGCACCGACTGCCCATCCATCCGGGGAAGATCACCAACGTGCCGCCCGTCACGAAGCGCGATGAATTCAACATGGCGCAGACCAATTTCTATTACCAACAGGGCGAAGCCTGGGTGCCTTTCACCGAGCGCCAATTGCAGTTCCTCGACGTTTGCCGGCGGATTTTCATCATCCATGCCACTCCCGGCGCCCTCCAGCCGACGATCACCACCATTGTGGATATCATGCCAACTCTAACACCGAAACCAGCCACCGCGGGGTGACTTTGAGTTCCTATCAAATCCGACTACCATGATCCTCAAACATTGCGTGTGTGTTCTAGCTGTCCTGTGGCTACCCGCAACGGTCCACGCCAAACCTGCCAAGGCGCAGGCTACGCTCCAGATCCGCGCGGTCTTGTTCGATCCGGCACACACCGCCGGCGACTTGTTTTATCCCGACAAGAATGGTGACATGGTCAAACTGAACTTCCGGCCGCAGGATCTAACTCCGCCGCTGTTCACGCTGCCTTCCAAGGGTTTCCTGGTGCTCTTCGATAAAGCCAACGTCGATCCGAAAGACCCCAGAGCGAGTCTGGCAGCATCCGTCAAGCTGCCATCTGGCATCCAGCAGGCGATTGTCGTGGTGGTGCCGGAACCCGCCGGCTCAAGCCCCGCCTATCGGATGGAGCTGATCGACGATTCCGCGAAGGCCTTTCCCAAGGGCGAGTCGCGGGTGCTCTCACGGGTCGCCATGGAGACGACTCTCGAAGCGGGCGAACACAAACTCACCCTCCCGCCGGGTGGCATCACCCGCGTGCCTCCCGTTAAGAAGGTCGATGAATTCAACATGGCGCAGACGGATTTCAGTTACCAGCAAAGTGGATCGTCGGTCGCCTTCAGCCAGCGTCAATTGCAGTTTCTCGACGCTTGCCGGCGGATTTTCATCATTCACGCGACGCCGGGTTCCCTCCAGCCGACGGTTACCACCATCGCGGATATAGCGCCCTAAGCCAAACCATTCACCGCCAATCCCGCTACCGGCCGTCTTGAAAACTTCATTTCAGCCACGTGTCCCTGACCTCATGCGTCGGCCCAAGCCCGGCTTCGCCTTGGTAGTCACGCTCTCGTTGATGATCCTGCTGACGGTCATTGCGGTCGGTTTGTTGACGCTTTCGAGCATCTCGCTGCGCTCATCAAGCCAGGGGCAGGCGGTGGCGGAAGCGCGGGCCAACGCCCGCCTGGCGCTGATGTTGGCCCTTGGTGATTTGCAAAAAAGTCTCGGACCTGACCGGGCGATCACCGCCCCGTCGGAAATCCTTGCGACACCATCGGCCGCCGTTGCCAAACCCAACACCACCGGGGTCTGGGAGTCATGGTGGGATTTCAATCCGAACAGCAGCCCTGCGCCGGCCTACAGCACGGAGAAAACAAGCCGTTTCCGGCGCTGGCTGGTTTCGAGTGCTGACGTGGCGGCTGCCGGGTCACGGGACTTCGCCACCACCGTGTGGACCGGTAAATCCATCGAACTCGTTGGCAACGGCTCACTGGTGCTTTACGACAAGGCCGCCATCGACCCCGAGAACCCGGCTGGCAGTTTGGCTGCAAGCGTCAAGACTGCCCATCCATCCGGGTAAGATCACCAGAGTGCCACCCGTCACCAAGGTCAATGAGTTCAACATGGCTCAGACAAATTTCTACTATCAGCAGGGCGAAGCATGGGTGGTCTTCACCGAGCGCCAGTTGCAGTATCTCGACGCCTCCCGGCGTCTCTTCATCATCCATTCCACTCCCGGCGCCCTCCAGCCGACGATCACCACCATTGTGGATACCAATCTGAAGGTGGCACCGCGTTGACGGTCATTGCCAACGATTGTAACCAGAAACTATGACACGAAGCTTGGCAGTGGTGAATCCATCAACCGGCACTCCAACACAACCCGCACAATACCTTGCCACCATGTCCACTTCATCCGTATTCGCAGCCACCACTCCTCAATTTCCATCAGCAGATATATCATCACCGGTTTTGCCCGCCCCAGGCCCCGCGGCACAGCTCCGCCCGCAGGTGTTCCCCCAGCCACCGCTTTTCCCGCCGCGAGAACCCTGCAACCCACAAACCCCGATCCAAGACTCCCGCCGAGCGACCACCATGGCTCCACCGTCCTGGCATGCCGCTGGTGATTTTCTCCTCCCAACCCGATTCCTACCATCATTCTTGCTCCGGGTCTTGGTCCCAATGACTCCTTGACTTGAACCCATCGCCAGCGAAAATTATCCATGATCCACCAACACCTTTTGTGAAATCCAGCTTGGATCCATCCATCCCGTTTCCTTTCGTCACGTGCCTGCTCGCCGCGTGTCTTCTAACGACAGGGCTTGCCCAGGCCCACGGCAGCTTTCATGAACGCATCACCGGGATTTCAAAATTGATCCAATCCCAGCCCCAGGACGCCCAGCTCTATCTGAAACGCGGTGAAGTCTATCGCGAACACGAAGAATGGGGAAAGGCCCTCGCCGACTGCGACACCGCCCGCAAACTCGATCCCGCCATCGATGTGGACCTGCTGCGCGGTCGCACGCTGCTCGAATCCGGCAGCCCGCAACAGGCCCTGCCCTTGCTCAACGATTTCATCAATCGCCACCCGGACCAACCGCAGGCCCTGCTTTGCCGCGCCCGCACCCACTCCAAGCTCGACCAACCCACCGAGGCGATCGCCGATTACCGCGCGGCATTGAAACGCACGGCCAATCCCGAGCCCGATCTCATCCAGGAAACCGCCGATGCCCTGGCCGCACAAGGGTCTGCGAACGAAGCCGTGCAGGTTCTGGCCGCCGGCCTGGAAAAACTCGGTGCCGTGCCATCACTCGTGCTGCGTGCCATGGACTTGGAAATCTCGATCCGGGATTTCGATGCCGCCCTCATCCGGGTGGACGCCATGCAGAAATCCGCCCCCCGCCCGGAACCATGGATGGCCAAACGCGCCTCGATCCTCGCCCAGGCCGGCCGCATCCCGGAATCCAAAGCCGCCTGGCAGGCCTTGGCCGACCACCTCAACGCGCTTCCCAACCTGGAACGCGGCTCCCATGCCATGAGCAAACTCGCTCAGGATGCGAAGCTGGCACTGGCATCCCTGGATAGCCAGGCCGGCAGCGACCAGGATTCGCCACCCCGAAGCATCGTGAAACCATGACTCATTTCCTCATAAACTTCTGTCACTAACGAAAACCATCCAATGCAACATCAAATCGATCACAAGTGTCGACCAACATGCGGGCGCTATTGGCTTCTCAACATCCTTGTCGCTTGGTTCGGCTTGTTGGATGCTCAGGCCATCACATTCACCGAGAACTTCGACAGCATGGCTTCCGGCACAACTCCACCGGCGGGTTGGTCCATTTTGAACCAGGGCAGCGGCAGTCCGAATGACAAGAGCCTGTGGACTGCGGTCAACCCGATTGTGCAGACTGGCGTAACCATGAATGTGGTAACACCCTTGACTCTGAACGATGCTCCCACCGGAGGACTCGTCAATGGATACAATGCCTTGGGAGTCAGTGCTTTGGCAGGCGACCGCTGCATCGCCACCTCACCCACGGGAACGGCAAGCGTCGCGATCCAGTCGCCGGCGTGGTTGAATAACTCTGGAGGACCCATCACCTCGTTCAGCATCAGTTACGACATCAAACGATTCATCGTTGCTGCCGCTGGTGCCGAGGAACTGCCCGGATTCTGGCTTTTCTACAGCGTGGACGGAGGGACGACCTGGACCAACGTCAGCTCGTTGAACCCGACGTTGACGAATGTTCCCAATACCATTGGAACCACCAGCATCCCTGTCACTGCGGTCACTCTCGCCTCACCTTGGACCAACGGTGGAAGCCTCCAGCTGCGCTGGGTGGACGACAATGCAACCACTCCCTCTCCCGATCAAATCATTGGCTTGGACAATGTCAGCCTCACTGCAACAGGTGGCGGCGGCCCATCTGTAACTCTGGGATTGACCGGTAGCCCGATGGCCGAAGCCGCCGGCGTCGCCACCGTGACCGCCACGCTCTCAGGAACGAGCCTCAATTCCGTGACCGTCAATCTGGCCTATTCCGGAACCGCCACTCTCACGGACGATTACACCCGCTCCGGCACCAGCATCGTGATCCCGGCTGGCAGCACTACCGGCACCGTCACGTTGACGGCCGTGCAGGACTCGATCTACGAAAACCCTGACGAAACCATCATGGTGGACATTGATACCGTGACCAACGGCACCGAGAGCGGAGTTCAACAGGTCACGGCTACCATCGCGAACGACGATCCTGTTCCCAGCATTCTCCTTTCGCAAAACTTCAGTTCCGATCCCGTGAACTACACACTGCCGCTGAACAGCGATTTCCGCTTCGATACCACCCCGCGCTATTGGGCAAAGAGCGACACGCCAACCTTGGTTGTCAATGCAGGCATCACCGGTGCCAACGGGACCTATCTGGGCACCCAGAATCTCGACAACATTGCCGACCGGCCATTCTCGTCCTCTGCCCCGGCACAGATCGACTTCACCGTTGCTGCCAGTGCCTACACCAACCTACGACTGTCGATTGCTCTTGCCGGGATGCCAAATGCCGAGGACGTGAATTTCATCCGCGCCAAAACGGACACCAACGGGGACGGCACCTACGAAACCACATTGTTTGAATTCAAGGGTGCCGCTTCTCCGACTAATGTGGCATACACCGATACGGTCCTTGGAGCTCTAACCGCGGCTTTCCAAACATTCTCTAACATCGCACTTCCCGCCCCCACTCATCCGGACGGCATGCTGCGCCTGCGCCTCGAATCCTACAACGACACCGAATCCCTGAACGAAGCCACTGGCATCGACACGATCGTCATCACCGGAACGCCGACCGGCCCCATGGTTCCACCCACCGTCGCACTCACCGCCCCGGCGGAGGCTGCGAATGTCTTCGTTCCTGGAACCACTGCCCTCGCCGCCACGGCGAACGACGCCGATGGCACAGTCTCCAAGGTCGAATTCTTCGACGGAGCCACCAAACTCGGTGAGGATCTCAACGCACCCTTCAATTTCGTCTGGACCCCAGTGGGCCTGGGCGCTCACTCCCTCACCGCCAAGGCCACCGACAATGGGGGCAACACGACCACCTCGACCGCAGTCAACGTGACGGCCGTGGTGAATCCGAACCAACCACCGGTCATCACCCTGACCGCACCGGCCAATCTGGCGACCATCACCGGTTCCACGGCGACACTCAGCGCCAACATCATCGACCCCGAGGGCGATGCCCAAACCGTCACCTTCTACGGACGGCAAACCGCGCCCGTCACCCCCGGCCCCGACTTCACCTTCGTCGCCATTCCGGACACCCAGTTCTACTCGGAAGACACCGGTCGCAATCCCGTTGCGCCAGGCACTGGGGCCCACATTTCCTATTTCAACGACCAGACGCAATGGATCACTAGCAACCGCGTCACCAACAACATCGCCTTCGTTGCCCACATGGGGGACATGGTTCAGAACGGCGATTCGATCGATGCCGAGTGGGTCAGGGCGAGCGGTGCCATGGGCCTGATCGAAAACCCACTGACCACCCTGCTCACCCACGGCATTCCATGGGGCGGCGCACCGGGAAATCACGATTTCGGCACCGGCGGCGGCACTGGCACCACGACCAAGTGGAACCAACACTTCGGCACCACCCGCTGGGCAGGGCGAACCTACTTCCGCGGCAATTACGGCTCCGATAACAACAACAACTATCAGTTCTTCAGCGCTGGCGGACTTGACTTCATGGTCATCAACATCGCTTACCGCACCACTGCGGACACTGCGGTGCACGATTGGGCGGATGCACTTCTGAAGGCCAACCCCACCCGCCGCGCCATCATCACCAGCCACTGGATCATCGGCACCGGAAATCCCGCCACCTTCGGCGGTCAGGGCCAGGCGCTCTATGACAATCTCAAGGATAATCCCAACCTGTTCATGATGCTCTGCGGTCACGTCCACGGCGAGGGCCGCCGCACCGATACCTTCCAGAGTCGCGATGTCCACAGCATCCTGCAGGACTACCAGGACGCCGGCAACGGCGGCAACGGCTTCCTGCGCACCTTCACCTTCTCGCCCGCCACCAACCTGATCACCGCCGAAATGTGGTCACCCACCCTCAACCGCACCGCCACCACGGCGGATGTCCCAACCGCTCTCGGCATCTTCACCCTGCCCTATAACATGCAGGGAGCCATCACGGATTGGATCCCCCTCGGCACCGTCAACGTGCCCGCCAATGGCACCACCGCATCGCTCGACTGGACCGGCCTCGAAATCGACAGAAACTACGAGTGGTATGCCTCCGCCAACGACAGCGTCAGCACCATATCCAGCGCCACCAGCCGCTTCACCATCGCGACCGGCATCGCTCCCACCGTTTCCATCACCGCGCCAGCTAACAGTTCGACATATTACGCGCCGGCCACGGTGAACATCGCTGCGACGGCGAGCGACGCGGACGGCAGCGTCGCCAAAGTCGAGTTTTACCGGGGTGCCACCAAACTCGGCGAGGACACCACCGCTCCCTACGAATACATCGCCACCGGTCAGGCCATGGGGAGTTATACCTTAACTGCCGTCGCCACGGACAATCAAAACTACACGACCACCAGCGCCGGCATCGCGATCACCGTCAGCGCCCCTCCATCCAGCGGCACGCTCTCCCGCGCTCCCTATCTGAATCAAAACAACCAGAACAGCATCGTCGTCAGATGGCGCAGCAGCCAGTCCATCGTCGGCCGGGTTCGCTACGGTGACTCGCCGACCAACCTGACGAATTTCACCGATGAAGCCGCCACAGCCACCAATCATGTCGTCAAACTCACCGGTCTCGCACCCTACACCCGTTACTACTACAGCGTCGGATCCGCGTTCGACACCCTTGCCGGTGGCGATGCGAACCACACCTTCCGCACCTCGCCCGTGCCGGGCACCGCCACCGACACCCGCATCTGGGTGGTCGGCGATTGTGGCCGTGGCAACCAGTTCCAGCGCGACGTGCGAGACGCCTACTACGCGTGGACCGGAGCTCGCACCCCGGATCTCTGCCTGATGTTAGGTGACAACGCCTACAATACCGGCACTGACGCCGAATACAAAACGGGCTTCTTCGACATTTATCCGACCACCTTCCGCAAAATGCCGCTGTGGTCCACCCTGGGCAACCACGATGCCAATATTGACAGCGCCACTGGCACCACTCCCTACTTCGACATGTTCACCTTCCCCACCCTGGGCGAGTGCGGCGGAGTGAACAGCGGCACCGAATACTATTACAGCTTTGACTACGGCAACATCCACTTCGTCAACCTCGACTCGCAGACCAGCAGCCGGGCTGTGGATAATCCGGCCACCACTGGAATCAACGAAGACGGCCCGATGGCTGCATGGCTGCGACTCGACCTCGCAGCCACCACCAAGTCCTGGATCGTTGTCATGTTCCACCACCCGCCCTATTCCAAAGGCAGCCACAATTCCGACACCGAAGGCCAGTTGATCGAAATGCGCGCGAAATTCGGCACGATCCTGGAAGCCGGCGGAGTGGACGCAGTCCTCTGCGGTCACAGTCACGCTTATGAGCGCTCGAAGCTGATCGATGACTTCTACGAAACGCCCACGCTTTCCGGGAGCGGCGTATTCAAAAACGCAGGCAGCGGTCGTCCCTCCGGCGATGGTGCCTACATCAAGCCGCTCACCGGCCCGCGTGATCACTTCGGCGCGGTTTATGCCGTCGCCGGCAGCGCGGGCAGCGCGGATGGCGGCTCCCTCAACCATCCGGTAATGTATGTTTCCTACAACACTGGCGGCACGCTGAACCTCGACATCAACGGCAACCGCCTCGACGCCACCTACATTCAAAAGGGTGCCACGAACGGCACCTTCACCACGCCGGACACCTTCACCATCATCAAACAAGGTGCGGCCGACAGCGATAGCGACGGCATCCCGGACGCCTACGAACTCGCCCATGGCCTCAACCGCTTCAACGCTGCCGATGCCGCCCTCGACAGTGATGGCGATGGCGTCACCAACCTCGACGAGTTCGTCTTCGACACGGCGGCGAATGCCTCCGACAGTTATGCCTTCAGCACCACCTACAACAACGATGGCACCGTCACGGTCAGTTTCCCGACCATCGTAGGCCACAGTTATCGGGTCAATTACTCCAACACCTTGCTCGGATGGCTGCCGGGGTCCGCCCCAGTCGCGGGCACAGGGGCGATGATGACCTGGACCGATGACGGCACCTCCACCGGCTCGCCTCCCTCGAATACAGCACGGCGATTCTACCAGGTCGAAGTCACCGTCACTCCTTAGAAATCTTCCGGTTAGACGCGGAAAGAAGTAGAATCGCAGGTGGCTTCGGACTCACGCAGATCAATGTCCGGCTGCGTTGATCCGCGCAATGTTCGCTCCAAGCCAGTTTTGCCTGTGGCGAGACGAACGAGTGCCCGATCCATTCCACTCATTCGTATCCCATTCGCTCGGACGTCTCGCCTTACATCCCTGCCTTTGGACCGGCAAGCGGGTGGCTTACGCAGGGTCCACCCCCATTTCCCCGCCCTCCAGTCCGACCCATCGGCTCTTTCAGGGGCCTCCCACAGAAAGCAAACTCTTTGCATTAACTGGATAAGCGTCACCACCAGTGCGAAGCCCTTGCTATGTGGATCTTTGGAAACGCGTTTATCCATGTTGGTGAGGATTTTCCAACGTCTTCCGCAAACAGCATGGCCATACACCAAGCGATTACCGCCGCAGGCACTGGCCTGGAATTCAGGGTTTCACTTGATGGCCGATAACACGAACAGCGTTGGCTTCACCGCCTTGCATTTGATCCAGACGATCAGGTCGGTGCCGTCAAGCGTACGGCGGAAACCGTAGCGGAAATCCTTCCCTCGCGGAACCTCGATGCCGTCAAGTTTGAGTGCGGCTTCATGCTCGCCCCAGCCTTGGATCACCAGTGCCGGATTCAACACGGGCGATTCGGCGCTGCCGGTGAATTCCATATCGAGATCACGATCAGGATCGCCCCGCTTCAACTGATATGCCCGTTGGTCTTGGTTGTAGCCGTCGCTGGAAAATGCGGTGCTGTTGAGTTTGATGGCTGGCGGATGAATCCAGGCCTTGGCCACGGGCAGCATGTCCGCCGGTGACAGATTCGTCGTGCCGTAAAGAAAAGCGCCAACAGGTTGATGAATCGCAGTGAGCGATGAATGAGCCGCCTGGTCGGGTGCCATGGCATAGCGGCCGTCACTGGAAATCCGCGCGACCGGCCAATGATTCCACCAGGGGAAATGCGAGAACTCCTTGCGCACCTCCCCCTTGAAGGTGCGGATTTTAGAGCCCGGTTTGACGATGATCCACGGTTTGTAGCGCGATTTCAGATTGACCATCTGAATCACCGGGTCCGCCAGATCCAGGGTGGGAAAACCGTTTTCCCACGAGTAGGTCTTGGTTTCACCCTTGAGGTTGACGAGACTCAGCGCCGCCAGATCGCAGTTATCCTCAGGCCGGGTCCCGGGTTCGCTGAGAAAGATGGTTTCCTGGTCGACCCGGTGCACGGGATCCGGCCACCACCCGGTCACGTCGCGGGTGCAGACGCCGTCCGGATAAATATAGTAGAATTCGTCGCCATAGTGTCCTTGCCCGGCAACTTCGTCATAATCGGCGAAACGATAGGCGGCATCGACCATGGCATAGCGCCAATGGATCACGACCCGGGCGTCGGTGTTCTCGATGATTCTGACGTTGGAAAACCGGCACTCGACGTCCGACATGTGTTCGCAGCAGCCGACCGCGCCCTTCCCGTTGCGGCGGAGCAATTCCTCCGGCCAGACCCCGGTTTCGAGGCTTTGGTCGGCCATCCATTTGCCATTCTCGCTGACCCAGCAAGGCGAGAATCGTGTGCCACGCCAGAATACCATTTGCACCGGCATTTCGTCGAACTTGACGACGATGTCCGGGTTTCCGGCCGTTTGCCATAAGGCGTCCCATTGTTCGTAGAAGCTCAGTCGGGTGGGGTAGGCTCCGAAACGCCGGCTGCCTTTGGCCACATCCGGAAACTTCCGGGGAGGGATGTTCGGTGCGCCGGGTGGCGTGACGGAGGCCTTGGATGCTTGGATTTCCGCTGCGGCCAGCGCGCGGTCGTGGATGGTCAACTCATCCAACAATCCGTCGAGCGACCACCAGGAAGGGAACTTCGCCCAGTCTCTAACCAGGTGTTCCGGAACCATTTTATCGTGGTTGCGGCCGATGAAGAGATCCACATCCCTGGCGAAACCGAGCGGCTTATCTAACTGAAAAGCGCCGGCGGCCTGACCGTCCACAAACAACCGCACGCCAAAGCCGGGGTCATAGGTGACGGCCAGATGATGCCAGGTTTTCATCTCCAATACCTTTGAGGAAATGCAGCTTGTCCAGCGGTTGTCCGCAGCCAGTTGCAGTCCGAAATGTCCCGTGCTGTCGATGCCGAATGAATAGCCGCGCGTTTCAGCATCCCGCTGGGCGAGCAGCGGTGTCCAATTCCACGGGTAAGCGGCCAATGCCACCCACCCTTGAAAGGTGAAGCCCTTTTCCAGATCGGGAACCTTGTCCGCCTTGCGCCGCACCAAGGTGGTGAATCCGTCAAACCTCAGGCAGCCGCCGCGCACGCCTTCGGCCATGAACTTGGAATTCCCCTCAATGGTGTCCGTCACGCCGCTCGCCGCATCCACTGACGTCGGGCCGTCGAATTTCCACCACGCCACGGGATACGCCGCCGCTGATGCCTGCACGACCATGCCTAGCAAAAACATGCCGGCGACCCGCCAGACCGCCTCCGGGCGGACTACTTTCCTCAGCAAACAACTCATGTCAGGGTGCATCGCAGGGAAGCATGATCATTTACTTTCAAATTTCAAATTTCAAATTCACAGCCGTCCCAGAGGAAGGCTTAACTGGATTTCGGCCACCTCCTCGACCTGAATCACCGGGGCGTCTGGTGGGTCACCCGCGCCAAGGACAACATGAAGTTCCGGGTGGTGAAAAACCACACCAAGGGCCACGAGAACATCATCAAGGACCAGGTCATCGCACTGCAAGGAAAGCACAAAGGAATGATGCTGCGGCGCGTCGAGTCGTGGGTGGAAGTGGATGTAGACTGGAGGGCTGGGAAATGGGGGTTGTCTCAAGAAGAGAAGAACAGACTGCGACCGCAGGTTCGGATTGAATAGCGGGGTTCGGTCGAAGGGGAAGATTTCCTTGTATTCTGGAAAAAAAATACAAGAGGCTGTTTAGA
>CAMDLP010000066.1 GCA_945901795.1 Akkermansia muciniphila | reverse complement strand
GATTCAAATCCACTCGAAATCCGCGACAGAATTTCTCAAAATTCCACACGGATTCCACACAAACGGCCCGTAAAATACGCGAAGTCGTGCAATGGCGGGCAAAACCACAAACGCAAATATCCCTATGAAATCAAGGAATCACGCACAACCTACTCAGAGTCAACAAGATGGCGGAACAGCAAGTAAGCTTGCCGAGGAGTCACTAATGTATGATTGCATCTGTATTTGTGCGTTGTTTGGTTGATCGGGCGACGCTGAGTGCAAAGCCCTGAACGGTTCTTTTGTGTGAAATCCGTGTGGAATCTGAGAATTCTGTCGCGGATTTCGAATGGATTTGCACCCCGACAGAATCACGCCGCCGCCCGGAAATCGGGGGGTCGGTATGTCTAGCAAGGTTCTCGTCCATCCGGCACTTATCTGCCAGATCGGCGAGTCGGATCAAGGGCTTTCGGAGTTGTCAGTAACTTTGACTCTACTGATCAACCTTCGCCACGTACAAAGCCTAGCCCATCTCAAGATCAGCCCCTGCCAACTCTACAACTGGCGAGTGGCGGATGTGGCTGCGGCGTTTAAACGAATGAAGGTTAATTAGTTTCCGGACGCCATGACCCCTACCGCTTTGCTGACGCGGGTGAGCTTCAAGTGATAAGAAACGAAATAGAATCTCCGTGAGAGCCTACCGCACCAAAATCACCCCTAAACACTGTCCCGCGTGTCGTAGGTCATGGGTTCCGCTTCGGGCAGCCACAAATCTGCGAGATCGCCCTTTTCAAGCAACGATCTCCCAAATGTCACATCCCGACACCCAAAATTTAATCAGCCTTGTCCAAGAAGGCCCGGGGTCGTCGGGGTTTCGGCGTCGCCTCCTCCAGCTTGGTTGGACCCTCGCGTTAATGGGGGCGTAGCGGGCTCAGCTTACGAGGTGGCGATAGAGCGACTCCGCGACCGGCTGATCGAGCGCCAGATCCATGTGGACGACGGCGACCTTTCCGCCAGCGCCATCATCCATGGTGGTTGGTGCGATTGAGGAGAGGAGCGGGAAGGAATCGCCGAGGAAGTAGAACTCCATTCCTTCGTCGCCGTTTTTTTTGACGAAGAGGGGGACGCGACCGCGGCGGTGGGGGTCGGCGAAGAATTGGACGTCGGGACTGGTCATAGAGCGTCGGCTTTTGGTGAACCAGCGCATCTTGGATGGGTCGATGAAGGCGTCCTCGTATTTGATGGTGGCGGCGATGCCTTCTTCCTTCTTGTAGTTAACGAAGATGGGGCACCACTGGCGGGCGGGATCGAGGAGGTAGCCGCCGACGTTCTGGGCATTCGGGCATTTTGGGCTGCCGAGGATGCGGAAGACGTCCGCGCGGGAATACTTTTGGTAGCGGACGAAGCCAACGAGGAAGTTGGCGGGATCGAGGTTGGCCAAGAACTTGTTGCGGGCGTATTCAGCGAGGTCGTGGAGGTAGAGGCGAAATCCGGGGTCGGTGAGGAACTGGGTAAGATCCGGGAGGGCCCGGAATTGGTTGCCGTGGCGCTCAATGAGTGCAAGGCCAAGGGAGGCGCCGCCCCCTTGAGCATCGGTGAGGAAGCTCAGGTTCAGGCTATTGGCAGCGGTGTCCCAGCGACCTGGGGCGGAGGTGCAGGCACTAAGATCGGAGTAGACTTGGTTCAGATCTGATTCCGAGGGATCGGTGCCGGCCAAGAGGGCAAGGAGGAGGAGGGGCTCTTCCAGTGACGTGGCATTGAGGGAATCCCGAGAATAGACTTCCAGGACCTTGGCGGCCGTGGGGCTGAGGGCGGGAACGGCATCTGGCTCCGCGTAATGGGAGAAGGAACAGAAGGATTTCCTGGCTTTGGCGAAGGTTTGGGGGTCCCGCTGATCCTGGGCTACGAAGTCGACCATCATGGGAATCCGGCCAATGCGATTCTTCATGGCCTTAAAATCGAGGGCCAGCTCCCGCAGTTGCTGGGTGTTGGCGCTGTTGAGGCTCTTAAAGATCAGTTCCTTGGCGACGAGGTCGAAATTGATGGTTGAGGTCCCTGGGAGGCCATCGTTGCCGTTAACGATCAGGCGGCGAATGCGGTCTTTGTCGTAGGATCGGTCTCCGTAGAGGGCAATCGGGATCAGGTAGTTGTTTGAATAGTTGCCGATGAAGTCGATGACGGTGAGGTACTTTTCTTTGGTGGCGAGCTTGCGCAGGCCGCGGCCAAGCTGTTGGACAAAGATGATCGCTGACTGGGTCGCGCGCAACATGATGATCTGGTTGCACTGTGGAATATCGATGCCTTCGTTGAAAATATCGACTGTCAGGATGTAATCGAGTTTTTCGGCCGAGCCGGAGGGTGCTTCGAGGCGCTTGATGGCGGCTTCACGCTCGTCCTCTGAGGATGAGCCGTCCAAGGCGAGGGTGGCATAGCCGCGGTTGTTGAGTTCCTCGCTGAGCTTTTGAGATTC
This sequence comes from Akkermansia muciniphila, assembly GCA_945901795.1. GTDB lineage: Bacteria > Verrucomicrobiota > Verrucomicrobiia > Verrucomicrobiales > Akkermansiaceae > Luteolibacter > Luteolibacter muciniphilus_B. Next base: position 12,900 of record CAMDLP010000066.1, on the reverse strand, counting down.
TTGGTTGCGAGAGCAGAAGATGAGGCCGCGGACAATGCCGTCGTCGCAGCCGTAGAAGGCGGCTTTCTCGACGATGCGGTTGACGCGTTCCGGGGTGGTGAGCTTGTTGAAGTCCGAGTGTTCCTCGATGGCCTCGTCGTTGATGGTGAGGTCGGCGACGCCGAAGTAGTGGAAGGGGCAAAGCATATCCTCCTGCAAGGCGCGCTGAAGCCTGATCTCGTAGCCGATCTGGTGATTGAAGAGGCGAAAGATATCCACGCCATCGGAGCGTTCCGGGGTGGCGGTCATGCCAAGGAGGAACTGGGGCGAGAAGTGGCTCAGGAAGCGGTCGTAGGATTTCGCGCCGGCGCGGTGTGATTCATCGACAACGATGTAGTCAAACTCATCGGCGTGGAAGCGATCGAGGTGCTGCTGGCGGGAGAGGGTTTGGACGGTGGAGAAGAGGAAGTCCGCGTGATGGTCTTGGGTGTTGCCGGTGTAAAGCCCGCAGGTGCGGGTGGTGCCGAAGATTTTCTCGAACGAGTCCAGGGCGGAGCGGGCAATGTTTTCGCGGTGAACCACGAAGAGGAGGCGCTTTGGGTTAAAGGATTTCGCGTCAAAGGCGGAGAGGAAGGTTTTGCCGGTTCCGGTGGCGGAGATCAGTAGGGCCTTTTTTTCGCCTTGGATGCGAAGGGCGTGCAAGTTGGCCAGGGCCTCGACCTGCATTTTGTTGGGCTGGAGGATGCTGTGTGCACGGATGCGGTCCTCAAGTGCCTTGACCTCATCGCGGCGGCACCTGATTTGCTCGTAGAGCAGCGCGTAGTTGGCGATGAACTCGGCGGTGAGTGGGTCGGCGCAATGGAATTGCTGGGTGAAGTCTGCCTCGACTTCTTGAGCAAAGGTGCCGGCGGCCTCGGCCTGGATCAACACGTTAAGCTCGGTATTACTGGATAGAGCGGAGGCGGTCCAATTGCTGCTGCCGATGATGTAGCGGCCGGTGTCCGCGTTGAGGAAATAGTAACCCTTGGCGTGCATCGAGCCCTTGGTTGAGATCCGCACATCGAGGTGCTCCAACTGCATGAGCATTCTCAGGGCAACCGGGTCGGTAAAATTTAGATATTGCGAGAGGAGGACCTGGCCGCGGATGCCGCGCTTTTTTATATCTTCCAAGGGCTGAAGGAGCGAGGCAACGCCGGCTTGGTTGGCAAAGGCAACGTAGAATTGGAAGCGATCGCAGGTGCGAAGCTCGGACGCTAGTTGGGTCAATACCCGGCTGCCACTGTAATTATTCAGGACCAGTCGCGGGTGGATGATGGCAGCTGGGACGTTTCCCATGAGGCTAAGCACGGAGGAGCTGAACAATTGGGACATCCGCCGCTGCCCAGTCGAGGGCGAGGAAGGCGGGGTCGATTGGGGCGAGCCAGCAGTGCGCGACGTGCTCGGTCAGGACGACGATCGGGTCAGCGCTCACTGCGGTGCAGCGATAGGCGGCCATGGAAATTTGGAAGTCTGCATACTCGTGATCGATCGTTGTGAGGTGGGAATTGACCTCAATGGGTAAATGGAGCTCTTCCTGTATCTCGCGGATCAGTGCAACTTCCGGGGTTTCGGCTAATTCGACCTTACCGCCGGGGAATTCCCACTTGCCGCTGATATAAGGAAGCCGATGGGCCCCCCGCTGCACGCACAGAATCTTGCCGCCAGCCTCTATGATCGCCGCGACGACGGCGATTTTCTTCTTTTCCGTTGGCTTTGGCGCGGGCACGGAGAGAAGGTTAGAGTCTAATACCAATTCTCTAAATTAATATGACTCCACTGTTTTGTTCGAAGCGTTTACTTGATTGAGCAGCCAGCTTCGACCTACCAACCGCAACACTGCTGCAGCGTCATCCCAATAACGCTGCAGGGCGGGTAAAGTCGCTTCCCTCAGTTCCTCAACTGTTGCAAAGACCCGGTTGCCGATCTCGTCCTTGATGATGTCCCATAGCTGTTCGCATGGGTTGAGTTCAGGATTGTAGGGAGGCAGGTCGATGATCCTTACCCGCTCCGGCAATCTTGTGTCGCCGTCGCGCAGGTGGAACCCTGCCTGGTCGCGGATCACCACGTGGACCGCGTCCGGTTCGGTTCGAGCCAGATCTTCCAAATAGCGGTGGTCCCATTCCTGGTTGACCGCCGGAATCTGGCAGAAGTGCGCCTGGCCTCCGATCACATCAAGCGAGCCGTAGAGGTAGTCCCATTCGTATTTGATCTGACGGGTCACCACGGGACGCTTGCCCTTGAGCGCCCAAAGCCGTCGCATCTCGGTGTGCAGTCCGAACCGGGCTTCATCCATCATCCATAGTTTCACCCTACTGCCCTCAGGGATTTTGAGGTTTTCCAGATACCCTGCGAGTCCTTGCCGGAACTCGTCTGCCGCCGCGGGATCTTTCTTGGAGTGGCTGGGGCGCGGCACCAACAGGACTCCTCCGGCTTTTTTTAACCAACGCCACACGGTTTTATAAGGGCGTGTAATGCCGTGTTTCTCTTCGAGCCACCGCTGAGCCTGCACTCCGGTGATGAACTCGCCGGCATCGAGCTTCGCCTTAAGTTCGTCGAGAACCGCCGCATCGACGCCTCGTGGCGAACCCTCCTTGGGACCGGGTTTGTCACGCTTGAGAAGGGCTTCGAGCCCGCCCGCCCTTACCGCCGCCAGCCAGCGGAAAAGGTGGCCGCGGGCGATGCCGCAAAGATCGGCGATCTCCGCGGAAGTGTGTTCTCCCCGGGCGGCGAGCTTGATGGCGAGCAGCCGGTTTTTGCGCCAACCGTCCTTTTCGGCAGCATGTTTCTCATCAATGATGGCGGCCACATCGGGCCTGCCCAGTCGGAGCGTGGTTTTTGCCATGCCCACGGCTATCAGGTTGGACCTGCAATGTCACTTTATTTATGCGATATGGTATAAAATCTAAAAGTCAAAGGTCGGAATTTGTAAAAGCTGAAAGGCTGAAAGGCTGAAAAACTGCGAGGCTGAGAGAAGTTGGTGTTTCGGCTCTTGTTTCAGTCGATGGAAGCCATCCACTCTCCCACCACCAACATTTCCAATCCCTCGTGCGGCGCAACCGAGATCGGTTTATACTCGGGGTTCAGCGGAAAAAGCTCAATCTTCTCATGCCTCCAGCCCTCTTCGCTCACCGTCTTCACGGAGCGGTAGTTCTTCACCGTGAACCGTCCGCCATTCTCTGGGTCGCCCTTGGAGTTAAACTGGACGAGGACGATGCGGCCCTCTCGGGAGCCAGCCGGGCAGGGGCGGAAGAGGTTCCAGGAGCCGTCTTGGATCTTCGGCTCCATCGAGTGGCCGCGGACGCGGGCGATGAACATGCCGGGTTTGATGGAGATCCCGGCGGCTTCGGCCCAGCCGATTTCCTCGGGGCTGCTTTCCGGGCCCCAGAAGCCGGCGGCCGCTTCGAGGCTGTAGACGGGGACGAGGCGGGTGAATTTTTCCTTGGCGGCGGGTGCCTCGATGAAGCCGGGGAGATCGTGGGTTTCGGGCTCGTCGCTTTCCCCAGTGTCGGAGCTGGCGTCCACGACTCGCACGGGGTTGGCGACGGCGACGGGCTCGACCGACCAGCCGGTCTCGGTCTGGGTGAAGGCGACCTGGTAGTTGGTGCCGGGGGCTCCGGCGTTTTCGCCGAACCAGCCGCGGAGGAGCGGGAGGATCTGGTTTTCCTCGATGCCGAGCGGAGAGGCGACGTTGCAGGCGATCTTGACGAACTTGAACACCCACTGGCTGCCATCGGAAAGGGTGGTGGTGGTCGGGCCGACGGGGCGGCCGGGTAGTTCCTCGACGGTGGGGAGCCGCAGGATGGGTTTGCCGCCGGAATGGCTGACCTTGGCGAGGAAGCGGCCTGCGATGAGTTCGGCGGCTTTTTCGATGCGGGTCTTCGCATAGTGGGCGAGACGGTAGTCCACCAACTCGGTGGTCATCGATTCAAAGTCAGGCCGGAGATTTTTCGGGCACGGGAAGGCGGCGAGGAAACGGTCGCCCTCGCGCTTGAACCAATGACGGCCTGCCTGCTCGTCTATCCAACGGGACAGCGGCCATTCGAGCCACCATGCGGCCCATGCTTGGATCGGTGCCTTTGCTGAATCGGGAAACTGCTGGGTGGGCGGTAGGTCGTGGCGGAGCGTCGGGTGGGACAGGAGGAACTCGCGGCAGGCGGCGGCGAGCTTTTCGATTTCCATGCCGTCCCACAACGCGTCGCGATCCAGCAGCACGCGCAGGACAACCATCTTGTAGGATTTGTTAAGGTTGGTGCCCTCCAGCATGGCGAGCCAAGACTCGAAGGAGGCGAAGACCAGCCGCTCGTCGGTGGTGAGATCGTCCTGTTCGGAAATGAAGCCGAACCATGAGCCGAAGCGGGCGGCGAGGGTGCGGGGCAGGTAGCCGTGGTGGAACAACTCGCTGGGCGAGGGCCGGCGACCGAGTTCATCGCGCATGCTGCGATAAGCTTCGACGACGGCCGACCCGGTGTTGGGCACGAGGCGCAGCATCAGCTCCTTTGCCTCGACTTCGAGATCGAGCAGGCAGCCCTCCGGCAGATCCTGAGTTCCGTCTTTGAGGAATTTCTTCAGGTCCGTCCAGGTCGCGGACTTGTTGCCGAGCGAAAGCAGGTGGGTGAGGCGGCTGGCGAAGACGCGGTGATTGCCGACGAAATCAATGACTTTCAGCCGCAGCTTGTGATCGGCGGCGCGGAGGCCGCGGCCGAGTTGTTGGAGGAAGATGACCTTTGATTCGGTGGGGCGCAGCATGACCACGCGGTCCACATCTGGGACGTCGAGGCCTTCGTTGAAGAGATCGACCACGCAGAGGGCCTGGAGTTTGCCATCGATGAAATCGGTGAGGCTGTCGCTACGCGGATCGCCGCCGGAGCCGGAGAACACGGCGGCGGCGCGGACATTGCGGCGGCGGAGCCAATCGCGAGTGTAAAGCGCGTGGCGGCGGGAGCAGCAAAAGACAAGTGTGCGGGCATCGGGATCGGCCTGCCATGCCGTCCACAGGCGTTCCATCCGCTCGCTGTTTTCGAGTTTCTCCTCAAGGGCGGTGGGATCGAAGCGGCCGTTGCGCCACGGGATTTGCTCGAAGTCCACATCGTCCTTGAGGCCGAGGTAGTGGAAGGGAACCAGCGAGCCTTCCGCGATGCCATCGCCGACGGTGGCCTGCCATGCCAGCACGTCATCGAAGAGCGATGCCACGTCCACGCCATCGGTGCGCTCCGGGGTGGCGGTGAGGCCGAGGGTGAAGGTGGCATTCAGCCGGGCCATGACCCGCCGGTAGCTGGGTGCCTGGGCGTGGTGAACTTCGTCGATGACCACGTAATCGAAGTGCTGTCGATCCAGCTCGGCGAGGCCCTCGGGCCGCGTGAGTTTTTGGACGGACGCGACGACGAGATCGCCGCTCATGTCGCTGTTTGCACCGAGATACCAAGTGACGCGGGTGTCCTCCCACTCCGACTGCATGGCGGTGCGGACGGTGGCCTCGGCTTGGACCAGAATTTCGGCGCGATGGGCGATGACCAGGACGCGGGGTTGCCGATTGAGTAATTTGCCAGCTGCCAGCACATCGAAGGCGGCAAGCCATGTTTTTCCAAGGCCGGTGGCGACAGCAACGAGGGCTCGGCGATAGGCGCTTAAGCGAATTCTATCGAGGGAGTCCAAGGCTCCATTTTGCCATGGGCGCGGCGAGTGGAGGATTGCAGGAAGATCGACGGACTCCGGCGGAATGAACTTCCGGTGCGCCTCCTTGGCACGCTCGGCATAACGGGCGACGAGCGCGTCATCGAGAGGAGTGGCTTGCTGCCAAAGATCGGTGAAGGCGCGGGCGAGTTCCAAATCGATGGGTTCGGCACCGCTGGTCTGTCCTATCAGGTTCCACTCGACGCCGGTTTCGAGGGCGGCCTTGGAGAGATTGCTGCTGCCGACCACGAGCAGCCCGCCGGAGGAATCGATGATGCGCCAGGCCTTGGGGTGGAAGGAAGCGGGCTTGGAGGGAAGTTTCGAAATCTCCGCTAGACGAACTTCGAGCGAGCTGTTTTCCAGGATGTCAGCGGCGAGAGACATCCAACCGACCAAACGTCGCAGGGCTTCCGCCGAGGTGATGTAGAGGTAATCGCCGACGAGAATCCGGATTCTCGCGCCTGCTCGCAGCGCGGAGAAGATAGAGAGCTGAATAAGATCGAGACCAGACGGCTGGATGAACGACGCGAGAAGATCCACTTCAGCGGCTCCGGACACACGTTGTCCGATGCTTTTCCAGAGCGGTAAGTGAGGATGGCCGTTGGCGAGGCTGAGGGCGGGCGACTTGCCGGATTTCGCGGTTTTGTCGGTGAGGTAGTTGCCCTTGTCCGGAATGACATGGCGCACGCCACCGCGTGGGTCGGGCATGTCACCGATATAACGAGGAATCACATGGATGTGGACATGAGGAACAGTTTGGCCGGCAGCGCCGCCAGAGTTGAATCCCACGTTGTAGCCATCCGGTGTTGGAGAAAGTTGAATGTCGAGCAGACGCTTTGACTCTTTCACCAAAGCCATCAGCGCAGCCTGCTCCTCGTCGGTCGCGTCGAACCATGTTTCGACGATGCGGCGGGTGGTGACGAGGATATGCCCCGGAGAAACCGGAAAGCCATCAAAGATCCCAAAGGCTAAGTCATTCGAGCAAAGCCAATCACTCGCCGGAACAGCAAGAAAAGGTGACTCGAATAGGCTCATGGGTGGAGGAGACTCGATCTGAGTTTGGTGTTCAATGAAATTGAGGCCTCGCGAGGTCATGTGGTTGCATTGGTATTTGTGCGTTAGTTGATTGGTCGGGCGACGCTAAGTGCATCGCCTTTAACGGCCATTTCGTGTGAAATCCGTGTGGAATCCGGGGATTCTGTCGCGGATTGCGAGTGGATTTGAATCCCGACAAAATCATGCCGTTGCCCGGAATCCGGGAGGCGGCATGTCTGGTCAGGTTCTCTTCCATCCGTCACACATCTGCCAGATCGGCGAGTCGGATCAAGGTCTAATTGTCTGGCCATCAAATCGACAGCCCTCCCACACGGATCGAGCGGCTTCAGTTCCATTCGTTAGTCGGAGGCGTCAGTAAAATCAACTACGGACGCCCTGAACCTCAACGTCCATCATCGTCGTAGGACGACGGGTAAGGCTTTTGACATGCCGAGCTTGCCGGCCCGCTCGCCATGTCAAGCTTTTCTTGGGATTGCTTCCAATGCAAATCGCTGAATATCAGTTATTTGTGCATTAAGTTGACGCGAATGAGGCTCTAGAATGTTGGAGAATCGTCTCCAGAGACTGCTGAACTATCTTCAGCAACGGATCACCAACGCCGCTTCCGAGGGGGTGAATTCACGGGTTGCCCGGATCATCGCAAATGCGAGAGGGCTGCGAACGTTTATTGCCCTTCGCATCCGGGTTTTGTTCTTCCTTGGCAAACTCGATCCCTCCATCGATTGAAATAAAAACCACCGAATTCCACGGACAGCCAATTATTTTTTGGGTGCCCCTACAAATGTCCCACCCCTTGTGATCGAATGGAGTGATTCCCGATGGATTTGACCCGCAGGGAATGAACTCCAACACCAAAAATTATGAACCAAACAAAGAAAATACTCGTGCTTACAGGCATCTGCTGCAGCTTGACGAATTGTTCCACTCTTTTCACCGGAACCAGCTCCAATGTGCAGATCAATTCGCAACCCTCAGGCGCTCGCGTCCAGATCGACGGAATCGACCGAGGCTACACGCCCACCAGCGTGAAACTCAAAAAGGGCAGCAGCGGCCAAAGCGTCACATTGCAGTCGAAGGGCTATGAAACAAAGACATTCCAGCCGCAAACCACGATGAACCCCGTGTCGGTCCTCAACCTCTTCAACCTTCTCTTCTGGGGTGTGGACGCGGCCTCCGGCGCGCTATGGAAGTATGACCCCAACTACTACGATGTGAAACTCGACAGGGCCGGATCCAGATAAGACAGCGTTGATGTTCGGAATCAGCCGAGTCAGTCATGGATTGCACATGATTGGTTCGGCACACACACGCAACCAAGCAAGGCACAAGAAATGAACAACCCGTGGATCGCTGGACTCGTCATGTACCTCATTGGGTGCGTGGCCACATATCTCTTGAACCTGCTCTACGGTGTCATGGTGTGGTTTGCTTCCAATTTGACCGGTGATTTCGTCATGGGCAAAAACATTTTCAAGCTTGCTCCCAAAGATGACATCAAAGACCTCAAAAAAGTCATGTCCGGCTGCATGTGGATTTATGCTTTTCTCTCATGGGTTGGCTTCGTCTTGTTGCTGATATCCATTATATGCGAGATTGTGATGCTTATTTTCACTTCTCTGAAAGACCTTCTCAATCCGCTTCCTGAGGCCGCGAAGATTTTTCATTACCGCTTGAAAAAAGACGCGGAGATGAGTCCCGAGGCCGTATGGGCGAACCTTAGATCCATGGCGGCGGTCGTGAGTGGCAGTTATCCTACGAAGTTTGAAGTGATCGCCGATTTGGAGGAAACTGCAAATAATGTTCCGGGATTCGAGGTTCCCAAAGCGATTTCGCTGCTCGCGGAATACGGTGTGCTCAAATACGAATGGCCGTCATACCGTCCTGAGTGAATGCACCGACGCCGCGAGGCCGCAGCTCCCTACCATCGTGAATTGAGACTGTGAAATCCGTGTGGAATCTGGGAATTCTGTCGCGGATTTCGAATGGATTTGAACCTTTGCCAAGCACCGCCGCACTCCCCGGAATCCGGGAGTCGGCATGTCTGGTCAGGTTCTTGTCCATCCGTCACACATCTGCCAGATCGGTGAGTCGGATCAAGGTCGTTTTTTGCAGTTTAGAAAAGTCACGGTTTCCGCTCGGAGGTGATTATGGAACGCGCCGGGATGAGCGAGATGGACATCTCAAACAGGACGCGGGGACGTGTTCCTCCACTTCAAGCTACCCTATGACGCGCCGCCGCCCGAGGGGTGAGCGTCCCGTTTGTCGGCAGGATTGGAACGTTGGATTTATGACAACCCAATCCATCGAAATACCTTGTCTCTTCGCCCGGTCCTGCCAGTCTCTTTCCGACATCGCGAGAGTCCGCCGTAAGAGGGGGCCGGCAACCTAGCAGAGACGCCAAGGTGCTACCGGATCGAAAGATCCGGCATGTGGGGAGGGACCAGACAAACCCTTCCAACAAGAGTCTCACCGGAATTTTCCGACGCCCGTGCTGATGTCATCAGGACGGGCGTTTTGTTTTCCGGGCATCGCGATGTCGTGAATCCAAACCACGACATCCCCATGAATCAAATCGCAGCGCCCGTCATTTCCCGCCGTCAGAAGACCGCGGGAGCCAACCACCATCTCTGGAACAACAACGGCACCTGGTGGTTGCACTGCACCATCCACCTGCCGGACGGCACCGCAGAGCGGGTCCGCGTGAATCTCAAGACGGACGATCCAACGAGCGCCCGCCTCCGCCGCGACTCCGTCCTCGCGGGCTGTTGCTTCTAAAACAACCGCATCCCCCCGATGACCCTGATCCGGAAAAAACCGATAAAAAATTAGGCCACCCCTCCATTTGTCCCACCCCCCGTGGTAAAAATGACTGTAACAACCGACTGAACCACGACCCCACAGCACCATGAGCAAGAAATCTGACCAAGTCACACCCACCACCGCATCCTTCCGCCCCAGCTCCTACTGGGAGGACAATGATCCGCTGGCGGCCATCCTCCGAAACGTCAAGGGAGCCAATCGACGCCAGATAATCACCGACTACTGGAATGCCGGCCGAATCGAGGATCTCGACCCGGACCTGCTCTCCGACGAAACCGTCCCCGAGCTGCGTCAGTTTCTTGAACGGCTGCATCCATCGTTCATGGGTGGTGAATACCTGCCGACCCTCCTCCCTGCCGAGGTGGAAATCGCCCGCATCTCACTGCAGTCGACCACTTTTGACGTGATCAGCATCCGCGCCCACCGCGAGCCAGGCAGCGAACTCATCCACTACCGGATCGAGGATGAATACGACACCAACTTCGAGTTCGAGCCAACGACATCGGCTGCTCCGCTCACCCACGACGAGCTGGTCGCGCTCATCGATGGTGTGGATGGCGGGACTGGGGGCGGCCTGGCCCTCTGTTATAACGAGATGAACTACGAATGCAGCAGTGACGCCGAATCGCTGCGCAATTTCACAACGGTCAGCTCCCTGTTCTACCCGGATCTTGAAGACCATTACGAAGCAGTGTTCGACCGGTGGGTGGAGGAAAAACAGGAACCCTGTGACGAGGGGGACGGGGACGAAAAAGAGGAATAACCCGGGGAGCATCGCCGCCCTCTAGCACCGCCTCAATGAGCTTCAAACCGGCACGCGCATTGAGATCGCATAATCCTCTCTCCATGAAACCAAAAATGCCACCTGCACACACAAAGCAAGAGATCCTCCGCCTCGCATCTGACCCGACAACCCCCGCAGAGACGCTTACCCAGCTTGCCGAATCCTCAGGCGCCGCGGTTTGTTATCAACTCGCGATCAATCCTAACACACCCGAGCCATCGCTGCGCCAGCTTTGGGTTTCTCATCCGCTCGCGGCCCTCGAGAATCCCATCCTTGCCTACCGCGCCCTCACCACCAGCGACAGGTTCCACAAACTCCTGCCGGGAGAAGTCAAACTCGCCCTCTACGACGCGCTTCGCAGGGAGAATCGTCACCAAGAACTGGAGGCATACCTGCCGGAGGACGACCGCTGCAAGTGGCTCATCTACCATCAGGACACCAAAGACGCCGCTAAGCTGCCGTCCGACTTGTTGGACAGCATTCACCGCCACTTGGCGACCGACTCATCGGTCGAGGTCCGCATGGCCATGCTCGATCGCCTGCCCACCAAAAAACTCCATCTCTTTGCGACCGATCCTGATATCGACGTCCGTAAGCGACTGGCAAGCAAAACGCAGTACCGATATTACTACGACGACAGTATCGGAATGTATGACACATCGATCGACATACTTTGCCGCGATCCTGACGAGTCGGTGCGGGCAATTGTCGCCGCTACTACCTCCCTCACCGCATCCGCACACGAGACGCTCGCCGGCGATTCGTCCTTTGCCGTGAAAGAGATTTTAGCATCAGAAGGAGGCTGCCGAAATCTGAGTGAAGTGGGCTGGCGGATGCTGGTTTCAAACGGCGACTCGCTGTGCTTGTCGGTTGCAAGCAACCGGGCCTGTCCTGAATCCGTCCGGCTCGATCTGACCGGCCACCCCGAAGCCGAAGTCCGTGCTGAGGCGTGGGCCATGTTCGACTTCAAAACCAGCATATTGGCGGACAAACTCGCCGAAAAACTGGAGACCCTTCTCTGCGACCCATTCCTTGAGGCGGATCGATCCGTGCTCGCAGGCAATGGTCCTTGGTGAAGAGAACTGGAAGCTCATCACCTGCGCCCCTAGATACGAGGTTTCGACATTTGGCGAGTTCAGGCACCGAATAAAAGGTTCGCTCAAAGGGACCAAAGCTCACAACGGATATATCCACATCGGGTTGATGGTCGATGGCTATCAGAAGTGGATGCTGGCACACAGAGTTGTGGCCATCGCATTTCTGGAAAATCCGAAGGGACATCCAGTGGTCAACCACATCGACGGCAACAGGGAAAACAATCGTGTCGATAACCTTGAGTGGGCAAGCAGATCACACAACGCCCGCGACATGTGGGCAAGGAAGAAGGGGCATGTCTGAGAAACGTAGGAATCAGTTAGGAAGTCTCCTTACCTGTCTGACTAAGGCGGGGATGTTGCGACCCTCGTCCAATTTACGTGATATTTTATTTTTACGCTTCCCACATAACGGAGCCTTTTGACGTTGACTCCGGGTGCTAGGGAAATGGCTGCATCCCGCTTGGAATCTAGGTTTCTGTTGCTCTGGAGGGTGGCGCAAGGTCCGCCTCTGGAGCGGGAAGTGAGGTTCCATACTTCCCGTCGGTGGCGCGCTGACTTCGCACACATGGGAAGCCGGACCCTGATCGAAATCGAAGGCGGAATCTTCCTCCCGGGCGGTGGCCGGCACAACCGGGGCGGCGGATAGTGCAGGCACCGCTCGCATCGACTGCGAGCTTTGATTTGATCGTGCCGCCCGCCCCAACTGTGAGCGAAGTGCAAGCAGGCGAGGCATCGGCCACCACGCTCTGGCCCGAAATCCAGGCACTCAAGATCCAGCCGACCTTCAAGGGCACCTACCAGTTACGTCGTGGGTTCAAGAAGACCCGCGAACTGTCCGTGGACGACGGACCCGACGAAATTCAGGACGCGCTCTCAGTGCTCGCTGAAGATGAAGGATCATTCTCTGTCAGCAACCCGGCGACCAATATCGCCCACATTACCTTCAACGGCTCGATGGCCGGCATTGATCAGGAGTTGATCGAAGTCGCAGTGTTTTCCGCGCCGCCCGGTGATCCGACCATCATCCTCGATCTCAACACCGCCGAAATCGCCGCAGCACTTCGCGGCGCAGCAGAGTTAAAGCCAGAGTTGGAAATTGAAGTCGCAATTCAAGATGAGAACGACCCGACGAAGACTTACACGCTCACTCCGTTCCGCGCACCGATCTCGTTGATTCGCGAACTCAACTGGGAAGGCCTCGAAACCGCTGCCAACATCGACTGGCTCCGCCCACCCTACGGCAGGACTTACGTGCCATTCACGTCCGACCAGATCATCACCGGCTCGCAACACTACGTCGCGCCCGTCGGAGACGGTGTGAACTCGGACTTCACCATCAGCCACAACCTCGGCACCCGTGACCTGCATGTCACCGTCCGTCAGAACGGCGGCAACCGCGCCATCGTCGAGCCGCTGGCCGTCACGCTCGATGGCGAGGACGATCTGAGCATCACG
>CAMDLP010000065.1 GCA_945901795.1 Akkermansia muciniphila | reverse complement strand
CGCGCCCTCGACGACGCCGATTTCCGCTCCCCCTACGGCCGCGAGCTCTCGAAAATCCTCCGCCACGGCGTCGGCATCCACCACGCCGGCCTCCTGCCGAAATACCGATTGTTAGTCGAAAAACTCACCGCCCGCGGCCTGCTCAAAGTTGTATGCGGCACCGACACCCTCGGCGTCTTCATTAGCACTTCCATGTGGGGCTGGCATGGCGGATGGAAGGAATTCAGCGCATGACTTTGAGATTCGCGGGCCACGGATCGGGTAATGCGCCGCCACTTTGCCAATCGGCGATTTCTTCATCCGTGCAGAAGCAGTCCATCAGCTCGCTGGAAAATATTTCCAAATCACGCGCGTGGCCGATGAGGGTGAGTTCGCAGGAGCGGTCACCGAAGAGCGGGTGGAGCGTAGCAAGTTGTTTATGAAGGTGGGCCTTTTCCTCCGCTAGCAAGCGCGTGTCGTTTTCAAGAACATGGGTGCGCCAGGTGGACAGGAATTCGAGTCCCATCGCACCGCCGGCCTGATTCCATAACAGACAATGACCGGGCCGGCTGGCGAACCAGATGAAGCCCTTGCTGCGAAACAGCCCCACCCCGAGACGCTGCTGATAGAGATCATAGAAACGCTGCGGATGGAGCGGGCGGGGATCGCGGATGACAGTGCTGCCGATGTCGCTCTCACGAGTTTCATGGGCATGGGGTTTCATTTCCCGCAGATAGGGCGCTGCTTGGAGAATGACCGATGGCTCGATCCTGCCATGGGCACAACCGACTAGCGTGGCTTCTGGGTTGATGGCTTGGATGGAGCGCAGAAGCGGCGCTAGCTGATCCTCGCGGATGATGTCGAGCTTGGTGATGACGATGACACTGGCGACGCGAAGTTGCTCGATCAATACACTCTCGGCAGTGATGGTGTCGGGCGTGTGCCTGACATGGGCTAACAAACTCTGCCCGCCGGCGTAGTCATGCAGCAGCATCCGCGCATCGACGAGAGTGGCGACGGCGTGCAGCGTGCCTGTGCCGGATGCAAGAATTTCACCGATGACGACCTGTGCCTCGGTGCTGCCGGAGGTCTCGATGATGAGATGCTCGATGCCGGATTTCTCCATGGTTTTCAGTGCTTCGAGAAACTCACCTCGCCGCTCGCTGGAGATCGAACCGGCACGAATGCTGATGAGTGTGCCGTCTTTTTCGGAAACAAGATCGCCCATCCGCACCAGCTCGCCATCGACTTCTAACTGGCTGAGATCGTTGATGATGACACCGATTCGTGAGGTATGTGAGTGATCGGCGATGAAGCGCCGGAGGAAAGTGGTTTTCCCCGCACCGAGGAAGCCGGTGATGAGGGTGATTCGCATGTTAGGAAATGGTTTTCATGACCTCGGCATAGCGTCGTGCACGGGCGTCCGGTGGGGCGGCTCCGCTCGGGATGGCGCAGGTGCAGTCGGTGCAGCAGTCGAGGTCTTCGTTGAGGAAGCCGTTGTCTTCGTATGCGTCGAGCGGGGTGGGATCGCCGCCAAGGCGCTTGGCGATTTCGCTGGCGACGACGCCGAAGCGGGAGCGGAACTTGTAGATGAAACAGAATTTCGCACCGCGATGTTCTAGCAATGGGCCGCTGTAGAAGAGGCCGGGAGTCCGGGTGCTTTCATCGGCTTCTTCGGAGAAGACGGGGTGGCCGTTGTTCAACTCGAAGTGGTGGATGATTTGTGCCAAGCTCCCGAGAAAGCCGGTGGCGAGGATGGGTTGGGTGGAGATGGTGAAAGGGATGTTATCCTTGTCGATGAGCACGTATTTTCCGCTCATTTCGAGGACTTGGGTGATGTCGGCATCGGCATAGAGGTGAAGCCGGTCTGGATAGGCTTCGAGCGTAGCGCGGAGTCGGTCCCGGGTGTAGGGCGAGAGTGCGTTGCTGGGATCTGAGGAGTCTTCTTTCCACGGCTGGCCGCGTGAGAGGAGGTGGACGGTCTTGCCGTTTTTCAACAATTGGATAGCTGCATCCACGCCGCTTTCGTAGCCGCCGATAATGGCGAATTCATCGCCTACGAGCTGGGTCCAGTCCTTGACCTTGGTATTGTGGAGGCAGAGTTCCGCGCCGTCGAAATCGTCGTCGAGCGGATAGAAAAACTCACCTGCCGCCCAGATGACATAGCGGGATGTTAGCATTCCTTCCGAAGTTTCCACTTCGAAGTGGCTACCATGCGGGGTGATTTTCCCCACTTTCACGCCTTCGCTGACGGGGAGTTCGTAGTGAGTGACCACGCTTCGCAGGTAGGCGGCGTATTCCTTGCCGGTGGGGTGTTCGCTGCGGATGAAATCGGCGGGCGAGGTGTCGATGGTGATCGCGTTGAGGTCCGGCTGGCGGAAGGGATTGGAGTGAAACGAGGGCGTGAGCAGGCGCATTTGTTTCGGCCAATTTTCAAATGCTGCGCCGACTTGCCGAGCTTCGAGAATGCAGATGCGGGTGATGCCGCACTCGATCAATGGGAGGGCCACGCCCAGCCCGGCGGGGCCTGCGCCGACGATGATGACGTCGAAATTGGTATCGATAGGTGCGGACATGTTAACGGAGAATGAGTGAAAGCAGAGCGGCGACAGCGAGCGAGGTGGTGGCTTGCTTGCCGGCGAGTGAGAGTGCGGTGCGCCAGCCGAGTTCCTTGCGAATCGTCCAGAGGGTGACGAGGCATGCGGTGAGAGTTCCTGCCAACCAGACGAGGGTGAAGGCTTGGCCCGCAGTGAGTGAGGCGGCGAGCGCGCCCTCACCTTGGTTGATGGTGAGCAGCCCGTCTTTGCGGAGGATGGAGAAAAGGATGGCGGGCGCGACCTCACCGGGGAGGTGAAAAATTTTTAACGCGGGGGCCACCGCATTTGCCAGCCAGCCGAGCAGGCCAGTGGTATCGAGCAAGGCAGCGACGATGCAGATGATGAGGAAAATCGGCATCGCTTGCAGCAGGAACTGGCGCAGCACCGCTTTGACCCGCCACCAGAGAGCGCGGGGTTTCGGGAAATAAAGGAAGGCCCGCTCGCTGACCGGAAGCATTTCAAACTTGGATTTTTTCCCATTCCAAACGCGGGTGTGGATCAACCCGACGACAAACAAGAGCGCAAGATACGGCGCAAAGAGCCAGCCATGGCCACCCGCACCTAACACCGAGAGCGTCGCGCCGATCTGATAGCTGCACGCACTGCCAAAGGCGATCATCGAGACGCAGGACTTGCGCGTGCAGCTCGAACACGCCCGGCTCTGATGCACGGCCACCACATTGCAGCCAAAGCCGGAGAGGATGGGCATGAGCTCGTGGCCACTCAGACCGAAGGGCCGCAGCAGTGGATCGAGACTGCGCATAATGCGGTCTTGCAGGCCAGTTTCCTCGCAAAATGCGGTGGAAAGGCCGATGAACAGCACCACCGGAAATGCCCAAAGAAACGAATACCAACCGAGCGTGATTAAGCCGTAGCCGCCTGTTAGTAAAGCGGCGGCAAGCGGACTGAGGCGGGCATTCAGCCAATCTGTAACAGGGGCGATGAAGGCAGTATCTGCGATGGGTTGCAAGAACTCCGCGAGTCTAAAAGCCGCGATGACCGGGACAATCCAGAGCAAAGCGAGCACCAGCAAGGACAGCCCCGGGCCGACTCCACGATGCTCGAACCAAGTCGCGGATGGTACGAGTTTCCAAGACGATAGCGGCGCGGCGGGCGTGGTGGTGAGGGGCAAACTCGCCTCTTGGATCGCCGCAAGCAGCGCGGTCCGATTTGGTGTGGATAGTTCGCGGGCGTTCAGCGCGACGACAGGCACGCCGAGCATTTTTTGATAGTGCGCAGCGAGGCTGGAAATTTTTATTTCATCCTTATCAGCAAAAGTAACGGCCACAGCGATGCGCTGGGTAGAGGCGTTAATTTCACGGAGCAGCCCGTCGATTTCCTGTTGGAGATTTGTGCCGCGGACGACGAGCAGGACCGTGTCGCTGAGTTGGATTCTTTCCAACGCAAGGCGAGTGGTGACCGTGTCTGCCTTCAGTCTTATGCCGGGTGTGTCGATGATTTCGCACTGGCATGCAGCGGAATAGCAAGAGCGGCAGCTCACGGTGGAGCCGCGGAAATTCGCTTCATGGCCGGTGGCTTCTCCAGTGAGGCGGCGGAAAAGCGCAGTTTTCCCGGCGGATTCGAATCCGGCAAGAACGATGGTGGGTGTGAATGTGGTCATTTACAACGCTTGGCGATGAATGTTCCGATGTTGGGAATTCCGTTTGAAGGTGCCGCTTCTGACGCCTGATAGAGAAAGGAAGTGAGTGAGTTACGGATTTTTGCCTCATCCATGCCATTGCCGATGAAGATGGCACAGGGTTCCGCGCCCTCAGGCATGAAGGTCTTGATGATGCTGGGATTTCCCCACTCGTCGTCGGTGCGTTGGAAAAAACAGGCATCGTCGGTGGGATCGTCTAGCAGACGGACGAGGCCTTTGATGCGCAGGACTTCCGGCGGAAAGGAAAGCAGCCAACGCACGAGGATATCCTCACGCATGGGCGGCAGATCGAAGCGAAGGGCGAGGTGATGGTGGGCGTGGCCGATGGGTTCTGCTGGATTCAGAGCGGCAGTGGATCCGCTAGAAATTGTGATGAGTTCGGCGATGAACCTGGCAGCGGTGGTATGGACGGCGTTCGGATTGAGTGCGAAGAGGTCGGTCTTAACGCGGGCTTGCTGCTTGATGGATGCCTTCTCGCTGCGGTTAGTGAGGAGGTGGCTGGCGGTGGCGGCTTGGGCGCGTTCGATATTTTTATCCCAAGAGAAGAACCGTTTTTGCCAACGGGATTCGTTGATGACGGTGATCTGATAGACTGGGCCGAAGCGTTCGGCGAGGGCGATGTCTAGAGTGAGTAGCTCGATGAGTGGGAATGGATCGGTGGTGCCGTTTGCCTCGATGAAGACGATGGGTTCGAGATCTTGAGGAATTTTTTCCAGCGCATTGATCAGGCTGGTAGAAGAATCACAACAGATGCAGCCGCCGGAAATGGGGTCCACGTCCGGCGCGACTTGACGGAGCAGGGCGGAGTCCACTTCGGCATTCGAGAAATCATTAAGAATGACGTATGGCGGGCGTGGCGTGCCGACAAGCTGCGGGATGATCTCGCGCAGTAAGGTGGTTTTCCCGGCACCCAGGTAACCGGAAACGATGACGATGGGAATGTGTTCAGGCATGGGCGTGATCCCGAGCAAGAGGCGTGAGTGAGCATTCCGCTCCGAATTCGCGGATGGCCAGCGCGAGAATTTCTATCGGATCAAGATCGGGGCCGATGCAGATCCCAGTGGCAGGGACTTTTTGACTGATAGGAACCTCCAGTGGATCGCCCATCAGCTCGAGGCCTACTCGCTCGAATAAGCGGCGCACTCCGGGTTCACCAACGACGGTGACGAGGGCCTTTGCGCGGATAACGTCCGGTGGTAGAGCGGCGAGCCACGCCCACATGGCCTCCCTTTTCACTGGGGTAGGCAGGAAAATCTGGCAGCCAGTGAATTCATGCGCCAAGCGGCTGCCACAGCGTCCCGGGCCTGGGAGTAGAGACTTGGTGGGTTGTTGTGAGCCTCGCAGTAGTAGCCGCTGGTCACGGGCGAGGATCTGGGCAAGTGATTCCGCCATCGCTTCCGGGGTGGTCTCGCTGGCTTTCGGATTCACGGCTCGGACGCGTTCTAGCAGAATCTGACGCTGGAGATTCGTTAAATTTTCCGCGTGCCCGAGCATGAAGTGGCTTGCGGTTTCGAGCTGAAGTTGCTCCAGCAGGCCGTAACTCTCCCGGTGAGAAAATTGGCGGGCATCGAGCACACAGACTTGCCAGCGCGGACGGAATCGCAGCTTCGACTCCAGCAAGGTGAACGACTCTAACAACGGTATTGGGTCGGCGGTGCCATTCAGCTCGATGATTAATAAATCATTCACCGAGCGCCCGCTGGCGACGGCGAGATCTACCAGCGGGGCAAGTCCATCGCAACAAGCGCACGATGCGGCTAAAGCTTCCACCGTGGCAGCAGTCTCACGCAGGGTCCCGGCATCGATCTCCGCATTTTCATAGTCGTTGAGGATCACATCCGCAGCGATGTGGCGGTGATGCAGGGCGACGAGGAGTGCGCGCAGAAAGGTCGTTTTCCCGGCACCTAGGAAGCCGGTGACCATCACCGAGGGCCTGCAAATCAAAAGCGGACTTATATTTTCCGGCAAGGTGATCATGATGTTGCCTCCTCCTGTGCACGGCGGAACCAGCCGATAACTTGTTTAAGGTAGTCCTCGCCGTAAGTGGCGGTGAAACTTTTCGTGGTCGTCACGGCTGGATCAGATAGTGCGTGGATTCTTTCTTCACAATAAGCGCGACTGAGCGTGAGGCCGCAGCGGCCTGTGATGGTATCGCGCCAGTAGGCGAATTCGGAAAACGTGTGTGGAGATGTCATGGGAGTAATTTCAACCTCAAGGCGGCGATGCATTCCTGCCAGAATGCGACTTCCAGCGCCTCGTAGCGGACGACGTCCGCAGCGATGTGGGTGGTGTGAAGAATGTTGCTAGGTTCGGCTAGCAGGTCTTCGTAGAGCGAGGTCAGGACGTAGCAGCGGATTTCATCTGCATCTGTTAATATCACTGCCGGATCTTCGCGGCGGGTCTCGGCTTCCAGGGCGAGGATCACTTGCTGGAGCGCCGCTGCATCGAGCTGGATCGACATTCTCAGGGCAGACACTCGATGATCTTCAATGATGGCGAGCAGGCGCTTCGTGATGCGCCGGACTTCCCCTTTGCGATCCTCGATTTCCTGAGGTGGCTTGGGCAACTCAACTTCGGGCAGGGGGGAAATGCCGTGGAGTGAGAGTGGGATGTCTGAAATTGCGCCCTCGGAGAAGAGTAGCCGACGTTTCTCGGGCTGAGATGGTGTTGATAGTGGGTCGGTCATCGTTGCTTGCTGCGGGGGCCTACGACCACTTCGGAAATGGGTCGGACATGCTTACCCAAGCCGAGGGTCCACGGCGGAATTCATCATCAGTGAGCAATGCTTCATCGAGCATTTCCTCCAAACTTGCCTGATCCAAGCCTTGTCCGATCATCACAATTTCTTGGCGGCGGTCGCCCCAAGGATCGACCCAGGATCTCTCCAAGGCTTTGAGGGAATCTCCGTCAGTCGGACGTTCCTCTTCAGGAAAAGCAGCCCAGAATTTCCCCGCACAGCTATTCCGTGCGACGGCTCCAGCTTGCGACCAGAAGCCGGCATGATCCGGGCGAGTTGCGATCCAGAAGACGCCCTTGGAGCGAATCACTCCCGGCCATTCATACGAGAGCAGTTCGTGGAAACGCGCAGGATGGAATGGGCGGCGACGTTGGTAGATAAAGTTAGAGATACCATACTCCTCCGTCTCCGGGGTGTGATGCACCAGAGAATCCAGCCAGCCGGGGGATTTCTCCGCATCTGCCTGTGAGTAGAGTCCGGTGTTCAGAATCATCGAGGGAGACACTGCGCCGTCGGTGGTTTCGATAACTTGTGCCTTGGGATTGAGCGAGCGCACCATTCCGGAAACGGTGGCGAGACCTTCGTGATTTACGCAATCGGCCTTGTTGATGATGATGATGTTTGCGAACTCGATTTGATCTGTGAGTAAATCGACAAGCGTGCGTTCGTCTCCTTCACCGATCTCTTGCTTGCGGTCTTTGAGCCGCTCGGTGCTGCAATAGTCGCGAAGGAAATTCGGTGCATCCACCACCGTTACCATGCAGTCGATCTGCGCGAGGCTAGAGAGCGAGAAGCCATGCTCATCCTCGAAAGTGAAGGTTTCTGCGACGGGCATTGGCTCGGAAACGCCGGTGGACTCGATGAGCAACGCGTCGAAGCGGCCCTCCTTGGCGAGGCGCGTGACTTCGATCATCAAGTCTTCGCGCAGGGTGCAGCAAATGCAGCCGTTAGACATTTCCACCATTTTCTCCTCGGTATGAGAGAGTGCCGCATCGCCCCGGCGGAGCGTTTCCGCATCTACGTTGACCTCGCTCATGTCATTGACGATGACAGCGACCTTGAGGCCCTCGCGGTTGCGTAGAATGTGATTGAGAAGCGTGGTTTTCCCGGCTCCGAGAAAGC
The DNA here is from genome assembly GCA_945901795.1 of Akkermansia muciniphila. Classification (GTDB taxonomy): domain Bacteria; phylum Verrucomicrobiota; class Verrucomicrobiia; order Verrucomicrobiales; family Akkermansiaceae; genus Luteolibacter; species Luteolibacter muciniphilus_B. The sequence goes on along the minus strand of CAMDLP010000065.1, from coordinate 7,878 downwards.
CTGATAGAACGGTAACGGGTAACATGGTGTTAGTGATTCAAGAGGGTTTTAGGGCGTGGCGGGTTACCTGCGGCGGCGAGTTCCCACCATTTCAGGGCGAGGTGCGGAGGCAGCCAGGGTTTGCCTTTTGGCAGCTTCTTGATGGCGCGCCAGCAATTGGTCCGCCATGAACCGCCGAGGGTTTGAGAAACCCAAGTTTCATAGGAAATCAACCAGCGGAGAAAAGGTTGCAGCGCTTGCCAACGCTCTTCGATGGAGCCGGTTTCGCCGCATTGTCGCCCAGGGACGGGAGGATGGATGCCGTTCCAGAGATCGACGCGGGCGAGGTCACGGCAGAAAACGCTGCCCATTCCGCCGTACGGTGGAGTCCATGAGGCGACAGCGCCGTGCAACTCGATGATCCCGTTTTCCCAAGGCATTTGGTAGCAACTCGTACCAGTGAGACCTGACGAGGGGCTGCGATTTAGGCCGAAGCGCACCAAGGCGTTTCCATAAGGATGGCGCACATCATGCCCCCAAAACACCATTTGCTGGGCAAGACCGCGAGCGGTATCACTCAGAATTACAGATGATGGGTGAAAGGTCACAGGCACGCGGCCAATTTCGGTAAACGCAAGTTACTTGCAAGAAAATACTCTTATCGTTGCAAATAACTTGCGTTTGAAAGGTCTCATTTCCGCCCCATAACACTTACAAAATTAAAATCACTGCTCATCATCGGACTGGTTCTGCCGGTTTCCACCGCCACGCTTCAAAACTACGCCGGACGCCAGATGGACAATCTCGGTTGCGGAAATCCGACGCATTTCGCAAGCCACTGCATTCACTCCATCCAAGAAACTTTGCGCCCCTCCGCGCCCTCTTGACCCGGCAAAGGGTGAGCGACGACGGTTTGCGCCTTTGCGGTAAACTCTCGATGAACATCGAACATCGAACGTTGAAGTGAAGAGGGGACGGCATCTCTTATTTGGATGTTCAATGTTGGGCGTTCGATGTTCAATGTTCGCATCGCCATGTCCGCCCCGCTCAGCCGCAAGAACCTCCCCGAAAACCCCACCCCGGACGACATCCTCAACGCCTTCCTCGACTACCTCACCGCCACCGACACCGAGCCCTACGACCACCAGGAAGAAGCCATCCTCGAACTCTTCGCCGGCAACAACATCATCCTCAACACCCCCACCGGTTCCGGGAAATCGCTTGTCGCCCTCGCCCTCCAGTTCAAATCCCTCTGCCAAGGCCGCCGCTCCTACTACACCGTCCCTATCAAGGCACTCGCCAACGAGAAATTCCTCTCCCTTTGCCACGTGCTCGGCCCGGAAAACGTCGGCATGATCACCGGCGACGCCACCGTCAATCACGACGCCCCGGTCATCTGCTGCACCGCCGAGATCCTCGCCAACATCGCCCTCCGCGACGGCGCGCTCGCCCCGGTGGACGACGTCATCATGGACGAGTTCCACTACTACTCCGACCACTCGCGCGGCGCCGCCTGGCAAATCCCGCTCCTGACCTTGCCCCGCGCCCGCTTCCTCCTCATGTCCGCCACCCTCGGCGACTCGTCGTTTTTCTCCAAACAACTCACCGCGCTCACCGGCGCGCCCACCACCCTCGTTCAGTCCGACCAACGCCCGGTCCCGCTCGAGTTCGAATACTCCACCACCCAGCTCCAGGAAAAAGTTGCCGAGCTCAACGAACAAGGCCGCTCGCCCGTCTATCTCGTCCACTTCACCCAGAACGCCTGCGCCGACACCGCCCGCGACCTGCTCTCCACCAACTTCTGCACCAAGGAGGAAAAACACGCCATCGCCCGTGTTTATCGATCCCTTGAAAAATCGACTTCATCTCTCGAGCTGGTGTGCTAACCTCACCCCATGGATACAGCCACTCCAACTCAGGAATTGCCCATCGAAAAGCGAGTCGCCACGCTGGAACAGCAAATGGCTGACATTCTCCGCTCGCACCCGGCAGCTTCCCAACCTGCTGAAAACGACTGGCTCAAAACCGTCGGCACCTGGCAAGACGACGCCATCTCACGCGAAGCGGACCAACTCGGCGAAGCGTGGCGGCAGAGCGTGAAGGACTGACTCGCCCATGTTCCTGCTCGATACCAATCACCTCAAGGAACTGGCCTATCCCACTCCACTTGGCGACCGACTCCGGGGTCGCCTGCTGCAATCCGGGGCACAGGTATTCACTACTGTCATCACGCTGGAAGAAGAACTTCGCGGCGTGCTGGCCCGCACCAACCGCACCCTTGATCCGGACGAACGCATCCTCGCCTACCAAAAGCTCATTGAGCGCGTGAACTTCTTCGCCCGTTGGGTGGTTCTCTCCCTGGATGCCGAATCCACCGCCGCCTTCACTCGCCTCCGCAGCCAAGGCATCCGCATCGGCACTATGGATTTGCGAATCGCCTGCATCGCCTTGGCCCACGACGCCACGCTCCTCACCCGCAACACCGTGGACTTCGTCCAAGTCCCCGGCCTGCGGTTTGAGAACTGGCTGGATTGAAACTCTCAGGTTCTCTTCACTTCGATGTTCAATGATGAGCGCTCAATGTTCGATGTTCCCATCCTCCTCCGCCACGGCGTCGGCATCCACCACGCCGGCCTGCTGCCGAAATACCGCTTGTTAGTGGAAAAACTCACCGCCTGCGGCCTGCTCAAAGTCGTCGGCGGCACCGACACCCTCTGCGTCCCGATCCGCACCATCATGCTAACGGTCTAAGGCAATTGCTTTGAAATCACTTCGGCGCGGTAGCGAGAATGAATTCCGAAATCACCCGCAGCTTGTCCGGCCCGAGGTGGGCAAATGGTGGCATGGGCGGAAAGTCCGGGCGTTTCTTGCCGGGGGCCGTCGCCCAGGTCACGATCCCGTCGGGATTGCCCGCGTAGATCGTGGCGATTTCACGGAGTGAAGGGCCGACGAGCTTTGCGTCGGGAGCGTGGCAGGCGGCGCAAGTGGCGAAGAGTTGTTCGGGCGTCTCCTCGGCTTCATCAGAGGGTGGGTTCGCCGTGTTCCATGCGGCGAGGGAGGATTCGTAAGCGGCGCTGCGCTCGCGGACCTGCTGCTGATGGGAGGCGAGTGCTGCTTCCCGATAGGCGTGGCGGCCGCTGCCCATGCCGAGGACGACGATGGAGAAGAACACGCACAGTCCCACATAGCCGTGCTGGAGGTTTTCCTCCGGACCTTTGGATTTTTTCAGCAGGAAGAGGAAAAGCACCAGCCCGAGTGCGGCGGATGGCAGGATGATTTTGTAGAGCAGCGGCGTGACGCCCACACCCGGCAGGGTGAACAGGAGGATCGGCCCGGCGATGAATTGCAAGCCGGTGGCCCACGCGGCGATCCGATAGAACAACCGTCGCAGTTGCTCGCGTGACATGCCGTTGTCGAGGTGATCGACGACGATTTTCCGCCAGAACCAACCGGCACCGGCCAGCCCGGTTAGAGCGATGGAGGCCAGCAGGAAATGCAGGTAGCGCGGGAAGACGTTGCCGATTTTCAACGAGGAAAAAAAGCCCTTCACCTTATCCCACTCGCTGGGAAACAGCATGAGGTTGACGTTTGCAAGGAAGACGAAGGGGATGCACAGGAACAGCAGTGTGGACGTAAGCACGATGGCCCAGTGGAATTTCTTCGCGGTCCCGGTTTCCCAACGATGCCAAGTGTATTTGTGCAGATAGGCTAACAAAAATGCGGCGGTGATCAGCGGAATGATGATGAGCCAAGCGTGCCCGGTGAGGGCATTCGCGCCATACCATTGCACGGTGTAGACGAGGTTGATGCAGAGCAGCGGACCGATGCCCATGACGACGGCGAGGCTTTTGTTGACGGTGACAGTTTTCGCCAGTTCGAGGGCGAGCGCGTCGTATTTTTTGTTTTTGAAGCCAAGGAATTCGAAGATCGCGACCAGCAGCGAGCCTCCCACCGTCAGATTGACGAACAGGATGTGAACGAGGAAAAACAGGACCAACAGCGCCTTCAGCAAGCCCTCTGGCAGTGGCAGCGGCAGGGCGAGATCACGGGGAACAGGAGTCGTGGCAAGGAAGAGAAACGCGTTCATGGGTTGATGGAAGCCGGGGTGAGATGAGGGAGGCGGATGCCGTCGGATTGCGCGCCGGTCAGCGGTTCGCGGGTCTTGCGGAGATCAAGGATGTAGGCGACGAGCGCTTCCTTTTCCGCCCGGTTGCCGGGGAATGGCGGCATGAAGGTGCTGGTCTTGTGCATGGTGCCGAGGAACGCAACCATACCGCCCTCGCTCCATTCGCCAGGGCCATACATGAGGGTGAATTTTTCCAACACACCATTGAGACCAGTGGTGCTGTGGCAGCGCGAACAGGAAATCATGAACACGTCCTCGCCCGCCTCTACGCGGTTCTCGAGTGTTACCGTTTGGTGTTTCACATAGGTGGCGTGCTTGAGCATGCCTTCGCTTTGGAGGAAGCGCAGTTCGTCTTTCCGGATGCCGTTCGAGTAGAGGTATTCTGCGATCACCCATGGCTTGCGCATGAATTCACGAGCCCGCTCGAAATGCCCTAACAGCCAGATTCCCATGAAGGTAGGGATCAGCAACGCCCACCGCGGAATGAGCCGCGGCACCGTCAGCCCGCCGATGGCAATGAGCAGGAACGCTGCGATGGTCCAGCCCAGCAGCATCGCGAACTTGTCATGCCACTGCACGAAGCTCATCGAGAGCAGTGCGACGGACTGGTTCGCCCTCATGGACTCCGGGATGCGGAACCAATACCAGATACCGAAGAAGAAAAGAACCATCATCGAAGAGAGCACCACATGCGACAGGCGCTCGACCATCCACGCCCTCGCGGCGGCGTCTTTTTTCGTGAAGAAATACGTGCAGAACCAGAGGAATACCGCTCCCGTCATGAAGGCAAAGGCCGTGCGGAATCCAAGCTGCGGAATGTAGAGCGGGGCCGTCATCGCGTCGAGAAACGCCCGGCTCTGGCTCCAGTCACCGGTGTTCATCATGAAACCCAGCACAGCGACGATCAGCGCCATCGTCAGCCAGGACATGATGCTCAGGGCCAGGCCAATCTTGATGTGCTTTTTCTTTTTCTGAGGCGTGTCCGCTTTCTTCCAACTCAAGAACCACCACATGATGAGCACCACCTCAGAAATGAAAACCAACCACTCCGCGGACCAGCCAAAGAAGAACACCCGCAGCAGACTGCCAATTCCGAAGGGCGCGAACAACGAGGTGGATAGCCAGATCCCAACACCGGTTAGAGCGCCCACGGTCGTAGTCACGATGAAGACGACGAAGGTGATGCGGTAGGCGAGGCGGTCGATGTCCGGGCGGTTGCGCTTGTGCGCCCACCATTCCATGAAGGTCAGGAGCGGATAGGCACCCACGGCCAGCGGGTGATTGATCAGCACGTGAAGGCAGGCGATCAGGCCGATGATCAGGCGACCGCCCGCGATATGGTCGAGATAGTAGGGTGGGAAATCCATGTCCCGCTTTTACCCGCGATTTTCCATCCGTAAATGTGGCGGAATGTCGCAGCAGGCGCAGATGCCTATGGCTGCGTTCCCCCTGCGACAATACACCGCAGCAACTTCCGCAGTTTCTGGCGCGACGGCGCCCGCCCGGTCCGCTTAGACTCCGCCCATCACCCACAAATCACCACTTCCCGTCGCGTCGTTGCTGCTCCGCTGGACCTTGCGCCTGCGGTGGGTGGCGGCCATCGGGCAAATGATCGCCTTGGTGGTGGCGGCGTTCATTTTCCGGTTGGAACTCCCATGGTGGGCGCTGATCTCCGGGCTGATGGCCACGGTGTTTTCCAACCACCTGCTGCACGACTGCCTCGATGGCAACAGTGAAAAATGCAGGGCTATGATGAATGCGCTGATCTTCGGCGACACGTTGATACTCACAATGATGCTCTACTCCTCCGGAGGCGTGCACAATCCCTTTGTCGGATTCTATCTGCTACTTGTTGCGCTAGCGGCCATGACTTTGTCCGGGAAATCGCTTTGTGCGTTGCTGGGACTGGCCACGGTGGAAGTGATGGTTCTCTGGTATTTCCACATTCCGTTCGAGGGGCCACCCTGGGTTGTGAATGACGGCAGGCTGACCTATTCCGTTTTCCTGACTGGCTGGGGAGTCTCGCTGTTGCTTATCGCCGCCTGCATCGCATTCTTCGTCCACCGTATGAACCGGCAGCTCCGCGAGCGGGAAGTGGCGCTCGCCGAGGCGGAGCGCCAGGTCACCGCAGCCAGCCGATTCCAAGCATTGGCGACTCTCGCGGCCGGAGTCGCCCACGAACTCGGCTCGCCGTTAGGCACCATCGCCATTGCCAGCAAGGACCTGGAACGCTCGCTCCAGCGCCAAGGCGCGGCCCCGGCTTGGCAGGAAGATGCCCGCCTCATCCGCAGCGAGGTGGACCGATGCCGCCAGATTCTCGACCGGCTTGATCGCCGCTCCACTCGCCGGACCGGCGAATCCCCGGAGCCATGCACCGCCGCCACGCTCTGCGGGCAGTTAGAGAAGCACCTCTCCGCCGCCATGTTCGGGCGGGTGAGGATCGATGACCGCACCCAGGGATTTCCGCTGCTACTATCCACGCGAGCCATCCTTCAAGCGCTCGTCGTGCTGATCGAAAATGCCTGCGAGGCCGATTCCTCTGTAAAGCCGGTCACCCTCGAAATCCGCATCCAAGAGCCGGATGAAATAGTCTTCCGAGTGACCGACCACGGGCCGGGCATACCCGCCCATCTCCGCAGCAGGATCGGCCAGCCGTTTTTCACTACGAAACAGGATCAGTCCGGCATGGGGCTCGGGCTGTTTCTCGTCCAGACGCTAACCGGCCACCTCGGCGGTTCCTGCACCCTGCTGCCATCCGTCGGCGGAGGCACCTGCGCCACCCTCACACTGCCCGTCAAACCCGGCCTTGAATGACCACACAACCTTTCCAGCGCATCCTCATCGTCGATGACGATACAATCTATCGGGAGCGACTCGCCCGCTCGTTCCGGGAAGCTGGCTACGAAACTGCGACAGCGGGAGACACGGACTCCGGCGTCCGGGTCGCCCGCGATTTCTCGCCACAAGCCGCCGTGCTCGACCTGCGCATGCCCGGCGACGGACTGGAGTGCCTGAAACGCCTGATCGACGAACATCCGGGCATCCGCGCGGTGATCCTCACCGGCTACGGGAGCATCGCCACCGCCATCGAAGCCGTGCGTGCCGGAGCCATCGACTACCTGACGAAACCGGCCGACGCCGAGCAGATTTTCGCCGTCCTGTATGGCTCCCGGTCAAGCACGCCGGAATGCGAAAACTATCAGCCTCCATCGCTCGAACGTCTCGAATGGGAACACATCCAGCGGGTCCTCCACGACCATGGCGGAAATATCAGTCGAGCGGCGGAAGCGCTGGGACTGCACCGGAGGTCGCTCCAACGGAAGCTCCAGAAATACCCGCCGAACCAGTAGTAGGCTCAATAATAGTAATTTCCCAGTATGTGGTCGATTTGCTTGCTGCCGCCACCTTTGAAATCAATGTCCGCTGGAGAAATCCATTGCCCCCGCTTCTTTGCGCTCCACTCTTCCTCTTATTTCAATGTTCAATGTTGGGCGTTCGATGTTCAATGTTCATCAGATGTCCGCCCCGCTAAGCCGCAAAAACCTCCCCGAAAACCCCACCCCGGACGACATCCTCAACGCCTTCCTCGACTACCTCACCGCCACGGACACCGAGCCCTACGACCACCAGGAAGAAGCCATCCTCGAACTCTTCGCCGGCAACAACGTCATCCTCAACACCCCCACCGGTTCCGGGAAATCGCTCGTCGCCCTAGCCCTCCAGTTCAAATCCCTTTGCCAAGGCCGCCGCTCCTACTACACCGTCCCGATCAA
>CAMDLP010000064.1 GCA_945901795.1 Akkermansia muciniphila | reverse complement strand
ACTCCATCCTGCGCCGGATGGCCCTCAACGCCCACAACCGCATGCCCTTCGAAGGCAAGAAACGCAAGAGCCTGCCCAAACGCGAACTCCGAGCCACCCACGACTCCGACTATCTTGAACAACTCCTCTCCCTAATGTAGGGACCCTGTCAAAGCGCCGAGATTTTGACGGCTTTTTCGATCATCGCCTCCGCCATGTCGGAATCCTCCGTCGCGCGGGTGTGAATCCGGCAAACCGCCTGGCCCGCGTGGATCGGCTGGCCGCATTTCACGAATTTGTCGAAGCCGACCGAGAAATCCACGCCGTCGGTCGCCTTCACCCGCCCTGCCCCAAGCTGGAGCGCCGCTTGGCCGACCAACCCGGCATCCACCCGGGAAACGACGCCGCCCGCCGAGGCGATGACCTCGCGGATGAGCGGGGCCTTTTGGATTTCCCCGAGGCGCGGTAAATCGGCGGGACTTCCACATTGGGCGGCGACCAGTTGATCGAACCTGCCGCGGGCGCTGCCATCGTCGAGCAGACGTTCCAACTCGGCGCGTGAAACGCCGGCAATTTTCTCCGACAAATCGAGCACGATCTCGCGCAAGTCCGCCGGGCCACCGCCGTCGAGGCATTCGAGCGCCTCGAAGACTTCGAGTGCATTTCCCACCGCGCGTCCCGTCGGCTCGTTCATCGGGTTCAGGATGGCATGAACTTCCACGCCCATTTCCTTGCCCACGGCAACCATGCTGGCTGCGAGCGCCTCGGCGTCCTGCCGCGTCCGCATGAAGGCCCCGCTGCCGAATTTCACGTCGAGAACGAGCCGGTCGAGTGCTTGTCCACCACCGGCGGATGGCCGGGGCGGTGGGAAAAACAGTCGCCGCTCTCTATCATCGCACGGGTGAGAGCCGCGATTTCCGCAGGCGTCATGCCTTTGAAAAACACCGCCATCGCGAAGGCACGTCACTTGCGGAACACGATCTGACCGTCATCCAAGTCGGCTTGGATCACGTCGCCGTCGTTGAACTTGCCTTCTAGCACGTCGAGGCTGAGTGGGTCTAGCAGGAGGTGCTGGATGACGCGCTTCAGCGGGCGGGCACCGTAAACCGGGTCGTAGCCGAGACTGCCGATGTGCTCCTTGGCGGCCTCGGTGAGGGCGAGTGCGAGGCCTTGTTTGGCGAGGCGCTGGCGGACGCGGGTGAGCTGGAGATCGACGATGATGGTGATGTCCTCGCGCTCGAGGCGATCGAAAATGATGATTTCATCGATGCGGTTGAGGAACTCGGGGCGGAAATGCCCGCGGAGGGCTTCGGTGACTTTGGCTTCGCGCTGCTCGGCGTTTTCCTCGTGGAGGATGTATTGCGATCCAATGTTAGATGTCATGATCAGCACGGTGTTTCGGAAGTCCACGGTGCGGCCCTGGCCGTCGGTGATGCGGCCGTCGTCGAGGACTTGGAGCAGGACGTTGAAGACATCCGGGTGGGCCTTTTCGATCTCGTCGAAGAGCACGACGGAATAGGGCTTGCGCCTGACCCGCTCGCTGAGCTGGCCGCCTTCCTCGTAGCCGACGTAGCCGGGAGGCGCGCCGATGAGCCGGGCGACGCTGTGCTTTTCCATGTATTCGGACATGTCGATGCGGACCATCGCGCCCTCGTCGTCGAACAGGAACTCGGCGAGCGCTTTGGATAGCTCGGTTTTGCCGACACCGGTGGGGCCGAGGAAAATGAACGAGCCGAGCGGGCGGTTCTCGTCCTTAAGCCCGGCGCGGGCGCGGCGGACGGCGTTGGCCACCGCTTTGATCGCCTTTTTCTGGCCGACGACTCGCTCGCCGAGCCGCTGCTCCATGGTGACAAGTTTCTGTTTCTCGCCTTCCTGCAAGCGGTTCACCGGAATGCCGGTCCACGAGGAAACGATGCGGGCGATGTCATCCTCGGTGACCTCTTCCGTCAGCAGCGCGCCTTGCGTCTGGAGCGAGTGAAGCTGGTCCTTGGCGGCTTCCAATTCGCCGTGGGCTCCGGGCAGGTCGCCGTAGGTGATCTGCGAGGCTCTCGTGAGATCGCCGATGCGCTGGGCGCGCTCGACTTCGTTCTTGAGCGTCTCGATTTTTTCCTGGGCGGCGCGGACCTGATCGATGATCGCCTTTTCATTCCGCCACTGCGCCATCAGGCCGGAGGATTTCTCGCGGAGATTCGCCTGCTCCTCCTTGACCTTTTCAAGGCGGGTAATGGAAGCCTTATCGGTCTCTTTTTCGAGGGCTTTTTTCTCCATTTCCAACTGGAGAATCTGGCGCTCCAGCACATCGATCTCGGTGGGCATCGAGTCGAGCTCGATCTTCAGGCGGGCGGCGGCTTCGTCGATGAGATCGACGGCTTTGTCCGGCAGGAAACGGCCGGAAATATAACGGTCTGATAGAACGGCGGCGGCGACCAGCGCGCCGTCCTGGATGCGAACGCCGTGGTGGACTTCGTAGCGCTCCTTGAGCCCGCGCAAAATGGCGATGGAGTCTTCCACCGAAGGCTCGCCGACCATGACCGGCTGGAAACGACGCTCTAACGCCGCGTCCTTTTCGATATACTTGCGGTATTCATTGAGCGTGGTCGCGCCGATGGTGCGAAGCTCGCCGCGGGCGAGCTGGGGCTTGAGCAGGTTAGAAGCATCGACCGCGCCCTCGCTGGCTCCGGCGCCGACGATGGTGTGGAGCTCGTCGATGAAGAGGATGATCTGACCCTCGGAATCGGTGACTTCCTTGAGGAACGCCTTGAGCCGTTCCTCGAACTCGCCGCGGTATTTGGCACCGGCTAACATGCCGCCGAGGTCCATGGCGATGATCCGCTTGTCCTTCATCGAGTCCGGCACGTCGCCCGAGACGATGCGGCGGGCGAGGCCCTCGACGATGGCGGTCTTGCCGACGCCGGGCTCGCCGATGAGGACCGGGTTGTTCTTGGTGCGGCGGGAAAGCACCTGGAGCACGCGGCGGATTTCATGGTCGCGGCCGATGACCGGATCGATCTTTCCCTCGCGGGCGCGAGCGGTGAGGTCGGTGCCGTATTTTTCGAGGGTCTGATATTTTCCCTCGGGTGAGTCGTCGGTGACTTTCTGCGAACCGCGGACGCCGGTGATGGCTTCGCGGGCTTTCTTTTCATCCAAGCCTGCTTCCTTGAGCAGCTTGCCAGCCGGCGAGTCCCCTTTCAAGGAGCCGAGGATGAAATGCTCGACGCTGAGATAGTCGTCGCCGAGCGATTCGCGGGCGGCGTCGGCGGCATCGAGCGTGGAGCGGAGACCGACGCTGATTTGCGGCTGGGTGGAAGCGCCCTGGACGCTCGGTTCGCGGGCGAGCGCGGCGGCGACGGAGGCTTTGAGGCGAGGGATGTCCACGCCGGCTTTTTGCAGGATCGGGGTGGTGATGCCTCCTTCCTGTTGGAGCAGGGCGAGCAGGACGTGCAGGCTCTTCAACTCGGAGTGAGCGGATTTGGAAGCGATGCTTTGCGCCGACTGGAGCGCTTCCTGGAGTTTTTGAGTGATTTTTTCGAGTCCCATGGCCGTTAGTTTGCCACAGGTTAAACAAGAATGCGGTTTGTGGCAATTCATCGCTTGTTCTATTTTCAAAAGCCCTTGACCGCTTGGCATGCCGCTGTAGTCTGGAGCGCCTCGGCCAGGTGCCCAAACCCATCCATTCGTGAAAATCCGAGTCAGAACGACGGTCGGCGCCTGCTTTTGCCTGATCGGGGCCACCCCGCTTTCGGCGGACTGGCGGGATGAAATCGGCTACACACGGCTCAAGCTCCTCGCTGCCGCCGAACTACCCGCGGCTCCCAACCAAGGATTTACGCAAGTTGAGGTACCCGAAGCCTTGGGCAGTTTCGAGCCGGATACCGCGAACGCCCTCTTCGCCGGAAAAACATTCACTCACCTGTCCGGCGCTTCTGGTATCAGCAGCCACGCCCAGCATGTCGCCACCAATTTCTACGGCAACACCACCAGCCTCGTTGCCGGCAACTGCCCGGTCGGTCTTTACAATGCGAACAGCTGGATCGGTGGGGGCTTTCTCAACACAGGCAGCAACAGTCCGCCTGATACGGAATCCCACGCCGTTCAGAACCACAGCTGGATCGGAACCCTCGACCCGAATTTCACAGAAGCTGACGCGACGGAAATCAACCGGCGACTCGATTTCGCCATCAACCGTGATGGATTCGTGAGCGTGGTCGGCGTCAACAACGGCAACAGCACGATCCTTCCCGCAATCCTCGGTCAAAGCTACCACACCATCTCGGTCGGCCGCGACGACAACGGGCACAGTGCCGGATTCACGACCCTCGATTTCATCACCTCCGGAGATGCAGGAAGAATCAAGCCCGACATCGTCGCGCCGAGTGCCGCTCCGGAAGACGGCACCAGCTGGACCACGCCGATGGTCGCAAGCGCCGCCGGGCTGCTTTACTCGAAACTCGCGGCAGCTCCCTACTCCTTGGCTGGCGCGGACAAACCCCGCGTCATCAAATCCCTGCTGCTCGCCACCGCGACCAAAAACACGGTCCCCTCCTGGTCCAACACACCCACCCGTCCGCTCGACCTCCGCTACGGCGCCGGCGAGCTCAACATCTGCCACGCCTACAACGCGCTGCGGGCCGGCCGGGAAACCGCATCGACCAGCACCTTGCGCAAACCCCGAGGCTGGGACGCCGAATCCGTTGCCGCCGGTTCGCCGAAAACCTACTTCTTCAACATCCCCGCCGGCGCGCCTTCCACCCCGTTCAGCGCGGCCCTCACCTGGCACCGGGTTGTCTCAAAATCAGGTTCCAACACCTGGAGCACCACCCTCTCAAACCTCAACCTCCGCCTCTATCAAGCCAGCGGATTCGCCCTCGGCTCCGAAGTCGCCGCGAGCCTCAGCAGCGTGGACAACGTCGAGCTCGTTTACCAATCCGCGCTGCCGCCCGGCAACTACGCGCTCGTCGTCGAAAGCACCTCATCCACCTCCACGCCCTACGCTCTCGCCTGGCACAGCCTTCCCGCTGTGACGGTCGCCGCGACCAGTGCCACCGCCCGCGAAATCGACCTGCAAGCCGGGCTCGTCACCATCACCCGCACCGGCGACACCGCGCTTCCGCTTTTCGTCCCCATCACCGTCGGCGGCAGCGCCATTTCGGGCACGCATTTCCAGATACTCCCCGCCAGCGTCACCCTCGCCGCCGGTCAGACATCGACCACGCTGCAAATCGTCCCCATCGCGGATAATCTCGCCCAAGGCAACAGGACCGTCACCTTGGCCATCGCCGCGGATTTCGCCCTCGTCCGCGACGCCGCGCAATCGGCGGCGATCACGATTCAGGACAAACCCTTCGATGCCTGGCGTTTCGCAAATTTTTCAAATTCCGAACTCACCACTCCCGCGATCAGCAGCGAAACGGCCGATCCGGACCGCGACAGCCTGGCCAATTTGCTCGAATATGCCCTCGCGCTCCCTCCCAAGTTGGCCAGCATTTCCCCCGTCGCCACCGGCCAATCCGGCGGCTACCTGACGATCGCCAGCTCCAAAAACACCGCGGCCACCGACATTCTTTGGACGGCGGAAGTCACTGCTGATTTAACGACCTGGCAATCCGTCACGCCCACCGTCAACACCGCAAGCAACTTCGCCGCCAGTGATTTCATCCCCTCGAACGAGGCCGAGCGGCGCTTTATCCGGTTGAAAATCAACCGCCCGTGACTCGTTCGCAAAACGAAAAAAGACGTGGGCCGTTGCCGGTCCACGCCTTTTTAAAGCACATTCCCCCCAAAGAGTTTCAGCGGACCTCCACCATCCGACCGATTTCCCCCCGGAACTCGATCGAAATTTTTGCGGCGCCCAACTGAAACCAGGAAATATCAGATGAGTTAGTTATTCACCTAGATGAATACTTCGCTCACTGTGATAACCAGTTCGCATAAACTTCTTACCCCCGCAAGGCAAATTTCAAAAAAAATCAGAAACCGTCCTGACCTTCAGGCATAAAAAACCGCGGGCGTCGGATCCCTTGTTCCGACGCCCGCGGGCCCTTTGGGGGGCTGATGTGCTATCCCTTACGGAAACGAGAATGCCACAAACCGGCCACTTCTCCATACCCTGATCGCGTAGAAAACCACCTCACTCCGACTCCAGTATGAGATTGCCGTAGGGCGTCGGATCGCCGGTGCGGATCAGTCCGATGGCGTGCGGCACGCGCTTTTTGAAATCAACGTGGGCCTCGCGGGTCAGCGGGATTTGGCCGAAGGATTTCGCGAAGCGGGCGACGGATTCCGGCGTGTTAGTCGCCACGAACTCCTCCGCCTGCCAGATCCGGCCGATCTTGAAAACGGGTGTCAGCAGATCGAGCACGTCGAGCACGGTGGGAATTCCGTGGGTCAGCGAGATATCGACCGTCTCGATTTCCGGCCAGAAGGGAAACGCCCAATCCGCGATCACCAGCGTATTGGTGTGACGGATGCGGGCAAGCAGATCAAGAACGTGAGGATTTAAAATACCGGTTTGAAGCATGGCGTCATTTTCCTGTTTCGAACCACTTCGTCAATCCGCATTCAAGACGGCCACTGCGGGTGCATCGACTGCCGGAAACGGGACGGCGGGACGTGGTGGACGGATTTGAAAACACGCGAGAAATGGAACGCGTCCTTAAATCCGAGCGCGGCGGCCACCGATTTCACCGAGGCGTCGCTCTCCAGCAAAATACGCGAGGCGCGCCCCATCCGCAGGCGGGTTAAAAATTGATAGGGACTCTCGTCGTGAAAGCGGGCGAAGAGGCGGCAGAGGTAGGGCGCGTCCACCTCGCAGGCTTTCGCGATGGCGTCAAGCATGGTGATCTGGAGGAAATTCCGCTCGATGAACTCCCGGCAGCGCGCATACGTCAGGTATGCCGGGGTGTCGGTGCTGACGGGTTCCGCGGCGTCATCGCGGCACATCAGCAGCAACTGGCGGGTGATGGTCGCACAAAGCGGACGCGCGAGCCTGGACTTGCGGATTCCGCGGTCGATCAGCGTGTCGAAGGCCCGCCGGAGCGGCTCGCCCTTGACGCAGCGGGAAATGAATCCGGGCCGCACGTCGTAGCGCTCCAGAAAATCCTCGACCTCGGTGCCGGTGAATCCCACGAAATACTTACCCAGCGGATGGTCCGGCGAGGTTTCGATGGTGTGGGGAACCGACGGCCCGTAAATATAGAAACTCCCCGGCACCAACTCCGCCTCGACGTCTCCTAACCGCAGCTTCCCGGAGCCGTGACTCACGAACTCCAGCGAATACCACGGGAAGTCGCGGCGGTCGATCCGGTAGTCCGCCGAGCATCGTTCGAAGCCGCCGAAGACCACTGCGAAACTCTCGTCCTCGATTGGATCGAGAAAAAACAAGCGCGACGACTCGACCTCGTGCGAGACGAAAGAAGTGGCGGTCTGGACGTTTTCCATGGGCAGGATTCACCTCAAATCTCCAACCCCATTCAAGACAATAATCTGCATTTGATCATAGAATCATCATGCGCCGGAGCTGACCGGAAGCCGCGAGTCCCAATACCACACGGATTTCGTATCCATCTGAAATTTCAGGCTGACAAATCCTGATTGGCTGCCATATCTCGGTCCGGCCCAGCTCTTGAAAACCATTCTTATGAAACCATCGTCTTATCCAAAAATCGGCATTCGTCCGGCCATCGACGGTCGGCTCGGCGGCGTCCGCGAGTCGCTTGAAGAACGCACCATGCAGCAGGCACAGGCGGTCGCCGCGTTGATCGCCGCGGAGCTGCGCTATCCGGACGGCACGCCCGTCGAGTGCGTCATCGCCGACACCTGCATCGGCGGCGTGAAGGAGGCCGCCGACTGCGCGGACAAGTTCAAAACCGCCAATGTCGGCGTCTCGCTGACGGTCACCCCGTGCTGGTGCTACGGCTCGGAGACGATGGACATGGACCCGCATTTGCCGAAGGCGGTGTGGGGCTTCAACGGCACCGAACGCCCCGGCGCGGTCTATCTGGCAGCCGTGCTTGCCGGACACACCCAAAAGGGCCTGCCCGCTTTCGGGATTTACGGCAAGGACGTGCAATCCGCCACCGACACCGAGATCCCCGCCGACGTGCGCGGCAAGCTGCTTTCCTTCGTCCGCTGCGGACTCACGGTCGCCCTGATGCGCGGCAAAAGCTACCTCTCGATGGGCGGCACCTCCATGGGCATCGCCGGCTCGGTCGTCGATCCAGCGATGTGGGAAAAATGGCTCGGCATGCGTGTCGAAACCATCGATATGACCGAGTTCGTCGGCCGCATGAGCAAGGGCCAATACGACCCAGCCGAATACGAAAAGGCGCTCGCCTGGGTGAGGAAAAACTGCCCGGAAGGAAAAGACTACAATTCCCCCACCACCACCCGCAGCCGCGCGCAGATCGACAAGGAATGGGAGGACAGCGTGAAAATGGCGCTGATCGCCCGCGACCTGATGATCGGAAATCACAAGCTCGCGGAAATGGGACTTGGCGAGCAAGCGCACGGCCACAACGCCATCGCTTCCGGCTTCCAAGGCCAGCGCCAGTGGACCGACCACTTTCCTAACGGTGATTTCCTCGAAGCCATCCTCAACTCCTCCTTCGACTGGAACGGCAAGCGCGCCCCTTACATCGTCGCCACCGAAAACGACGCACTCAACGGTGCAGGCATGCTCTTCGGCCACCTCCTGACTAACACCGCCCAGATCTTCGCCGATCTTCGCACCTACTGGAGCCTTGACGCGATCGAAACCGCCAGCGGCAAGAAAGTCAGCCATCCGCTCATCGGCGACGGCATCCTCCACCTGATCAACTCCGGCCCTGCCGCGCTCGACGGCACCGGCGAGCAGGAAAAAGATGGTAAGCCGACGATGAAACCCTTCTGGGAAATTTCAGATGCCGAAGTGGAAAAATGCCTCAAGGCCACCACCTGGCACCCGTCCATCACCGAATATTTCCCCGGCGGCGGACTCAGCACCCGCTACCGCACCCGCGGCGGCATGCCGGCAACGATGATCCGCCTCAACCTCGTCGGCGGCATCGGACCCGCGCTGCAAGTGGCGGAAGGTTACACCGTCGATCTACCAGACGACGTGCATGACGCGCTCGACCAACGCACCAACCCGACCTGGCCGACCACTTGGTTCGCACCGATTCTGACCGGAAAAGGCGCGTTCACCAGCGCCTACGAAGTGATGAACCACTGGGGAGCCAACCACTGCGTGATGACCTGCGGCCACGTCGGCCACCTTTACCTAACACTCGCCTCGATGCTGCGCATCCCCGTTTATATGCACAACATTGCCGAGGACCGCGTCTTCCGCCCGAGTGCCTGGACCTCCTTCGGCACCGCCGACCTCGAGGGGGCGGATTTCCGTGCCTGCGCGAACTACGGCCCGCTCTACGGAAAAATCTAGTCAACCCATCACCAAACAACATAATTCCCCACATCCCACCATGAAGCCCATCACCATAATCGCACTCGCTCTTTCCACGGTTCTCGTCAGCTGCAATAAATCCGCCAAGTCGGGTCAACTCAGCATCGCCGTCATCCCGAAAGGCACCACCCACATCTATTGGAAATCTGTCGAAGCCGGTGCGGAAAAAGCCGCTGCCGAACTCGACGTCAAGGTCACCTTCATCGGCCCTCAACGCGAGGATGATCGCTCGCAACAGATCGACCTGGTCACCAACCAAGCCCTGCAAAACGACGCCATCGTGCTCGCCCCGCTCGATGCCGTGGCCCTGCGCGATTCAACCAAAACCGTCGCGGAAAAAGGCAAGCCCGTAGTCATCATCGACTCCGGCCTCGCCGACAGCGCCGGCTTCATCACCAGCTACGTCGCCACCGACAACCGCGAGGGTGGCCGCATCGCCGCCCGCCGTATTTCCGAGCTCCTCTCGGGAAAAGGCAAGGTGGCCGTGCTCCGCTACATGCAGGGCAGCGCCTCCACCGATCAGCGTGAGGAAGGATTCCTTGAGGAAATCAAAAAATCACCCGGCATCGAAGTGGTCAGTGCCGAGCAATTTTCAGGAGCCACGGCCAGTCAGGCCCAGGACGTCGCCACCAATCTCCTGACCCGCCTCGCGGAAGGTGATGGACTCTCGATCCAAGGCCTGTTCTGCAGCAACCAGACGAACACCTACGGAATGCTCCAAGCCCTGCGCGGTAAGAATCTAGCAGGAAAAGTTAAGTTTGTCGGCTTCGATTGCGATGCCACCTTCATCGATGCGCTCAAGAAAGGCGAGATGAACGGCACCATCCTGCAAGACCCTGTCAACATGGGCTACCTCGGCGTGAAGACCGCCGTCGCCAAGCTGAAGGGCGAGAAGGTCGAGGCCGTCATCGACACCGGAGCCACTCTCGTGACTACGGAAAACATGGCCGAGCCAAAGACCGCCGCGCTCATCAAGTCGCAGTTGCCATAAGAAGTGCCGAGTGATCAGTGCTCACTCTCAACTCAATGTCCCCTCCCCTCCCACGCCTTGTCATGCGGGCAATCCGCAAGACTTTCGGCCCCACCATCGCCCTCGGGCAGGTGGATCTGGAAGTTCTGCCAGGCGAGGTCCATGCCCTCGTCGGGGAGAATGGCGCGGGCAAAAGCACCCTGATGAAAATTCTGTCAGGTGCCTACCTACCGGACAGCGGTGAAATGGAGATCGACGGAAAACCCTACCACCCGCGCAATCCGCTCGACGCGCGGGCGGGCGGCGTGGGCATGATCTATCAGGAACTTTCCATCGCTCCGCATCTCACGGTGGAAGAGAACATCGTGCTCGGCATGGAGCCGATGCGCGGCCCCTTCGTGGATCGCAAGGCGATGCGTGCCCGCGCGCTGGAAGCTCTCGCCCATTTCGATCATCCGGACATCAAGCCGGACACCTTCGCTGGAAATCTATCTGTTTCCGCGCTGCAGCTCGTGGAAATCGGCCGCTCGCTGGCGATGGGTTGCAAACTGCTGGTCTTCGACGAACCGACCTCCTCGCTGGCCCAGAAGGATATCGAGCGGCTGTTCGCCCTGATCGACCGGCTGAAGGCGCAGGGAATTTCCATCATCTATATTTCCCATTTCCTGGAGGAAGTGAAGCGTCTGGCCTCCCGTCTAACCGTCTTGCGCGACGGCTCAGTCGTCGGCACCCGGGATGTGGCCACCGTCACTCCCGAGGAAGTCGTTTCCATGATGGTCGGCCGCGACGTGAAGGATCTCTACCCCCGGACCCATCACCAACCTGGCGAAAAGCTGTTGGAAATCCGCGGCCTAACGGGTGTTGATAAACCCCAATCCCTCAACCTCGATCTTCATCGCGGCGAAGTCGTCGGCATCGCGGGACTGGTCGGCTCCGGACGCACCGAGTTCCTGCGGGCGCTCTTCGGTCTGGATGACGTCAAATCCGGAGAAGTCATCATCGGCGGAAAATCCGGACCGGCCACGCCGCGGATGCGCTGGCAGCAGGGCCTCGGCCTGCTCAGCGAAAACCGCAAGGAAGAAGGTCTCGCGCTGAATCTCTCCATCGCCGACAACGTCACGCTCACCTGCCTCGAACGCTTCGGGAGCGGCGGAAGCGTTTCTCCCAAAAAACAACGCGCGGCCACTTCCCTCTGGATCGATCGTCTCGGCATCAAGTGCCAAGGGCCAGCCCAGCCCATCGGCGCGCTGTCTGGCGGAAACCAACAGAAAGCCGCCTTTGCCCGCTTGCTCGAACACGACGTGGATATACTTCTGCTAGACGAACCCACCCGCGGCATCGACATCGCGGCGAAAGCGCGCATCTACGAGGCGATCAACGAGGTCGTTGCCGATCCAGTTCGCCCGCGTGCCGTGATCATGATTTCCAGCTACCTTCCCGAACTCTTTGGCGTTTGCGACCGCATCGCGGTGATGAGCCAGGGCAAACTCACCCGCGCTGTGCCCGTCGAAAAACTAACGCCTCACGACGTGATGCTCGTCGCCACCGGAAAAACCTCCGATTTACCCTGATCCATGACCTCGACCCGTTTAAAATCCGCCCTCACTCTCCTTGGCCCGTTCATCGCCCTGCTCGTGGTTTATACGATTTTCGGGATGATGAATTCCGCAATGTTCACCCAAGACGTGCTGCTCAGCTTGCTCACGCAAACGGTCATCGTCGGCACCGCCGCCATTGGCATGACCCTGATCATCATCGCGGGCGGGATCGATCTATCCGTCGGCTCGATCATCGCGCTATGCGGGGTTTTCGCGGCCACGCTGGTCACCCACACCTCCGCGCCAGTGGTCTTCTTCGGTACCATCGCCTTGGGTGGCCTCTGCGGACTGGTCAACGGCAGCCTCACGGTGGGACTGCGGCTCCTTCCATTCATCATCACCCTCGGAACCATGCAGATTTTCCGAGGCGCGGGAAAAATCGCAACCCAGGGGACGCCAGTCAACCTTCCCTTCGATGTCACAGTTTACAAACCTTGGATGGGCGGCGCGGGCATCCCGTGGGGCGTATGGCTGATGGTAATGTTAGTCGTTCTTTTCTCGCTGATCCTGCGCTACACCCGCTTCGGCAGGCATATCTTCGCGGTCGGCTCTAACGAACAAACCGCCACCCTATGCGGGATCAACGTCGCCAAGGTGAAAATCCTCGTTTACATGATCAGCGGTGCCTTCGCCGGCCTCGCTGCGGTCATGAACATGGCCAAGTCTTCGCAAGGCGATCCCACCACAGCGATGGGCATGGAGCTCGACATCATCGCAGCCGTGGTCATTGGCGGAGCCAGTCTGTCAGGCGGCGAGGGAACAGTGTTAGGTGCGTTGATCGGCGCATTACTGATGACCACCATCCGCACCGGCTGCGTCCTCAACGGCATCCCCACCCCATGGACCGAAGTCATCGCGGGCACGGTCATCATCATCGCCGTGATCATCGACCGCCTCCGCCACCGCAAGGCCGCGTAGCGGAGATCACCGGTCTCCGCGCATTCATTCATTTCACACCGACTCGCGGCGACCGGTGATCGCCGCTACGTTGGAAAGAATGAATGCTGGATCAATCCGCCGCGATTCGTTCATCTTCCGCGCATGACTGCTGCCGCCGCTGGATTTTCGATGCCTCCCGAATGGTCGCCGCAGGAGGCGGTGTGGCTTTCCTGGCCGGTGGACGACCCCCGGCATTGGGGCGGGGCGAAGCGGGAAATGATGTGGGCGAAATTCGCAGAAATCGCCGCCGCCATCTCGCGCTTCGAGCCGGTGCGGATCAACGCACCGGGCGCGGACCACGCCGCCATCGCCGCCGCCTGCAACCGCGCGAAAGCGGTGCCGGAGCGGGTGCAGCTTTTCGATCACCCGCACAACGACGTCTGGTGCCGCGACCACGGGCCGATCTTCGTGAAGCACACCGGCACCGGCGAGGTGGCGGTGACCGACTGGGAATTCAACGCGTGGGGCGGAAAATTCCCACCGTGGGACCAAGACAACGCCATCCCCGGACGGATCGCCGCGTCGCTCGCCAAACGCTGTTTCAAAGGCGGAATGATCCTCGAAGGCGGGGCCATCGAAATCAACGGCGCCGGCCAACTCCTCACCACCGAAGCGGTGTTGCTCAATCCTAACCGGAACCCCCACCTCAACCGCGAGCAAATCGAACAACGCCTCCGCGATGGCCTCGGCGTTTCGGAAATCCTTTGGCTCAAACAAGGCATCGAGGGCGACGACACCGACGGCCACATCGACGACCTCGCCCGTTTCATCGATCCGCAAACCATCCTCGCCTGCATCGACCACGGCGGATCCAACCAACAAATCCTCGGCGAGAACCTCAGCCGCCTGCGCGCCTTCACCGGGCCGAACGGACGCGCCTTCGACATCCTGGAAATCCCCCTCCCCGAGGCCTGCGAAGTCGCCGGCTGGCGGCTCCCCGTGCTACCCGCCTCCTACGTGAATTTCCTGATCGTCAACGGCGGCGTGTTAGTCCCGACGTTCCGCCAGAAGAAAAACGACGACCGCGCCCTCGGCCTGCTCCGCGAGTTGTTCCCGGACCGCGAGATCACCGGCATCGACTGCCTGGACCTCGTCGAAGAAGGCGGCACCCTCCACTGCATTTCCCAACAGCAGCCCGCCTGACCTCGCATCAGCGCGGCTACAGCATCGCAGACCGTGCAAGCGCACCTCTCAGACCTTGAACAAACCGCCGCGTTTCCCACCGAGCACGGCGGCTCCCATGATGGCCACGGAGAGGAAAACCATCGCCCACACGCCGAGCGCGGCGGCGAGTTCGGTGCCGTTTCCGAGCGTGCTCAGCAACGTGTAAATCGCCTTGGTGATCGGGTAATGCTGCGCTTGCTGGGCGAGGATCAGACTGTCGCTGACCTCCAGCATGGCGAACGCGAACGCGAGGATCGCCCCGGCGGCGAGGTTCGCGCCGATGAGCGGAATGGAAATCCGGCGGAGCGTCCGCAGCGGCGTGGCACCGAGCGATTTCGCGGCTTCTTCGAGCGCCGGATTGCTCTGCTGAAGACCTGCGACCGCCGACCTAACGATATAGGGAAGCCTGCGGAAGGCATAAGCCACGACGATCAAAAGAAACGGGCTGCCACCTGCCCCGACGAGGAAATGAAACGCCTTTCCCTCCTGCGAAAGCGCGAGGTAGCCGAAGGCCATCACCAACCCCGGCACGGCGAGCGGCAACATCACCACCGCATCGAGAAATCCGCGGGATTTCAAATCCGAGCGCACGAGCACCCAGGCGACCGACAGCCCGATGACCAGCGCGCCCCCCGTCGCGCAACCGGCGTAAAGCAGGCTGTTCTGGATGGATGGGACGACCAGCCCGTTGCCGAGCGCCTCGATGTAGTGGCGCATCGTCAGCTCGTCGGGAATCACCGTGCCATACCAGCGGCCCGCGACGGAAAGCAGCACCACGCCGAGATGCGGAATCGCAGCGATGAAGAACACGCCGAGAAAGAACAAGCAGCAGCCCGCCGATTTACAGCCACCGACGCGCAACGCCGACGAGCAACCCTTCGGCCGCGGCGCGGTGCCAAGCGGCGAGCGGCCCATGACGAGTTTCGACACCGCGAAAACCCCGGCGGCGACGATCAGCAGCACGGCGGTCAGCGCGTAGGGAATCGGGTTTCTATCCAGTCCTTTGAGCCCGTCGAAAATCTGCACTGGCGCGACCCGCGCGTAGTCGAAAACCAGCGGCACGCCGAGCTCGGTGAAAGCCCAGATGAAGACGATGGACGCCCCCGCGAAAACGCCGGGCATCGCGAGCGGCAGGGTGATCCGGAAAAAACGCTTCCACGGCGGGCAGCCGAGATTTTCCGCGGCCTGCTCCATCGCCGGATCGAGGTTCGCCAGCGCGGCGGCGATGTTCATGTAAAGGATCGGATAGAGATGCAGCGCGTTCATCAGCACGATGCCGGCGAAGCGGCCGTGCGCTAGCCAGTCGTAAGGCAACGCCGCGTCCATCAGGCCCATGTCAATGAGCAGCGCGTTGAAAGCGCCGTTCACCCCGAGCATTTGTTTCACCCCGACCGCACCGACGAAGGGCGGCAGAATCATCGGCGCGAGGACGAGAACTCCTAACACCGGCTTGCCGAAAAAATCATAACGGTGGCCGATGAGTGCCAGCGGAAAGGCGATGGCCAGCGTGGCGAGCGTGCTCGTGATGCCGAGCGCGAAGGCGTTCCAAAGCCCCTCGCGGTAGATCGGATTCCGGAAAACCGAGGCGAGGAAATCCAGAGTGAAGAAATGCGAGCCATCCGCCCGCGTGCCTTCGAAGGCCTGCTTCACGATCATCCCCGCGGGATAGATGAAAAACACCGCGAACAGCGCGCTGACGACGATCGAGATGGTGATGGCGGTGCCGCGTTTCATGATGTGCTTCTATAGCGGCGGTCTGTGACCGTCGATGCGCTTGTATATTGAAGGAGTGGATTCATCTGAAGCCCTTCTGGATGCATCAAGTCCCGCATCAGTATGAGCCGTTCATAAATCATCGAGATGAACGAATCCGCGCCACGGGCCCAAGTGTCGCGGTAGGCGATTTGTTCGAGGAGGTTGGGTTCCTTGTGGAAGGTTTCGCCGCCGATCTCGATGTCCATGGAGAAGTCCGCGCCGACGTCGAAGGGCGGGTCGATGTAGATGAGCTTGAGGCCGCCGGCGTCCTCGATCTGGCGGCG
>CAMDLP010000063.1 GCA_945901795.1 Akkermansia muciniphila | reverse complement strand
CGCGCCCTCGACGACGCCGATTTCCGCTCCCCCTACGGCCGCGAGCTCTCGAAAATCCTCCGCCACGGCGTCGGCATCCACCACGCCGGCCTCCTGCCGAAATACCGATTGTTAGTCGAAAAACTCACCGCCCGCGGCCTGCTCAAAGTCGTCTGCGGCACCGACACCCTCGGCGTCGGCGTCAACGTCCCGATCCGCACCGTCATGCTAACAGGCCTCTGCAAGTACGACGGGCGCGGCACCAAGATTCTAGCCGTCCGCGACTTCCGCCAGATCGTCGGCCGCGCCGGCCGCCGTGGCTTCGACACCGTCGGCTACGTCGTCGCCCAGGCTCCCGAGCACATCATCGAGAACCTCCGCCTCGCCGCGAAAGCCACCGCCAACAAAAAGAAGTCCTTCGAAAAACGCAAACCGCCGGAAAAAGGCTACGTCCATTGGGACGAACAAACCTACGCCAAACTCCAGACCGCGCCGCCCGAGCCGCTCGTTTCCAGTTTCTCCGTCCACCATCACACCCTGCTCAACGTCCTCTCCCGCACCCACGAAGACGGTTGCGCCGCGTTGAAGAAAATCATCGACGACAGCCACGAGCCGCCCTCGAAAAAGAAGGCCCTCAAAAAACGCGCCTTCGAGCTCTTCCGCGGCCTCGTTGGCGCGAAAATCCTCCACATCATCCCGCCCGCCAAACGCAGCGGCCCGCAAAAAGTCGTCGTCGATGTTTCCCTCCCCGAAGACTTCTCCATCAACCACGCCCTCAGCCTTTACCTGCTAGACGCCATCCCGCAGCTCGACAAGGAAGCCGAGGACTACGCGTTCAACGTCGTCTCCCTCATCGAGTCCATCCTAGAAAACCCCGACATCGTGCTGCGCAAACAGGTCGATCTGTTAAAATCCGAACTCATGGCCCGCCTCAAGGACGAAGGCATGGAATTCGACGACCGCATCGCCCTGCTCGACCAAGTCGAACACCCCAAACCCGGCGCCGAATTCATCTACACCGTCTTCAACGCCTTCAAACTCCGCCACCCCTACCTCGGCAGCGAAAACGTCAAACCCAAGACCGTCGCCCGCGAGATGATCGAAAACTACCAGTCCTTCGAAGACTACGTCAAAACCTACAAGTTAGAACGCGCCGAAGCCGTCCTCCTCCGCCACCTCGGCGAGGTCTACAAAGTCCTCGCCCAAACCGTCCCGGACACCGCCAAAACCGAGCACCTCCACGAAGCCGAGTCCTTCCTCGAACTCATCGTCCGCCACACCGACTCCAGCCTGCTAGACGAATGGCAGGCCCTCCGTGGCGGAGACGGCCCGTCTCCGCGAATTCATTCATCAGATCCCCAATCTGAAATCCAAAATTTCAAATCCAAAATCCCGTATACCAAGGACAAAAAAGCCTTCCCCCGCCACCTCCGCAACCACGTCCTCACCCTTGTCACCGCGCTCTCCCGCTACG
Source organism: Akkermansia muciniphila (assembly GCA_945901795.1). Classification (GTDB taxonomy): domain Bacteria; phylum Verrucomicrobiota; class Verrucomicrobiia; order Verrucomicrobiales; family Akkermansiaceae; genus Luteolibacter; species Luteolibacter muciniphilus_B. Next base: position 14,760 of record CAMDLP010000063.1, on the reverse strand, counting down.
ACACCGAGGCCGCCCTCAGCCTCATCGCCCACCATGACAGCGACGGCAAGCTCTGGTCTAACGAGCGCCTCCTCCAACAGCTCAACACCTACCACGCAGCCCGCCACCAGATCCGCCTCGATCCCGAAGCCCGCAACGCCCGGCACACCCACCTCTCCGAAGACGGCCTCACGATCCACCAAACCCTCATCGACCCCGACGACCTCAACGACTGGTCACTCCACCTCACCCTCGATCTGGAAAAATCCAACGAACAACGAACTCCGGTCCTCCACCTCGAATCCATCAGCGCGGTTTAAGGAGCCACGACACTTTTGTCGTGGTGCCGATGAAACGAGAAAGAAAACGCGCCAATGGCACCTGGCTTTATCACCCCATTGGCCTGGCGGACAAGAGTGTCCACCCTCCCTACCGTCTGCAGCCCTACCGAATCCTCAACAGCTTGTCGTGGTCGGCATGAGTCCCGATCCAGATCCGCGCCGACCACAACCGCCCATCCGACTTTGTCCCCTTGCGCGCGAATCGTCTTGGTCTAGGATCCGGCAGATATGGCACGTCGGGATGTGATTTTGAAAGCGGCACTGGTTCTTCTGATCGTCTGGGCGGTCGTCTGGGGCATCCGCGCGTATGCGGGGTCCAAGAAAATCACCGCGGAAAGGCTCGACCGCCAAGTCGCCGCCGCACGCTTCGCCGACTGGTCCGATCAAGCGTCCCCGCCGGATCGCGCCGAAGCCGCGCGCCGGGAAAATGAGCTCCGCAACATCGCCGGATTGGTCAACCGCCTCGATTTCCAGGAGCGCGAGAAAAACCGTGAGAACCGCGCCGGCGAGAACTTCTTCCGCAAGCTCGCCCCGGATGAAAAGAGCCTTTTCGTCGAACTCACCATCGTCGAATCGATGAGTCGCTTCATGGAATCGCTCGACGCGATGAAGCCCGAGCAGCGCAAGAAATTCGTCGAGCAAGGGATGAAGGAAATCCAAAGCGGACGGACGGAAGAGGAAATGGCGCGCGCCGACGAACTCGGCGCCGACCTGCTCGACAAGATCAGCCAGCAAGGCATGCGCGCCTATTTCGACAAATCCAGCGCCGATACCAAGCTCGACCTCGCCCCGCTGATGGAGGCGATGAACGAGACGATGCAAGGCCTCCGCGGCAACGAATTCGGCCCACGCCAATGATCAAAACCCGCGGCTTCACCCTCACCGAGATGCTCGTCGTGCTCGCCATCACCGGCGCGCTCGCCGGCATCGGCTATCCGGTGACCCGCTCCTTCATCGCGAAATCCCGCGAAGCCGCCTGCCTCGGCAACCTCCGCTCGCTCGGAGTCGCGCTGCAAACCTACCTGCAGGAGCATAACGACCAGATGCCGGAACTCGCGACCGGCCGCGCGTCGAGGACGGAAGATCTACCCGTTTTAGAAACCGTCCTCTTGCCTTATCTCGAAGCGCCCGACGCCTTCCGGTGCCCGGCCGACAAAGTGCAATTCGAGAAATCCGGCTCCAGCTATCTTTGGAACTCGACCCAAAACGGACTGCATGTTTCGCAACTCTCCTTCTTCGGAATCAAGGACCGCCCCGACAAGATTCCATTGATCGCTGACAAGGAATCCTGGCATCCCGGCGGCACCAATTTCCTCTACGCCGACTCCAGCAGCTCCAACAAACCCCGCTTCGCAGCCGGCAACTGACATCCTCCTAACCATGCTTTTCGCCAACGGTCTTTTCAAGAAATTCAGCGGAAAACCCGCGCTCGAGGACGTCTCTTTCCACGTCAAGCGCGGCGAAATCTACGGACTCCTCGGCCACAACGGCGCGGGGAAAAGCACCTCGCTCGGCATCATTCTCGGCATGGTCATGCCCGATCGCGGCGACGTCACCATCGACGGCGTTTCCGTGCTCAAGGACCGCTCGCAAGCCTTGCGCAAAGTCGGCGCGATCTTCGAAGCCCCCGCGTTTTACGACTACCTCAGCGGCTGGGAGAATCTCAAAATCCTCATGAGCTACTCCGCCGGCTTCGATGCAAACGCCGCGCTTGCCGTGGTCGAACGAGTCGGTCTCTCCAAGCGGATCCACTCGAAAGTTAGAACATACAGCCACGGCATGCGCCAGCGCCTCGCCCTCGCCCAGGCGCTTCTGCCCGAACCCGAAGTCCTTCTGTTGGACGAACCGACCGACGGACTCGACCCGGAAGGCATCAAGTGGTTCCGCGACTTCATCCTCAAGCTCCGCGACGAGCGCGGCATGACCGTCCTGTTCAACTCCCACCTGCTCGCCGAGGTCGAGCTGATGTGCGACCGCGTCGCCATCCTCCGCGAAGGCAAGCGCGTCTTCGAAGGCAGCGTCGGCGGACTGCAGGACGACACGCCGGTTTTCGAGGTTGATCTCGAGCCTTGGGGTATGGCCTGCGGCATCGTCCACAGCGCGGGCGGCGAAATCCTATCCGCCGGCCGGATCAGCCTGCCCCACGCGGCCGATCCGTCCGTATTGGTGGAAACCCTCGTCCGCGCCGGCGTTCGCGTCCGCGCCTTCTCGCCGGTCCGCCGCTCGCTCGAAGACCTCTACATGGAAATCCACAACGGCGCGGAAAATCCTAACTAAAGATGCTCTTCCTCCAACAACTCCGCGGCGAGCTCCGCAAACTCTTCGCCCGGCCACGCACTTGGATGGGCTATGGCGCGTTCCTCGTCATGGAGGCCGTCATCCTGTTCGTTTACAAACTGCCCCGCAGCCAGAACTACATGCACGGCATGCTCGAGCGCAACGGTTTGGAATTCGGCACTTACTACAGCTCGCTGACCATCACCTTCACCATCATGCTGCTGAGCATGTTCCTGCTAGGCTCGATCTATTTCGCGCTGGTCGCCGGCGACATCGTGGCCAAGGAAAACGAGGACGGCAACCTGCGGCTGGTCTTCGCCCGGCCCATCAGCCGCCTGCGTCTGTTATTGGTGAAATACACCGCCGTCTCGCTCTACACGTTTTCCTTCGTGTTTTTCGTCGGCATTTCCGGTTACGCCATGGCCGTCGCCGCCGTCGGCTGGGAAGGCGGGCTGTTCGTGATGGAGCCGAAAATGAAAGTCTTCGCCGCCTATCCCGACTGGTGGCAAGGCGCGGGCCGGCTCGCCCTGTCCGCCGCCGGCATCGGCGTGAGCATGATCACGTTGTCGTCGATCGCGTTCATGTTTTCCTGTTTCAAAATCAAGCCCGCCGCCGCGACCATCATCACGCTGACGATCCTGTTCGTGGACATGATTCTGCAGGGCTTCCCGTTCTTCAAACCCTACGAAAGCTACTTCATCACCTGGCGAATGAGCGCGTGGGTTTTCATGATGGAGCAGCAGCTTTCGTGGCCGAAAATCATCGAGTCCTACGCGTTCCTGTTCGGGCTGAACGTCACCTTGTTCACTCTCGGCTGGCTGTCCTTCCAGACTCGGGATTTCAAGACGTGACGGCGCGGCGGGACGAGCCGTCAATGTGTTCCGACTGTCTCAGTCGGAAGCGGAGCCTCAACACCCGGCTGAGACAGCCGGGACACGTTCTATCAGGCTTCGATGCCGTGCTTCGTGCGGAGGCGTTCGATCTCTTCGGACAGCGCGCCCCAGCGGGTGTAGCTCACTTCCAGCGACTTCGCGAGCTTGTCCACGGCGTTGGTGACTTCGCGGAGTTTGCCGGGGTTGTTGCTCGTTTCCTCGCTGGAGAGTTGCTGGGTGAGCGTGGCTTGCGCGGCTTCCAGCTCGGCGATCTTGGCTTCGAGCGCGGTGAATTCGGTTTCCAGCGGCTTGAGGACCTTGGAGCGGATTTCGCGCTGCTCGGCTTCGATCCGGCGTTGTTCCTTGCGGTTGACGCCGGGGACGGACTGGCGCAACGAGCCGTTGGCGGGAGCGGCGGTGCCGAGCGTGGCGAGACGCGGGGCGATGCCTTTTTTCGCGGCCTCGTCCTCGGCGGATTTTTCCAGGTAGTAGGTGATGTTGCCGGCGTAGAGAGTGGGTTGCTCACCGGGGCGGAATTCGAGGGTCTTGCTGACCAGCGCGTCGAGGAAGGTCCGGTTGTGGGAGACGATCATCACGCTGCCGGGGTAGTCGATGAGCGCGCGCTGGAGGACGTCCTGCGATTGCATGTCGAGGTGGTTCGTCGGCTCGTCGAGGATGAGGAAATTCGCCGGGCGCAGGAGCATGCAGACGAGGGCGACGCGCGAACGCTCGCCACCGGATAGGACGCCGATTTTCTTGAAGACATCGTCGCCGCGGAACAGGAAGCAGCCGAGCAGGTTCCGCGCGTGCGGCATCGACTCGCGGGAGGCGGCGGCCTCGACGGTTTCGAGGACGGATAGATTCGGATCGAGCTCGTCGGCGTGGTTCTGGGAGAAGAACGAGCAGGCGACCTTGTGACCGAAGTTGTGAGTGCCGGCGTCCGGTTCTTCCTGCGCGGTGATCATCCGGCAGAAGGTGGACTTGCCCGCGCCGTTAGGGCCGACGATGGCGAACTTCTCGCCCTTGTTGATTTCGAAATCGAAGCCGCTGAAGATGTTGAGCGGGCCGTAGCTTTTCGACACGCCTTCGAGTTTCGCGACGGTGTGGCCGGAATTCGGCGGCGGCGGGAATTTGAAGTTCATCACCGCGTCGTCCTGCTCGGGTGCCGGGATGCGCTCGACTTTGGCTAACAATTTGATCCGCGACTGAACGAGCGTCGCCTTGTTGGCGGAAGCGCGGAAGCGGTCGATGAAGCGCTGGGTTTCCGCGATTTCCCGCTGCTGGGCGGTGTATTGTTTGACGCGGATTTCCTTGCGGAGCACCGACTCGCGCTCGAAGTAGGAGAAATTTCCGGCGTATTCCTCCGCCCGGCCGTGGGAGAAGGCGATGGTGCGGGTGCAGAGGGTGTCGAGCAGCGCGCGGTCGTGGGAAATGAGCAGGATCGCGCCGGGGTAGTTGATCAAATATTGCTCGACCCAGATCTGGGTGCCGATGTCCAAGTGGTTCGTCGGCTCATCGAGCAGCAGCACTTCCGGCTCCTGGAGGAACAGCTTGGCCATGGCGATCCGCATTTGCCAGCCGCCGGAGAACTCCGAGCAATCGCGGACGAAATCTTTCTGTTGGAAACCGAGCCCTTTGAGCACCGACTCGATCCGCGGCTTCATCCGCGCCGGGTCGGTGGCGTCTAGCAAGAGCTCCAGCTCACCGATTTCCTCCAGCAAGTCACCATACGGCGACGAGCGCGGGTCGAGTTTCACCAGCTCGTTGGAAAGGCGGTCGATTTTCTCGCTCAGCGCCATCGTTTCGCCGAAAGCGGACTCCGTTTCCTGCCAGAGCGTGCGGCCTTTGACGTGGATTCCTTCCTGCGGCAGGTAGCCGATCCGCGTGCCCTTGGGTGCGTGGATCTGGCCGGCGGTGGGCCTGATGATGCCCGCCACGCACTTCATCAGCGTGGACTTCCCCGCCCCGTTGTGACCCGCGAATGCGATGCGCTCGCGCGGCTGGACGGAAAATGCAAGATCGTTGAAAAGGACGCGGGCGCCAAACTCAACGCGAAGGGACTGAACAGAAATCATCGGGCGCGCAAGATGCACGGCAAATGGTCCGGGTCAAGCCCGGGGACCGCGCGGCTCGCGGCCATCATCCGCGCCTGCATGTCGCCGCAGCCTCAATATTCGCCTTCCAGGCAGAGGCGCAGCTGGCGGTCGTTTTTCGGCTGGTCGCGGTCCCAGGCGCTGAGAAACGCGCGGATTTCAGAGAAAAGCGCCTCGCACTGCTTGTTCCACTTGGCCGAGCCGCGCAGGACCATCGAGCTCTCGCGCAGGCCGATGAAGCGGATTTCCTCGGCACCGGCCGCGCGCAGGTCGCCGAGCTCGAAGCGCAGAGTTTCGAAGAACGCCAGCTCGAAGCCGTTTCCCGCCTCCATCGCCGCGCGGACGAGCGAGACGGTGACCGGCGGCGCGAGCGGTTCGAGTTTCTCGGCGATGCGCTCGCAACCGATCTTCACCAGCATTTTCCGCATCCGCTCGAACAGGTCTTCGAGGTTCAACAGCTTGAGCGGGCACTTGGTTTCCAAATATTTCACGATGCCGCCGCGGATGTCGGCGACGAAGGGGAAGTCTTCGTGATCCGCCGCCAGGGCCGCGCGCTCCAAGGCGACATCCAGCCACGCGGTATCATAGTCGATCACTTGATAGCGTCCGATTTGAAGGGCAGGTCGATTGCCGATGAGGGAGATCACTGGGGAACTTTTTAGGAGGGCTGGGGAGTGGGGGAATGGGTGAAACTGCTAGGGTGGGTGAATGGAAATGGATCAGTCTTTAAACAGACGCCGCTGGAACGGATCGCGGGCGGCGCGGCGGGAGAGCGACTGGATCTCCTGGATGAACTCGTTGACGTCCTCGAACTGGCGGTAAACCGAAACGTAGCGGACGTAGGCGACCGGATCGATCTGATGGAGCTTGTCCATCACCTTGCCGCCGATGATGGCGGACGGCACCTCGCTGACGTGGTCCTTGTGCAGGTCGGTTAGGATCTCCTCCACCGCGCGGTCGAGTCGGTCCATCGGCACCGGGCGCTTCTCGCAGGCCTTGATCAGCCCGCTCATTAGCTTCTCGCGGTTGAGCGCCTCGCGGGTGCCGTCGCGCTTGACCACCCGCAGCTCGGTGCGCTCGATCTGCTCGTAGGTCGTGTAGCGATACGCGCACTTCAGGCACTCGCGGCGACGACGAATCGAGGTCCCGTCCTTCGCCGATCGGGAATCGAGGACTTTGTCTTTAAGAGAACCACATTGGACGCAACGCATGGATAGATGTGAGAAGCAACGTCGCGAATCCTAGGCATGCATGTGGTAGCGTCAATCCGAAAACTATGGCGTATTTAGTAGTTGGCGGCGGATGATCGGGAAATCCGAAGGGAAGATTTTTGAAAAACGGGTCCCGGCTGTCTCAGCCGGTCGTCATGCTCAGGCTCCCGGCTGAGACAGGCGGGACACATTCTGGCTCAGGCTTACGCCTTCCTCTTCGCGAGCTGTTCGTCGCGGACGCCGCCGATAAATAACAGAAACGCGGCGACGCAGATGCAGGAGTCCGCCACGTTAAAGGCGGGCCACCAGCCGCCACTCGACGGGACGAGCTTGTCGTAAAGCGGCAGCTTGATCGCGATGAAATCGACGACGTAACCCTCCGATAAGCGGTGCCACAAGCTGGCGGATTTGAACTCGTCCAACAGAAACCCCTGGACCAGACGATCCGTGAGATTTCCAAAAATTCCGCAGAGCAGCAGGGCGACGGCGACCTTGGAAAGTGGGTGGTTGAAAGCGCCTTTTTTCCAGAAGACGCGGATCATCGTCAGCGCGAGGAGAGGGACAAACAGGAACACGACGGGCGCCCAGTCGGTGCCGTTGCCGAAGCCGAACGCCACGCCCTGGTTGTGCACGCGGACGAGATGGAAGACATTTGGAATGACGGGCAGATAGAACGCGTCATGCGACCACGGCGGCGGAAATTTTCCCACGGTCCAGAACTTCGTGATCTGGTCGAGCACGTAGAGCGGGAGAGTTAGAAAGAGGAGGAGCTTGGGAAAAGTCATGGGGAATAGGTCCGATGGGTCGTATGGGACCTATTTACAAACGTCGTCGCAGCGCTCACACAATCCGCTTTCCAGCAGCGGCTCGTGCTTGCGGCAGCGCGGGCAAAGCGCGTGGTCCGTCTTGCGGGCGGTGGCTCCGAGTTCATCGCCCACGCCGGCGGTGAGGCCGGCGATGATGAAGAACTCGGTGGCGAAGGCGCGATCGTTGAGCATTTCCAACAAGGCGGCGTCGCCCGCGGGAATAGTTAGGGAAACGTCCGCCTCGTTGTTGCGGGTGAATTCCTTCGCCTGGATGCGTCCTTCGATGGCGGTCTGAATGGCGTATTTGATTTCAAACAGGCGGCCCACTTGTTTCATCGCCTCGCCGGGCGCGAAGGCGGGATTCGCCTCGGGGAAATCCTGCTCGTGGATGGTGCCGCTGGTGAACGCCGCGTGCTCCCACGACTCGTCGGCAGTGAAGGCGAGGATCGGCGCGAGCAGCTTGGCGATGCTGGTGAAAATTTCATGCATCGCCGCCTGCGAGGCCGCGCGGCGCGGGGAATCCGCGGCGTCGCAATACATGCGGTCCTTCGTCGCATCGATGTAGATGGCGGAGAGATCGTGGGTGCAGAAGTTGTTGAGCGCGTTGAAGACCTTGCGGAATTCGTAAGTCTCGTAAGCGGCGAGGCACTCGGCGGTGACGGAGTGGAGGCGCTCGAGGATCCACTTGTCCAAGAGGGTGTACTCGTGGGCAAGATGCCCAAGCTCCTTGAAGCCATCGAGATTTCCTAGCAGAATCCGCAGCGTGTTGCGCAGGCGGCGGTAGGGCTCGGCGACCTGTTTGAAGAGATCCTCGCCGAAGGGAACTTCATTCTGCCAGTCCACGGAGGACACCCACAGGCGGACGATGTCGGCACCGTATTGGTTGTAGAAATACGCGGCGTCGGTCGGTTTTCCGGCTTTGCCAGCGTCGGACTTCGCGAGCTTTTTCTTGTCCTTATCGACCACGAAACCGTGGGTCATCACCGTCTTGTAGGGCGCGTGGCCACGGTAGCCTGTGCTGAGCATGAGCGAGCTTTGGAACCAGCCGCGGTGTTGGTCAGTGGCCTCCAGATAGAGATCGGCCGGGCAATGAAGCTGCGGATGCGCGTCGAGCACGGCGGCGTGCGAGCAGCCGGAGTCGATCCAGACATCGAGCGTGTCGCGGCATTTTTTCACGCCGGCCGGCAGGCCTAGCAGCGCGGCGAGTTCGGCGTCGGATTTTTCGAACCAGACGTTGGTGCCTTCTTTTTCGACAAGATCAGCGACCTTGAGCGCGAGTTCGGACGAGATGATGACCTCGCCGTTTTCCGAGAAGAACACCGGCAGCGGCACGCCCCAGGTGCGTTGGCGCGAGATGCACCAATCCGGACGGGATTCGACCGTGCCGTAGATCCGGTTGCGGCCCCAGGCAGGCAGCCACTCGACCTTGTCGATCTCGGCTAACGCCTGGCCGCGGAGGGTTTCGAGCGAGATGAAGAACTGCTCGACGGCGCGGAAGATGATCGGCGTTTTCGAGCGCCAGCAATGCGGATAGGAGTGTTTGTAAACTTCCTGGCCGAGCAAATGGCCGCTCTCGGCGAGGATCTCGATGATGCGGGTATTCGATTTGAAAACGTGCACGCCGACGAGTTCTGCGAGCCCGACTTCTTCGGTGAATTTCCCCTCATTATCGACGGGTGAAAGCACGGCGAGCCCGTTCTGTTGGCCGGCCACATAGTCGTCCGAGCCGTGGCCGGGAGCGATATGCACCGCGCCAGTGCCGGTCTCGGTGGTGACGAAGTTGGCGAGGATGAGCTTCGACGTGCGATCGAGGAACGGGTGGCCGGCCTCGAAGCCTTCGAACTCCTTGCCCTTGCTTTCCTGGATCGTCTCGGCGAGCGCGTAGCCGGTTTTTTCGGTGAACGCGCCGATGAGTTCACGGACGATGACGAAGGTTTCGACCACGTCGTCCTTGATGAATTTTCCGAGGACGTAGGTGAATTCCGGATGCACGGCGATGCCAAGGTTGGCCGGGAGCGTCCATGGCGTGGTGGTCCAGATGACCATGCTGGCTTGGCCCGCGAACTCGCCGGAAACGAGTGGAAACTTGACAAAAATCGCCGGGCTTTCCTTGTCAGCATATTCGACTTCCGCCTCGGCGAGAGCGGTTTGCGCGCCGTAGGACCACTGGACCGGCTTCTTCGCTTGATAGATATTGCCGTTTTCCACAAGCTTCGCGAAGACCCGCAGGATATTCGCCTCGTAGCCGGGATCCATCGTGAGATACGGGCTGTTCCAGTCGCCGAACACCCCAAGCCGGCGGAACGAACCGCGCTGGATGTCGATGTATTTCATGGCGAACTCCGTGCAGCGGCGGCGGATTTCCGCAGGTTCCAAGCCGGCGGCCTCCTTGACGACCTTGAACTCGATCGGCAGGCCGTGGCAGTCCCAACCCGGCACGAACGGCGCGGCGAATCCGGCCATGGTCTTGGATTTCACGACCAGATCCTTGAGCAGCTTGTTGAGCGCGGTGCCCATGTGGACGTCGCCATTGGCGAACGGCGGGCCGTCGTGGAGGATGAATTCCGGGGCGTTCTGCGCGCGGCGGCGGGCGAGGACTTTCTCGTAAAGCCCGTCGGTTTCCCATTTCGCGAGGCGGGCGGGTTCGTTCTGCACCAGATCTCCGCGCATCGGGAAAGTCGTTTGCGGGAGAGTCAGGGTGTCTTTGTAATTCGGGGCGGCGCTCATGACGGGGCGCGGACGCTAGCAATGCGCCCCCACGGGGTCAACCACGGGAAACGGCAAGGATTTTGTGTTTTGTTTTGCGCATGCCGAGCATTCTCGCCTGAATTTCCCGGCCACCATGTCCAACCATTCCACCACCTTTTTGACCGCTCTGGCGCTGCTTGCTTCGTCGGCAAATTCCTCGCGTGCCGAGGAGTTTTCGTTCGACGCACTGTGCGCCAAAGCCCGCAAGATGGCGGCGGCACCGTATGCCGCACCGAAGCTGGAGCTGGCGGATTTCTGGAAAAACCTGAATTACGACCAGCACCGCGACATCCGTTTCCAGATGGAATCCGGACTGTGGGCGAAAGAAAAAGGGCCATTTTCGATCGATTTCTTCCATCCTGGATGGACTGCGAAAAAGATGGTGACGCTGCATGAAGTGACGGGCGGGAAATCCAATCCGCTCAAGTTCGACTTGAGTCTTTTCAATTACGGGAAACAAAAAGTGCCGGCCGGGACGCCGCCGCCTCCGGGCTACGCGGGATGGCGGGCGCGGACGCATTTGAACACGGCGGACTACATGGATGAATTCCTCGTTTTCATGGGCGCAAGCTATTTCCGGGCCATTCCGAAAGACGCGCCATACGGGCTTTCCGCCCGCGGCTTGTCGATCAACAGCGGGTTGCCGGGCGTGGGCGAGGAGTTCCCGGATTTCACGGAATTCTATCTGGAGAAGCCGGAGAAGGATTCGAAAACGCTCAAGGTCAGTGCCCTTCTCAGCGGCGAGAGCGTGGCGGGCGCGTATCAATTCACCATCACGCCGGGGCCGGAAACCGTGATGGATGTGGTGGCGGAAATCACGTTGCACCGCCCGGTCCAGCAGCTCGGGCTCGCGCCTTTTTCCAGCATGTTCTGGTTCGGCGAGAGCACGCATCCGAAGCCTTATGATTTCCGGCCGGAGGTGCATGACAGCGACGGCTTGCTGATGGAGCTGGGCAGTGGAAATCTCCACTATCGGCCTCTGGAAACCACCAAGGGCGAGTTCCGCCACTGTGTTTTCACGATGGAGAAGCCGCGCTCATGGTCGCTCTTGCAGCGCGACCGTTCGTTCCATTCCTATCAAGATCCGGAGGCGCTCTATCACAACCGGCCGAGCGTGCGAGTGGAGCCGGTCGAGGGATTCGACCTTGGGAAACTCCACCTGATCGAGATGCCGACCCGCGACGAGACGGACGACAACGTGATTCTCCTCTGGGAGCCGCAGCCGGCGCTGGAAGTCGGCAAAACCGCGCGTTTCCACTATCGCCTGCGCTGGATGCGCGATCCCGCGCCGTCCGGGATTTTCACCGTCCGCGCCACGCGCGAGGGAACCCCGGTGCAAAAACCCGACGAGGTGCTGATGGCCATCGATTTCGCGAAACCCCTCCAGCCCGAGCTCAAGGTCGGCGATCCGAAGTGGGATGACATTTCAAAGCTCAAGCCGGTCGTCACGGTCAACCAGAAGGCCGTGAAAATCCTCCACGTCGGCCTCAGCGACATCAGCATGCCCAACGTCGACGACCTGCCGGCCAAACTCGGCCGCAGCCCGCAGTTGCACATGCCGCAGGTGCTGCGGGCGTTCTTCGTGCTCGCCCCGCCCGCGGATTTGGCCGACATGGACCTGACCTGCGAGTTGCAGGACGAGACCGGCAAGGCGATTTCCGAACGCTGGGTTTATCTGTGGAAGAAGTAATGTGCGGCACCTCGGCGGGGGTGATTTCCAAGAATCGGAATTGGAATAATTCTTGATATTGCTCGGCTTCGGCCTAGTTTGCCGCCGCGATGAACCTTCCCAACTCAGCAAACCCTGCCGAAATCGAGGTCCCCGAGGAGATTTCTGGCCTCCGCATGACGCGTCAGCGCCAGGAAGTTTACCGCACCCTGATGCAGCAGCGGAATCACCCGACCGCCAACGACGTGTTCATGCGGGTGAAGGACCGGCTGCCCAACATTTCCTTGGCGACGGTTTACAACTGCCTCGAAGCGCTGGTCCAGCACGGCATCATCCGGCAAGTGAATTTCGACCGCGAATCGTCGCGCTATTGCCCGAATCTCAGCGAGCACGGCCATTTCCACGATGCCACCACCGGCGTGATTCACGACGTGGATTTCAAGCCGGGCGTCAATCTGGCCGACGTGCTCAACCTCCCTGCCGGCGCCGTCATCGACGACGTCGAAATCACCCTGCGCGGCAAACTCGTGACTACCTGATATCATGGCCCAGATCGCTATCAGCTCATTTGTCCTTTGCATCTCGCTTTACTTAATTGCCCGCCACGAAGCCGAGATCTCCCTGCCGGTGATTCTAATGATCACGGTCGCGGTGAGTGTGATTTCAATTCTTCTCTCTCTCGCCATCGGCCCGTTCGCATTTCTGGTCGCCCTGTTCATCCTCGCATACGCGGTTCGACGTTTCTGCTACATCAGCTGGCCGAAAGCATGGGCCGTTACCGGCGTTTATGCCGTCACCAACATTTCCCTCGCCGTCGGCACCGTCATGCTAAGACGCTGAAATCCGCCATCCCCTATCTCCGATCCACAATCTTCTTCCACACATGAGCCTGCACATCCAAGACCTCCACGCCACTCTCGAAGACGGCACCGAAATCCTCAAAGGCGTCAACCTCGACATCCCGAAGGGTGAAGTCCACGCCATCATGGGCCCCAATGGTTCCGGCAAGTCCACCCTCTCGAAGGTCATCGCCGGCCACGAAAGTTATGTCGTCACCTCCGGATCGGTGACCCAGGACGGCGAGGAAATCCTCGGCAAGTCCGTCGATGAACGCTCGCGCGGCGGCATTTTCCTGGCGTTCCAATATCCCTCCGAAGTCCCCGGCGTCTCGAATGCCAACTTCATCCGCGCCGCCCTCCAGGCCCGCTTGCCGAAGGGCGAGGAAATCGACGCGGTCGCCTATTACAAGAACCTCTACTCGAAGATGGATCTGTTGGAAATGGACCGCAAGTTCACCGCCCGCGCCGTGAACGAAGGCTTCTCCGGTGGTGAGAAAAAGCGCAACGAGATCCTCCAGATGATGATGCTTGAGCCTGAATACTGCATCCTCGATGAAACCGACTCCGGCCTCGACATCGACGCCCTCAAAATCGTCGCCAAGGGCGTCAACGCCATGCGCTCGCCCGACCGCGGCATGCTCCTCATCACCCACTATCAGCGCCTGCTCGACTACATCAAACCGGACTACGTCCACGTCATGGCGGATGGAAAAATCGTCCGCTCCGGCGGCCCCGAGCTCGCTCTGGAGCTGGAAAAATACGGCTACGAATTCCTCAAGGAGCCCGCGCTCGCCTAATCACTAACCTTTCATCACCATGTCCTACGACACCACAGACGTTCTGGATCTTGAAACCCGCGAGGCGATCGACATCGACCGCACCAAGGGCGACTTCACCTTCCCGGAGCGCAACAAGTTCGACGCCGGCCGCGGTCTCACATCCGCGACCGTTGATTACATCTCCGATGTGAAAAACGACCCCGACTGGGTGCGCGAATTTCGTCACAAGGCGCTCAAGACATTCCTTGAAAAGCCGATGCCCACCAACTGGGCGACCAAGGATCTGGACGCCATCGACTTCGACGTCATCCGCTATTATCTATCCGACGGCGAGAAGCCGAAGCGTTCATGGGACGATGTGCCTGCCGACGTTTTGGAAACCTTCGAACGTCTCGGCATTCCCCAACAGGAACGTGCGTTCCTCGCCGGCGTGGAAGCCCAGTTCGACTCGGAGGCCGCCTACTCGAACGTCAAGGAAGAGCTCACCAAGCAAGGCGTCATCTTTTGCAATTCCGCCGAAGGCCTGAAGGAGCACGAGGAAATTTTTCGCCCGTGGTTCGGCAAGGTCATCCCGACCGGCGACAACAAATTCTCCGCCTTGAACTCCGCTGTGTTCTCCGGCGGCTCGTTCATCTATATCCCGAAAGGCCTCAAGCTGAAGCAACCGCTCCAAGCTTATTTCCGCATCAACTCGGAAAACTTTGGCCAGTTCGAACGCACGCTCATCATCGCCGATGAAGGGGCCGAGCTGATGTATATGGAAGGCTGCACCGCCCCGAAATTCGAAACCGCCACACTGCACTCCGCCGTCGTCGAGCTCGTCGCACTCAAGGGCGCGAAGATCCAATACGTCACCGTGCAGAACTGGTCGTCCAACGTTTTCAACCTCGTCACCAAGCGCGGCATCGCGATGGAAGACGCGGAAGTTAGATGGATCGACTGCAACATCGGTTCGCGTCTCACCATGAAATATCCGGGCGTCATCATGAAGGGCAAGCGCGCCCGCGGCGAGGTCATTTCCATCGCCCTCGCCAACACCGGTCAGCACCAGGACACCGGCGCGAAAATGATCCACGCCGCCGATGACACGACCTCCAACGTCGTTTCCAAGTCGATCTCCGTCGGACAAGGCCGCTCGACCTATCG
>CAMDLP010000062.1 GCA_945901795.1 Akkermansia muciniphila | reverse complement strand
AAGGGATGAATTCACTGGTTGCCCGGATCATCGCGAATGCGAGGGGGCTGCGGACGTTCGCCGCCCTTCGCATCCGGGTCTTGTTCTTCCTTGGCAAACTCGACCTCTCCATCGCTTGAAGGAAAAACCACCGGATTCCACGGACAGCCCAGCCTGAATTCCGGCGGCATATTGATCCTAGGCAATGCTGAAACCATCGGGCTGCTCACCGGGCTGTTTGCCACCGTCAGCGGGAAATCCCGGATTTACCGGCGGCTGGAGTCCGCCGTGCGTCCCATTCCCGTGGAGTTTCCATCCTCCTTCGCGCCAGGCTTATCCGCGGCATCCGATATGCTGGAGGTGCGGAAACCTCATCTGAATCTTCAAACACAGGCCGAGCAGTTGGTTCTGCAGCGTTATGCGCCGCCATCGGTGTTGGTCGATGAATCGGGAAACATCCTCCACATCAGCGGCCGGACCGGTAAATATCTGGAACCCGCCGCTGGCAAGGCGAACCTCAATATCTTCGCGATGGCCCGCGATGGACTGAGCCATGAGTTGGCATCCGCATTTCAAAAGGCCCTGCGCCAAAGCGGTCCGGTGATCATGCGGGGCCTCAAGATCGGGACCAACGGAGGCAGCCAGTATCTCGACCTGATCGTTGAACGGTTGGAGGACAAGGAACCGCTGGCAGGCCTGGTGATCATCGTCTTCTGTGACATCAAAGCGCCGCCTGAGACGAAACCCACGGCCCGGACGGCCAAGGACAACGCAAAACACCCCCGCCTCGCGGAACTCGAACTGGAACTCCGTCAGAACCGCGAGGAACTGCGCAACTCTAGGGAACAAATGCAGACCTCACAGGAGGAGCTCAAATCCGCCAACGAGGAGATGCAGTCCACCAATGAGGAGATGCAATCCACCAACGAGGAACTCACCACCTCAAAAGAGGAAATGCAGTCGCTCAATGAGGAGTTGCAAACGGTCAATGCCGAGTTGCAGGGCCGCCTCGATGAGCTTTCGTTGGCCAACAACGACATGAAGAACCAGCTCAACAGCACGGAGCTGGCCATGCTGTTTCTCGACAAGGACCTGCGCGTCCGGCGTTTCACCACGCAGGCCACCAGGATTATCAAGCTTATCCCGGGCGATGAGGGGCGGCCCATCACCGATCTCGCGTCCGAGCTGCTTTATCACGAGCTGTCCGATGACATCCGTGAAGTCCTGCGCAAGCTGGGATCGGTGGAGAAACCGGTCGGCACGCTCAATGGCAGTTGGTTCTGCGTGCGCATCATGCCGTATCGCACGCTGGATGACCGCATCGATGGCGTGGTGATCACCTTTTGGGACATCACCGTCTCCAAGAC
This sequence comes from Akkermansia muciniphila, assembly GCA_945901795.1. GTDB lineage: Bacteria > Verrucomicrobiota > Verrucomicrobiia > Verrucomicrobiales > Akkermansiaceae > Luteolibacter > Luteolibacter muciniphilus_B. Next base: position 15,048 of record CAMDLP010000062.1, on the reverse strand, counting down.
CCTCGAAGCGAAATTGCAGGAAATGCAGCTCGCCTTGGAAGACCGCCTCGCGGGGAAGTCCACGGAATTGAACAAGGCCCGGACGGAATTGAAGGCCGAGCGCAAGCGAACCCGGAAAACCTGAACCATCCATCATGCCCAGAAAGCCCAAGATCGAGGAAAGTCCCGCCGCATTGCGCCGCCGTGCGGAGAAACGTCTCGGGAAAACGGCCACAGGACCTGGCGACGCCGACCCGTGGCGGACGCTCCATGAACTTGAGGTCCATCAGATCGAGCTGGAAATGCATAACGCCGAGCTGCGCATCGCGCGCGACGCGGCGGAGGCGATGCTGTATAAATACACCGAACTCTATGACTTCGCGCCGGTAGGCTACTTCACCCTTGCCGCCGATGGCACCATACGTCTCGCGAATTTAACCGGCTCCACCATGGTCAGCATCGGCCGCTCGAATCTGATCGGCCGCTCATTCACCATGCTTGTCGCACATGGGCAACGCGCCGGTTTCAAGGCCTTTCTGAAGCAGGTTTTCGCTGCTGAAACCAAACAATCCGGAGAGTTCGAACTGTCGGACGCGAACCTTGCGACCCGTATTGTCACGATCGAAGCCCTGCGCTCGCCCAACGGATTGGAATGCAGCGCCACGATTCTGGACATTACCGGACGCAGACAGGCGCTGGAGCGGATGCGCGTCTCGGAAATCCGCTACCGCCGCCTTTTTGAAGCGGCACATGACGGCGTCCTTCTCATCGATCCGGCCACCAACAGGATCATCGATGCCAACCCCTTCATGACCCGGCTGCTGGGCTATCCACGCGATCAGTTGATCGGCAAGGAACTGTTTGAAATCGGACTGCTCAAGGATGAGGCGGCAAGCCGGCAAATGTTCCGCAAGCTGAAAAGAGACCACGAGATCCGCTATGAGAACCTGCCACTGAAAAGCCAGACCGGCCACCATCAGGATGTCGAGGTGGTCGCCAATCTCTATCATGAGGACGGCCAGCCAGTGATCCAATGCAACATCCGTGATATCACCATCCGCAAGCTGGCGGAGGAAATGTCGTCCCGGAATGTGAAACTCAAACAGGAAATCGTCCGCAGACAACAGGTCGAGGAGGACCTGCGTGCGAATCGCAAGGAACAAAGCCGTCTCTTGAGGCAATCGCGTTTGCAACAGGCGCATTTGCGCGAACTGTCACACCGGATCCTGCGCGCCCAAGAGGAGGAGCGGAAACGCATCAGCCGCGAGTTGCACGACGTTATCGCCCAGACATTGGTGAGCATCAACGTCCATCTGGCGGTCCTGGACCAAGGAAGCGCCGCGTCACCGGGAACCCTCCAGCAGCAGATTTCCAAGACGCAGCTGCTTGTTGAGGAGGCGGTGAAAATCGTCCATGACTTCGCCCGTGATCTGCGCCCGACCATGCTCGATGACCTGGGGCTGATCCCGGCGCTTCAAATGTATATGAAGCAATTCATGGCGGACACCGGAATCCGTGTCAGCCTCAAGGCGTTCGCCAGGATCGACCAATCGGCAACCATGGTGCGCACGGTGCTCTACCGCATCGCCCAGGAAGCACTTATCAATGTGGCCCGCCATGCCAAGGCCAGCTTTGTAGAAGTCACCATCGAGTCTTTGGAAGAAGTCATCCGGATGACCATCAAGGACGACGGGCAGGGTTTCCAGATCAGCGGGAAAGGTGGCTCAAAGAAGAAAAACCGGCTTGGGCTGATCGGCATGAGGGAGCGTGTCGAGATGATAGGCGGCACATTCCGCGTTGACTCCGCGCCCGGCGAACCCACCACGGTTCAGGTGGATATTCCCGCGATCTGAGCCGATATGAATCGACGCCCGCGGTAAACCGCAGGCGTCTGTATTTCGGGGGAGCGGGGGAATATGAATCTCACTGGTCGAGACCGACAAATCCATCAAGGGATTTGGGAACCAGCACCTTGCCAATGGAATGCATGACGCCATTGGTGGCAATCACATCGGCGCTGTAAACCTTTTCTCCATTGACTTCGATTTTATTGGTTGAAACATCAACCTTCAGTTTCTCGCCATTGACGGTCTTCACGTCGCCGCTGATGAGATCCGCGGCGAGCACTCTGCCGGCAACCACATGGTAGAGTAGAAGCATGCGGAGTTTCTCCTTGTTTTCCGGAAGCATGAGCTTGGTGAGCGTCTCGGCGGGCAGTTTACCGAACGCCTCGTCCGTCGGCGCGAAGACGGTGAATTCGTCTTTTTGTCCGAGGGTTGCATCGAGCCCCGCAGCCTTGAGGGCCTTGGTGAGCGTGGAGAATGAAGCACCGCCAGCGATGACCGTGGTCAGTGAGCCGGGTTGCGCGATCACTTTTTCCGTGATCACGGTCTTGGTAACCGTATCGTTCTGGGCGAGCGCGGCGGGTGTGAGTGCCGCCATGGAAATGAGCAGCACGGCGTGGGTCAGGTGTTTTGTTTTCATAATCTGATGTTTGGTTTGTGGAACGGTCTTCATAGCCGTCCTTGGACAAGCAACATGGATCGTGAGTTCCGGGAACGCCATGGGGTGTATCCCCACTGATTCTGAAACGATGCCCGGATGATGCTCCCGCATCCGCGCGGAAAACATTAGAGCTTCACCCCATGGCGTGGATCAGAAGCACGCGATAAGGTTCGGTCGTTACAAACAACCCCCATCGTAATATGTGCTACCCAATGAATGAATTTGAGACGGATCTGGAAAAGCCCTACAAACCCCCAGGCGGCTGGATTTACTCCTCATCCTGCCCGGTTGAAACCTCCATGGTTGAGGCCGTGAAGGGAAACGGCATATCCACCGCCATGAAACGAGGACGGGATTTTTACAGCACTGCTGCAAAGCGTGATGGCAATAAGATAGAGTCCGGCAAGGTGGCCTTGCATAAAAAATCCTACCCTAAGGTCCTGGCTGGAATCAGTGCAGGCACGCTGCTGGCTTTTGTCATCGCATGCAGGCTTGGTGGCAAATTCGGTTGAATGGCGCAGGCTGCCAAATGCCTGCCAGGGTAGGGTTTCTACCCATTGTTTCCAACGGTTTGTTGTGCAAGCTTCAGACGTCCCGGTAATAATGCATAGGATCCATCCAAATAGGGACGCAAGCCCTGCCAAAGCAGGGTTGGTGGATCCGATGCGGATAACCAAACAAGGCCATGTCAATAGGAACCATTCTTTTAATCGTAATTATTCTGCTCTTGCTTGGAGCAATCCCCACATGGCCACATAGCCGTAGTTGGGGATATTTTCCGAGCGGCGCGCTGGGCTTGATCCTGCTTGTTCTGATCATCCTGCTGCTGCTTGGGAAAATCTGATCAAGTGAACGAAAATAGGCCTTTGCCCTTAACACGGGTGATTGGCGCGATGACCGAAGATAGACAAAAAAATGGCCTTGGTGGACTTCCCGAATCGCGCGGCAGACATCGTTGGTGGAATCCTGTTTGAGCAGGAATCCCATCGCCCCGGATTCGGCGGCGTGCCTGACGTATGCGTCGTCGCAATGCGCGGTGAGAATGACGATTTTCGAACCGTGCCGGGCCTTGAGCAGTTGGCGGGTGGCTTCCAGTCCGTTGAGACCGGGCATGGCGATGTCTATCAACACCACATTGGGATTGAGCTCGATGGCCAGTTCGATGGCCTGCCGTCCGTTCTGCGCCTCGCCGACCACATCAAAATCCGTTTCGAGCTTGAGCATCATGCGGATCCCCTCACGCACCAGAGTGTGATCTTCAGCCAACAGGATGGTGATTCGTTTCATAGGTTCATTACGCGGAGTGTTTTGACATTCCTACCGTCTCCATCGTTCCATAGGCAATCGTCCGATGGCAAATGGATTCTACCGCGATAATCTGCCAACAGGATTTCAGGGTCCGATTTCCCCGCTCTGGTCAAACCGACCTGGGTTTCAAGAGCAGCAACACGATCCCGCCGATCAGGGCGAGCGCTCCGAAGACCGGCGGGATGAAGTGTGTCTCGCGGGTTTCGATGCGCATTCCGAGGAACTGGACGGTTTCTCCCGGAGTCGTGAAAGTGATGCCCGAATAGGCGAGCACCACGATGCCGAGAATGACCAAGATGATGGCTACAATGGCTTTGGTATTCATGGAGATTTGATGGTGAAAATGAAACAGGCCTTTTTGCAGGCGCGCCTGTGTTTGATCGTGCCAAGAATCAGAGGATTCGGCGCCCCTGGATCACCCGGATCAGAACAACGATGATGGCTACCACCAGCAGGATATGAATGAATCCACCCATGGTGTAGCTTGTCACGAGCCCCAATGCCCACAGCACGAGTAGAATGATTGCGAGAGTCATTAACATGGATCGGTATCTTTCTTTGTTGGTGGTTGGATATTAAAAACCGAACGGCTTATCGGGTGGATTTCTGAATCCCTTCGCCGACTGTGCCGACATCCCTGCCGAAGCCGCGGACGGTGCCGCAGCCCGCGCTGAATACCGCCGCGAGAGCGGATGCGAGCGCGAGAATGACAATGTGTTTGAATGATCGTTTCATGGTGTTTTGCCGTGTGGTTCTCACGTAAGGCAAATTAGATGGGGGATGATTGCTCCGCCATGGGGTGAAACCCTACTTGCAGGGTTCCGCGTGAGCGGAGGAACAGCCCGTGGCCTCGAAAATCCTTCTGGACCCATCGCGGGCTTGGCCTCTCAGTTTCGCGCGCCACCATGATCGTCATCTCCATCGCCGCCCTGAAACGCTCAAATACCTAACCCACGTCGGGAAACTCGCCGGGTTCGTCGCCACCCTGAATGTCATTCCGTTCGTGGATCCTGCGGTCGGGGTGATCGTGTTCGCCGCCGCCTCGATCCTCAAGGACACCGTGAACCGCATCGGCGACCTGCTCGACGACGGCCAGCCCAACCAGAGCTTCAAGGCCTGAGAGACACACCATTTTTCGCCATGCGGGAATCCTGGGTGTAGGGACTTGAGTCCTTGCCCCGGATTTTGCGATTGGTGCCGCGTAGGAGCACGTTCCGGCCGCACAAGAGATGGCAATATGGCCGACCCCGACAAAACCATTCCGCGTCCGTTAGGCATGGTTGGCGCGCGGATTGAACAGGATCACTTGCATTCCACTCCATTGAGGATCACTCGGCGCTTCTTGCGGTCATCACGGAAGGTATTTTCCCACTGGCCGTCCTTGGGCAGAATGGCGAACTATTTCTCAGCGACCTCGTGCGCGGGCGCGACCGATGGGCGGCAGGATCACCTTGGGAACAATGGGAACAATTTGGGGCCAATTGGCCCCATCCCCCATGCGCGATGAAACGGATTTCAAAAGACGAGCCGACAATCCGCCCCGGCTAAGAACGTGTCCCATGGGACACAAACGGCACCCGCTCAGACCCTTTAGGAATCAAGGTTTCCGCAGGATTGGGAACAATCGGGGAACAAACAGAAAACCCCTAACGCAAAAAAGGAAGCCTTCCGGCTCCCTAAGTTGTTCATCCTAAAAGGAAAGTGCTCGAAAGAGGACTCGAACCTCCACAGGTTACCCTACTAGATCCTTAGTCTAGCGCGTCTACCAATTCCGCCATCCGAGCATCCGGTTGGGTGGGCGCACTTGGTAAGAGCCGACCCGGGATTTGGCAAGAGAATATCTTCAAAAAAAACATGGCCATGCATTTAAGCTGCTTCCGGCTTGCTTCGCAGCTCTCAAACGAAAACATGGAGCCGTTACTAGCCATGGAATCCATCCGCGCAGAGTCAGTCGTCAAATCCTTTGGAAACACTCGCGCTCTCGACGGGATCAGCCTGCGTATCGAACCCGGCGAGCTGTTCTTCCTGCTGGGAGCCTCGGGATGCGGCAAGACGACGCTCCTGCGCTGCATCGCCGGGCTGGAAACGCCGAACAGCGGCGCGGTCTTTTTCGGCAAACGCGACGTGACCGGGATGCCGCCGCACAAGCGCGAGGCGGCGATGGTTTTCCAAAGCTACGCGCTGTGGCCGCATCTCACCGTCGGCCAGAACATCGCTTTCGGGCTCGAAGAGCGGCGGGTGCCGAAAGCGGAAATCAAGCGCCGGGTCGAGGAGGTTTTGGAAATGGTCCGGCTCCCGGGATTCGGCGGCCGGTCGATCGACCAGATGTCTGGCGGCCAGCAGCAGCGAGTCTCGCTCGCCCGCGCGTTGGTTGTGAAACCGAAGTGCCTGCTGCTCGACGAGCCGCTTTCCAACCTCGACGCCCAGCTCCGCGTCGAGATGCGCCGCGAGATCCGCCGGATCGTGAAGGACAACGGCCTGACCGGGATCTACGTCACCCACGACCAGGAAGAAGCGCTCGCGATGGCGGATAGAATGGCCGTGATGACTCGCGGCGGAATCGGTCAGATCGGCACGCCGGAGGAAATTTACCGCACGCCACACAGCGCCGAGGTCGCGAATTTCATCGGTGAGACAAATCTGATCGATGGGACGGCGCTCGAAACCCGCGAGGGTTTCACGCTCGTTAGGACGGCCGCCGGTAATATCGTCGGTCGCGTTTCCGACCCCGCGTGGACGCCCGCGGCGGGCGAGGCGGTGCGGCTTTCCATCCGCCCCGAGGCGTGGCGCTTGCACGCCGATGGAGGCGACAACGTCGTCACGGGAAACATCGTGGAGCGCAGCTATCTCGGCCAGCGCGTGCAGTATTGGGTCGTTACGGCGGCGGGTCGGCAGCAAGTCGTGGAGATGAATCCGCACGTGATCCATAGGTCCGGCGATGAGAAGATCACCCTCCATGCGCGGCACGATGATGTCGTGGTTTTGAAACCGCAGTGATGAAAACAAGAGCGTCTATCATCTTCGGACTGCTGGCGCTGATCGTGGCGTTGCCGCTGGTCATGCGCCGCGAAAGCGCGACCACGTCGCCGCGAAGAGCCGACGACCGGCTGGTCATTCTCAGCCCGCACAACGAATCGATCCGCCAGGAATTCGGCGAGGCTTTCGCGGCGCATTGGAAACAAACGACTGGGCGCTCGATCTACATCGACTGGCGGACGCCGGGCGGGACCTCGGAAATCCGCATGGTGCTCGAGGCCGGATTCAAGGCGGCGGAGGAAACCGGCCGCGCGGGCATCGGCGTGGATGTGTTCTTCGGTGGCGGCGAACCCGACTTCACGAGCCAAGCGAAAAAAGGCCGCCTCGTGCCGCTGCGGGTGTTTGATTCGCAGCCCGCGCTGTTCGCAAAAGACGGCCCGATTCCCGAGACCTTCACCGGTGAGCGCTATTATCCCGCCGACCATGTCTGGGTGGGCACCTGCATGTCGCAGTTTGGAATTTGTTATAATCCGGATGTCCTCAAACGGCTCGGAATTCCCACGCCAACGACTTGGAATGATCTGGGTGACCCGCGATACGCCGGCGCTCTCGCCCTGGCCGATCCGACGAAAAGCGGCTCGGTCGCCCGCGCGTTCGAGTTGCTGGTCCAGTCGGAAATGCAGCGGGCCGCCGCGATGGATGACGGCTGGGCTAACGGACTCCGCCTGATCCAGCGGATGTCGGCGAACGCCCGTTATTTCACCGACAGCGCGTCGAAGATCCCGCAGGACGTGGGGCAGGGGAATGCCGCCGCCGGGATGTGCATCGATTTCTACGGCCGCTCGTTCGCCGAGGAACTCACCTCCAAATCGGGCGATCCGCGGGTCGTCTGGATCGCCCCGCTCGGCGGCACGACCTTGAGCGGCGATCCCGTGGCCGTGCTCAAGGGCGCGCCGCATGCGGAAGTGGCGCAGGATTTCGTGGAATTCTGCCTCCGTCCGGAAGCGCAGACCTTGTGGTTCGGCAAGCCCGGCGCCCCCGGCGGCCCGAAGACCCGCGCGCTCCACCGCACGCCGATCCGCCGCGACGTTTACACGCCGGAAAATCTCGCGAACTCGACGATGCCGGATGCCAAGCCGTATGAAGACCGCGGGAATTTCACCTATCAGCGCGAGCTGACCGGCTCCTCGTTCAACACGCTCCGCCAGCTCGTCAAAATCATGTGCATCGACTCGCACGAGGAAATGAAATCCGCCTGGCTCGCCATCCGTGACGCCGGCATGCCCGCCGACGCGCTCGCCGTTTTCTCCGATGTCTCGCGGGTGAACTACGCTGAATTCGGCAAAGGCGACCCGCTCCTCGACGGCACGGACGCGCTCAAAGCCGCCGACCGCGCCGCCGAACTCGGCGAGTGGTTCCGTGCGAACTACCGCAAGGCCGAAGCCATCGCACGCTCGAAATCCAAACTGTAGCTCGCGCAGGAAAGTGGATACTTGACGGAAAGCCAGAAAGCTGGAAAGCTGGAAAGCTGGAAAGCTGGAAAGCTGGATTCATGAAAACGACCCTTGATTTGCCGGAGGATTTGGTTCGAGAAATGAAGTTCCGTGCGGTTCGTGAGGGTCGCAAGTTGCGTGATGTGGCGGCAGAGGTGTTTCGCCGAGGCTTGGCGGCACCGTTGCCATCGTCCGGCGTCCGCCATCGAGTGAAGCTGCCGATCATTCCGGCTCCGGCGGGAGCGAGGCCATTCGAACTGAGTGGTGAACGCCTGCTGGAGCTTGAAATGGAAGCGGCAGAGGGAAATCCAGGCGCATGAAACACCTCTGCGACAGCAATGTATTTCTGGCCCTTTCGGTGGAACAGCATGTCCATCATTCTCTCGCCGCAACTTGGTTCGGGGCCTTGACCGCAGCGGACACGGCCTCGACCTGCTGCTGCTTTCAAAGTGAGTCCCATACGGATACCGCCTTGTAATGTGGACGAGGAATTCAAGCTGGCAATACTCTCACCTTGCTCCCCACCCATATTCCTGTATCGTGACCTTGTTATGAAAACCACCTTGGATTTACCAGACGAACTGCTGATCGAAGCCAAAGCCGTGGCAGCCCGCCGGAGGACGACGTTGAAGGCGATGGTCGAGCACGCGCTGCGGCGGGAAATCGCGCCGGCGGTCCAGCTCGATGCCGATAGCCCTCTCGAAATGAACGAGCTGGGGATGCTGGTGCTGAAGAGGCGAGAGGGTGCCGGAATCACTCTCGAGCAAATTGATACGATTCAGGACGAAATCGACCGGGAGGACATGGAACGCGCACTCAACCCTCTCGGCAAATGATCTATCTCGCGGACGTCAACCTACTGCTTTTTCTCGCCGACCCCGCCAGTCCGTTTCATTCGACGGCGAAATCGTTTTTCAAACGGGCCTCGGCCGAAGGTTGGGCCACCTGCCCGATCACGGAGAATGGATTTGTCCGGATCCTCGGAAATCCCCGGTTTCCCGGTGGTCCTGGCAGCACCCAAGCGGCTCGCGCGACCATCCAGCAATGGAAATCGACCCCCGGCCACCAGTTCTGGCCGGATGACGTGAGTCTCTGCGATTCCGCCAATTTTCCCGATCTCCCTTCCGCAAAGCATCTCACGGACTGCTACCTTCTTGGCCTCGCGGTGAAGCACGGCGGGAAGCTGGTCACCTTCGACCGGGGCATCGATCCGGCATGGACTCCCGGCGGATCTCAAGCGCTTCTCGTTCTGGAAATCACCAACCCATGAAAATTCAGTTCAAACACCAGTAACACCAGTCGGACGCCGTCACGGCCGTGGCCGCAACGCCGGGCTGCTGCTCGCCTCGTGCACCGTGGCTCAGCCGTTTTGGAGACTTGGAGATCCTGTAAGGCTTCTAGCTGGAGCGGGTTTTCTTCGCCAGTAAATCGTCCGCCCGCTCCAGGATCGCCGCCCGGCAGAACTCCGTCAGGCTCTCCGCCTTCACCAAGCGGCTGGCACGGTCCGCCTTGTCGAATTCCTCCGCCGTCCGGAAAAGCACGTTCCACGGCGGTGCTTCGGGCTCCAAATCACGGACATGCTCGACAAGGACATTCATCCATCTATCTTCCCGTTCTGATTCCCATCATGGCTCGCCACCCCGAATTTCCCACCTCGCCCTACGCCCCGCTTATCCCGGAGCAACGCTGGTTTCCCGCTGATGAGACGCTCCGCAGCACCGCTTACGAAAAACTGCTCCCACCGTTGGTTTCTAAAATCCGCTCGGAAGTCCACGCATGGCGAAATGCAGGATATCCAGGAGCCTCCCAAACATCCGTGGCCCTGCTCCAGTGGTGGTTTGAAACCGACCACCTCCTCGAAACCGCAGATGGCTCACTGACTCCATTCCAATATTATTACGCCCAGCGCGAAGCGGTGGAAACCGTCATCTGGCTCCACGACGTCCGCAAAGCCCGCGACAAATTCGACCTGCTCCGCTTCGATGCATCTGGCTCCGTCTCTCATGGGATGTTCTCCGAAGACTGGCCGCGCTACGTCCTGAAAATGGCGACTGGCGCGGGGAAAACCAAAGTCCTCTCCCTACTCATCGCATGGAGCTTCTTCCACAAACTCTACGAACAGGATTCCACTCTCTCCCGGAACTTCCTCGTCGTCGCCCCGAACATCATCGTTCTCGACCGCCTCCGCGCCGACTTCGACGGCCTGAAAATCTTCTTCACCGACCCCATCCTGCCCGACAACGGCCACCAGGGTCAAAACTGGCGCGACGATTTCCAGCTCACGCTCCACATCCAGGACGACGTCCGTGTCCTCCGCGATACGGGAAACATCTTCCTCACCAACATCCACCGCGTCTTTCTCGGCGACGTGCCCGAGCCATCGCTGGATGACGACGACCTGCGCGATTATTTCCTCTCCGATGCCTTCGGCGCGAAGCCCTCGGGAAAAACCACCGACAGCAAGACAGACCTCGGCGAGATCGTGCGGGAAATCGAAGAACTCGCCGTCTTCAATGACGAAGCGCACCACATCCACAATCCCAAGATGGCGTGGTTCAAGTCGATCCAGGACATCCACCACAAGATGCTCCAGAAAGACTGCCGCCTGACACTGCAAGTCGATGTCACCGCCACCCCGCGCCATGACAGCGGGGCCATCTTCGTGCAAACCGTCTCCGACTATCCGCTCGTCGAAGCCATCTACCAAAACGTCGTCAAACATCCCGTCCTCCCGGATGCCGCCAGCCGTGCGAAGCTTCATGAGAAAAAGACCGCCATCTTCTCCGAGAAATACGCGGACTTCCTCGCCCTCGGCGTCGAGGAGTGGCGTAAGAGTTACGCCGAACACGAAGCGCTCGGGAAAAAAGCAGTGCTCTTCGTCATGGTGGACGACACCAAAAACTGCGACGAAGTCGGCGAGTATCTCCAGAAAATCTGCCCCGAGCTGCAAGGTGCCGTCCTGACGATTCACACCAAAAATAACGGCGAAATCTCCGAAGCCTCCTCCGGCAAGAACAAGGAGGAACTCGAACTCCTCCGCAAGCAGTCTAACGAGATCGACTCGTGGAAATCCCCCTTCAAGGCCATCGTTTCCGTCCTCATGCTCAAGGAAGGCTGGGATGTGAAAAACGTCACCACCATCGTCGGCCTCCGCGCCTATGCCGCGAAGTCGAACATCCTTCCCGAGCAAACCCTCGGCCGCGGCCTGCGCCGCATGTATTTCGGCAGCGACGAGCGCGAGACGGTCTCCGTCATGGGCACGCCCGCCTTCATGGACTTCGTGGAGACCATCCAGAGCGAAGGCGTCACCTTCGATCACGTCCCGATGGGGGCCGGTGCCACGCGCAAGGATTCCCTCATCGTCGAAGTGGATACGGAAAGCACCGACAAAAATCTAGCCGAGCTGGAAATCCCCATCCCGAAACTCACCCGCCGCTTCCAGCGTGACTTCAAGGACCTCCACGACCTTGATCCGGCAACTCTGGGCAACAAGCGCCTGCCACTCAAACCCTTCACGCCCGAGGAAACCCGCGAGATCGTCTTCAAAACGATGCTCGATTCGGCTATCCACCACACCGTCCACCTCGACGGTTCCGGCCCCGCCGACTACCGCTCCGTCGTCGCCTTCTTCGCCCGCCAGTTGCTCAAGGACCTCCGCTTGGTTGGAGGATACGACGTGCTCTATCCGAAGGTCCGGGACTTCATGCGCGGGCATCTGTTTGATGCCTCGCCCGTGGATCTCGAAGATGCCGTCGTCATCCGGAACCTCTCCGAACCCAACGCCGGGAAGATCCTCTACGATTCCTTCAAGGCTGCGATGAACGCCCTCACGATCTCCGACACCGGCACAACCCGCATTGAGGACTACATCCGCCTTCAGAACACCCGCCCGTTCCGCACCGAGCATCGGCCGTTTCTCGCCGCGCAGAAATCCATCTTCACCAAGATCGTCGGCGAGGTGAATGCCGGCGGCTTAGAACTCGCCTTCGCCGCCTTTCTCGAAGCCGCGCCGGACGTCAAAGCCTTCACCAAGAACTACCTCGCCATCGGCTTCAAGTTCGACTACGTGAAGGCCAATGGCGACCTCTCCAACTACGTCCCCGACTTCATCGCCCGCGACTTGAAAGGCACCGTCTGGATCATCGAAACCAAAGGCCGTGAGGAACTCGATCTCCCGCAAAAAATGACCCGCCTCAGCCAATGGTGCGCTGATGCCACCGCCGCCGAGGAAAACGGCACGCGTTATGATTTCATCTATGTCGATCAGGACAGTTTCGAGAAACACAAACCCGCCACTCTCGCGGATCTCGCTACCAGTTTCACGGAATACAAATAACGATGCCCGTCACCTCTCCAGCGCAGTTTGAGAAATTCCTCTCGGAACCTGAGGGAACACGGCTCGAATTCAAATCCGCACGGACGAGTTATGAATTCGACAAGCTGGTAAATTATTGTGTCGCCCTTGCCAACGAGTGCGGTGGCACGATGATTTTAGGCGTCACTGACAAACGGCCTCGGACCGTCGTGGGCACCAACGCATTCCCGGAGCCGGGCGAAATGGAGGCCAGCTTGCACCGGGTTTTCAACCACCGGATTCCCGTTGAGGAATTCTTCCACGAGGGCAAGCGGGTGCTGATCATCCATATTCCATCACGCCTGCCGGGAACCGCCTGGCAGCACGACGGGAAATATCTCAAACGCGCCGGTGATGCCTTGGTTCCCATGGGGGATCAGGAACTGCGCGCTATTTTCTCCGAAACCGGCCCCGACTTCACTGCAGAAATCGTGCCCCGTGCCAGTCTTCGCGATCTCCAGCCCGAAGCCATCGCCGAGTTCCGCAAACGCTGGCAGAAAAAATCAGGTAACGCCCGCCTCGCCACCATGACCGACGAGCAAATCCTCCACGATTGCTCCCTCATGGATGGCGACGGCATCACCTACGCCGCCCTCATTCTTCTCGGCAGACCTTTCGCCATCACCCGCCATCACCCGCCACCTCGCGCAAGCCGAGGTCATCTTCGAATACCGCTCTTCCGAATCCGCCGGACCCGCTGCGGATCGCGAGGAATACCGCGAGCCCTTCCTGCTTTTCCACGACCGCCTATGGACGAAAATCAATCTCCGCAACGACCGCCAAAGCTATCAGGACGATTTTTTCCGCTACGACATTCCCACCTTCGATGAAACCGCCATCCGAGAAGGCATCCTGAACGCCATCTGCCATCGGGATTATCGGCTCGGCGGCTCGGTGTTCATCCGTCAGTATTCACGTCGCTTGGAAATCGTCAGCCCCGGCGGTTTCCCGCCCGGCATCACCTTGGAAAACATCGCCGACCAGCAGAATCCGCGAAACCGCCGCCTCGCCGAAGCCCTCAACCGCTGCGGCTTCATCGAGCGTTCCGGCCAGGGCGTGAACCTCATGATCGAGCGTGCCATCCGCCAGACCAAGCCGCTGCCCGATTTCTCCCGCTCCGGCGCCCATGAGGTCCGCCTGACGCTCGCGGGCACGATCCAGAATCCTGCTTTCCTACGCTTCATCGAACGCTTGGGCGAAGATGCTCTATCCCGCTTCCAAACTCTCGATTTCCTAGCGCTCGACTCTTTGGCCCACGGGCGGCACCTGACCTCGGAAATGAAAACCCGCCTCCCTGATCTCATCGAAGCGGGCGCGGTGGAATCCCAGGGCCGTGGCAATGGACAGCGCTTCTTCCTTTCCCGTGAGCTTTACGCCGAAATGGGACTTCCCGGTGCCTACACACGGCAGAAGGGCTTGGATCACGAAACCAACAAAGCCCTTCTCGAGCGCCATCTTAAGGAACGGGCGAAGAAAGGAGCCCCATTGTTCGAACTTTGTCAGGTTCTTCCAGCCCTCTCACCCAAATCCATCCAGCGCCTGCTGACCGAACTTCGCGATGAGCGGCGGGTTTGCCTGATTGGAAAAACCCGGAATGCTCGCTGGCACTCGGGAAACCAAGATCCCGATTTGGCCCCGCCACATTAGGACATTGAGTCATTTGAAAGCCTTTTTTGTCCTATAGAATTTGTCCTAAATAAAATCAATCCATTCAAAATCAAAGGCTTCTATGACTCTCGCTTTAACCCAATCCGACTTTTATGTCCTAAAGAACCGGGTCATAGCCCCCAAAAAAGAAAGCGCCGGGCGGCCCGGAGGCCCGCGCTCAGGACAAGAAAGCCTGAGACCCGACGCGTGTCACCACCTACAGGCCATGCAGCCCTTGAGTGGTTCGCCCACAGACAAGCACACTCCTTCCTGAAACTCCACCCCGTTTTTCCCTTTTCCCACCATGGCCCGTCCATCCACTGAACACTACGACCTTTCCGAGACCGAGAAGCGCGACCTCATCAAGCTCATCGAGCAGGGCAAGCCGCTGCCCGAGAAATACCGCTTCCTGCTCTTCGCGGACAAGCGCGAGGTCGAGCTGGTCTGGAATGGCAAGACCCGCGAGGTCTGCACCGCCATCCTGCCCTTCCAGACGCTCGAACACATCGACGAGCCGCGCAAGGAAGGGGGCTCAGGCGTCTCGCCTGAACTCTTCGACACCTCCGGCCGCCAGACCAAGGGCTGGACCAACAAACTCATCTGGGGCGATAACAAGCTCATCCTCTCCTCCCTCAAATCCGGCGCGCTCCGCCGCCAGATCGAGGACGCCGGCGGCCTCAAGCTCATCTACATCGACCCGCCCTTCGACGTCGGCGCGGACTTCTCCATGGACATCGAGATCGGCGGCGAAACCTTCCACAAGGAACCCAACCTCCTCGAACAAAT
>CAMDLP010000061.1 GCA_945901795.1 Akkermansia muciniphila | reverse complement strand
TCGTTCCGTTCCGCCCGGGACGAGAGGAACCACGCGCGAAGAAACGCAGGCCAAAGAACTATCATCTGCTGACAAAGCCACGCCACGAAATGAGAATTTCAGGCCACCGAAACCGTCCCAAAAGCACGTTAAGTTAGCGCCATTCGGGTCAGGCCTCGCGCGTTCACATTTTCCGTTGAATTTCTTTTCATACTTCATCGAGTGCTTCTGCCCGTTGTTTGATGGTGGAGGCCAACTCGCCGGGTTTCCGGCAAGAGCCGATCATTCGACTCACCGAACCGGGATGCCCCATGGCCAGCCGCCTGGCGACTCCCGCTTCCCCCGCCCTCCGGTCCGATCCAATGGCTCTTTCAGGGGCCTCCAGCAGAAAGCAAATTCCTAGCAACTCAGTACCACTTGGTGATCACCATTACCGTGGCCCGATGAGAACCGTGTTTTTGTCGGACGGAGGAGCGTCCTTCCCGGCGGAGTCGTTGGTGATTATGAAATTATCGGGAATGGTGCCCGCAGGTAGCTCGAATCCCAACGACTCATAAGCCTCGCTGCTTTGCGGAATTCTACCTAACAAGCGCGGCTTGTCTTCACCCCTCGCGGTGACCCAGAAATTCGTGTCTGACAGATTGTTCGCGACTAAAGTTCCAGTCCCCGTCGCCGGGTCATAAATCGGCACTGCAGATGGAGTATCAGCAACGCCCTGTGCCGCCCGGTTATCTGCCAAAGATGATTTTCCTGCCAGAGCATCACCTAGCACACCCACCACCGATGTGTCGGCATCTGCTGCAGATACGATCTGGGTTTCCGCACGCGGCGGTCTCATCGTCATCACGATCGGCCATGCCATCCCTTGAACTGGCTCCAAGCGTTGCCGTTCGCGTTTTTCGACGCTCTCGAGTTTCTCACGCAGGATCGCGATCTCCCGAACAAGGCGTTTCGTTTCCATCTTCGTCACCAAGCTCACGTTGTTCTCTTGGGGGGCGACATCTCGATTGGCGGTCGCATCTTCGGCCAGCTCGGATCCCACATCCGGAGATGGCTGGGCGGCCAGCCCTTGGGCGGTAGCTTTTTGAATCATCTGGACCTCCCGCTTGGTGGCATGGGGAGTGGCGCTGTTCTTGATGCTTTCCGTCGGCACGGGTGATTTGCGATCCACCAGCAGAATGAACGTAAGCGCCGCGGCGGCGGCAGCCCAGCCAGAGATGCCCAGCCAATTCACCGACTTTGAAGATTGCAGACCCAAGCGCGCTTGCAGCCGCTCCAATTGACCCGTGCGGGGCGGTAGCGGCGCAATGCTGGCCGCGGCCACGGCAGCACACAAAACGTTCATTTCCCGGTAAGCGTCTCTCAGCTCGGGGTATTGGCGCATTGCCTCGTCAAAGCCAGCGGCTTCGTCGGAATCAAGCATCCCAAATACCCGCCAGACTGCGTTTTCGTGTGGGTCAGAATTCATAACGTGATAAGTGGTTGCGCACCTTGTCCAATGCACGGCGTAGTCGGTTTTTTACCGTCCCCAGCGGAGTTCCGAGGTGCGCGGAAATTTCCGAATGGGTGTATTCCAGAAAGACGGCCAGTTCCAAACACTCGCGTTCGTCGGGCGGTAAAATTTGAAGTGCGGCGCGGACTCGGCGCCAATCGTCCTTCATCATCACCCGCGGATCTTCGCTCTCTTCCGTAGGCGCATGCAGGTGGATGGGAACCACGCGCGAGCAATCGCGCTTGCTCCGGTGGCGGTAGCGCAGGCGGTCAATGCAGTAGCCACGCATCACCGCAAAGGCCCAAGCAAAAGGCGGCGATTGAGACGGGTCATAATCAACCGAGCGGTGCCACATCCGCACGAAGGCGTCTTGCACGATTTCCTCCGCCTCGTGGCGGTCCCCCAGCATCCGAACCGATGCACCTAACAGGATCGGACTCCACATGCCATAAAGTTCCGTAAGCGCACTGCCGTCTCCCCTCGCCATCCGATCGATCAACGCCGCCGCAACACCCGTCTGGTCTTCGCCCAAAACAGCGGGGAAATTCGGGTTTGGGGTGAACTCAGGCTCGATCATGAACTGAAGTGTGGACGTGTAAATCCTGCGGCGCAGTGACTGTCTGCACCATATCCGCTATTTTCCAAACTTTGGCCCATCGATTTTCAACGAATGGATAAAAAAATCGTCCCCAGCAGCCTGTCGGACTTCGAATTCAGATTCCCGGAATAAATCCGCCTCGGTCCGCGTATCGAGGGAATATACGGCCGCTTCGTCAACATTGAACGTCGAAATGAAGAGAAGATGGGAGGGATGACGCTCCCTGCACGGTCTGGAGCAGAGATGCTCCTGTTACGGTCATTGGCAGTCGAATCTTGATCCCTGGCCCGGATGGCGGGATGTTCGGCGCGTGCCAGCACCGCTATCGAAAACTCCGCCTGCGGGCGTCGCCTTGTTTGATCTCGACGGGACCTTGCTCGCCTGGGACTGTCAGTTGTTATTCCGGCATTTCGTCGTCCGGCGCGAGCCGTGGCGGGCGGTTTTCCTGCCGGTGTTCTTGGCGTTCCTGCCGTTGGCGGGGCTGCTTGAGGCTGCGGGGATGAAGCGGGTTTTCCTCAGCTATCTGTGGCTGATGGAGCGGGAGGCGCTGGCCGGATACTCGCGGGAGTTCGCGAAATCCCTGATGCCGGCGATCTATCCGGAACTTCGCGAGAGGTTGGAACGCCATCGCGCCGCCGGCCATTTGCTGATCCTCGCCTCCGCGAGTCCGGAATTCTATGTCCGCGAGATCGGCCACGGACTCGGATTTGATCTCACGCTCGGCACGCCTGTGGAGCTCGGGCCGTTTTTCCCGGATCTGGAAAACAACAAGGGCGCGGCGAAGGTGCAGTGCTTGAGGGAGCTCCTGCCGTCGGCGTATTTCGAAAACGCCAAATTGCGCCACTGCCACGGCTACACCGACAGCTGCGCGGACCTGCCGATGCTCACGCTTTGCGACTCGGTCACCGTGGTCAACCCATCGTCCCGGCTCGCCGCCATCGCGGAGGAGTCCGGCTGGGAAATCGTCCGCCCGGCACGCCCGTGGAATTCGCGGATCGGGTTTGCCCGGCGGGCACTCGCGTTGCTCCTCGGCATCGGCCGCGATCCTGTGGGGATGGGTTAGAGTTCCACCTGAAAGAAGTCGCGCATGACTTCGCGGTAAACGTCGCGCTTGAAGGCGGGCAGCCAGTCGAGGTCGAACTCCACCGGCGGAATCCAGCGGTAGGCGCGGAATTCCTGCTGCTTTTGATGCACGTCCACCTGCGGCGCGTTCGGCTTCAGCTGGCAGAGGAAATAGGTTTGTTCCTGGCCGTGGCTGCCGTGCTTGCGGAGTTTTTTGCCGCGCGCGCCGTGCGGATAGAGGTAGCGATAACCTTCACGGCGGTCGATCACCTCGTAGTCTTTCGCCTCCAGCCCGATTTCCTCGCGGACCTCGCGGAAGAGCGCTTGTTCATGAGTTTCGCCGGCATCGACTCCGCCTTGTGGAAATTGCCAGGCACCGGGAATCGTCCAGCGCTCGCAAATCAACAGGTTGCCCGCTGAATTCACGACCAATGCGGCGACGTTTGGGCGGTAACGAACCATGGCTTTTAGATGCCGTTTCACACCCGTCATGACAATCCTTAACTTTTCCGAATCTTGCCGGGCGACTGCTAAAATGAGATCGACTCTCGCCGCTCCCGCATCCGGGATTCTTGTTGAAAGCGGGCCGTCTCGCCTGTAATTCGCGGCTCGACCTGGGGTATTTCGTGAGCTATTGGGTGTTCTAGTGAAGAGCATCGTCACTATTGACCCTGATCATGCTTGCGAGCACGGTCCGCCCTTGCACCAAGCCCGTCTTTCACGTCGTTGGTCGCTGCCCGAGGTCAGGATCGTCGCGATCTATTTCATCGTCGCCAGCGCCTGGATCGTGGGCTCCGACCTCGCTCTAACCAAGTCCGCGGTAAACGATGCCACAACCGGATTCATCCAGACGCTCAAGGGGCTGAATTTCGTGATCACCACGGCGATTCTGTTATTTCTGGTGTTGCGGCACGCCTACAGCGGATGGCGCCGCGCCGCGCCGAGCAGGAGCGGGTCACGGTGATCGACCAAGCCCGCGAGTGCGGGTCGCGGTAAGGCAAAAAAGGAACGCCGTCTTTCCGGGGGGGGGGGGGAGACGGCGTTCTGTATTTAGAGCAACAACACGGGATCAAATCTCACCAATCCATGTTCTCGCCGCGCGAGTCGATGTGGGTGAAATTCCAGTAACCACCGACGCCGCCCTTGAACAACCCGCGGCTCCGCAGATTCCGCGCGGCGGCGGTCGCTTGTGAGGAGCGCACCGGGAATTTCACGTCCACGGCGACGTTCGCCTGATGCCATGAGCGGGATTTCGCGCCCTCGCAATGCGCGTTGTAAGCCGGGGCGCGGTAGGCGGAAATGATTTCCACCTCACTCACATTGAGTTCCAGAGCGATCCGGTCGGCGACACGCAGCGTATATCCCATGCGTGTCCACCAAGCTTTCGGCGGCAAGGTGTTCCAAATCGAACCATGCGACTTCGCGTGAGCCTCGATCACCTGCTGCGTCGAGATGTTCTTCAGTTTCAGGCTCGTGAGGTAGCGGCTGTATTCCGGCAGCAGCGAGCCTTGATTCCGCGCCCAATCCTCGGGCACTCCGGTCAGGTCGAGCCGCGGGCTGTCCGGGCGAGTGCTCTGCCGGGCTTGGGTCTGGACAGTCACTTTCGGCGCGGAGCGTCCTGAAGAACTGGCGGCGCTGGCTGAGGTCGGGGAAACAAGCAGTCCAAGGCCGGCGAGCCCGAGGCTACCGATGACGCGGCGACGGTCGATCGGACTGGCTTCAAAAGGAGCTGAGGCGCTGGGGAATTCAGGGAAAATCATGATCCATCAAGGGAAAGAGGCTCATTGACCCAAGCGGATTGCGTGCCGAAGCACGGTTTTTTCGCCGTGGAAAATTGCCGAATGCCCGTGGAACCAAGCAGGCCGAGCCGATGCGACAAGCAAAAAAGACCCAAAAATTCCCTAACACGCCATTTCAAACCCGCCGGGCCGTCTCAGCGGCTCTGGCGGACGATCTCGTTTTTCTCATCCAGCAGCAGGTTGTTCGAGACGACCGGCGTCGCTGACAGGGCGAAAGCCATGATCGCCACGCGCTCGCCGGCCTTGATCAAATGGGCGGCGCCGCCGTTGATCATGATGTGGCCAGTGCCGGGTTTGCCGGGGAGAATGTAGGTTTCCAGCCGGGCTCCGCTGGTGATCGAGGCGACCAGCACCTTTTCACCCGCCCAGAGGTCCGCCGCTTCCATCAGGTCCGTCGGGATTTCGATACTGCCTTCATAATCGACGTCCGATCCGGTGATCATCGCCCGGTGTAGTTTTGATTTCAGGACCTCGCGGAACATGGCGGGAAGGAAATCCCGCGCCGCCCCGCCGTCAAGCGTCAAGAAATCCTCGCCCTTCGCCACCGAGGCATTTGATCGAATCGCTCAAGGAGTCGGCATTTCCTCCTATTTCCGGCTTCACGCTTGCTCATGCGCCGCTCCGTGGAATACCACCACGTCGTCGGCGAAATCCGACTCTCTTCAGGACGCCCCTCGCAGGGGCAGGAAATTGATGGGGAAGCCGGTGAGATTCCGGCGCGGTATCGCCACTGTGATTCCGGACCGCGCGAGCGGGACGGACAGCCAGATCACCAGCCTGAGGGGGTTTTCAGACGTCTGCGACTTACAGACATCGAGACAGAAACCATGCTACATCAACCAACGCCTCTCAGAGGCTCCCGCCGGAGTGCCTTCGCACTGATCGCCCTGCTTGCCCACTCCCCCGCCCGCGCGGAGGAAAAACCGGCCGAACTCGAACCGCTCATCGTGTCCGCCCTGCGGGTCCCACGCCCGGCCTCCACGGTCACCTCTACAGTGACCGTGCTCGATCCCGAAGCCTTACAAAACCAAGGCATCCTCCAGCTCCGCGACGCGCTCAACGCCGCGCCCGGAGTCATTTCCACCTCCACCGGCGGGCAAACGGGAGCGCTCAGCTCGCTGTTCATCCGCGGCACGAAAACCGCCGACTCCCAAGTCGTCATCGATAGCATGCGCCTGAGTGATTCCAGCACGCCGCTCGGCAATATCCTCTCCGGAGGCCGGGTGAGCGACGTGGGAAGCATCGAAGTCCTGCGCGGTCCGCAAGGTGCCATCTACGGCGGCGAATCCATCGGCGGCGTGCTCTGGATGGAGACGCCGCGCGGCACCGGCGATCCGCGCGGCTCGGCCACCTTTGAAGCGGGCTCGTTCCAATCGATCGCCGCGAATGCCATGTTCCAGGGGGAAACGGGGAAACTCTCCTATTTCCTCTCCGGCGGTTACGAGGAAACCGAAAACGACGGGCCTGACGAAGATTTCCACCAAGGCAGCACCGCCCTCCGCGTGGAAGGCAGGATCGACTCGGTCTGGACCGTAGGCACCACTTTCCGCGCGTTCGATAGTTTCTACGACGACCACGGCGCTTCCGAGAACCGCGTGGATTCCAGCCTCGCCACCCTTTACGCCACCGGCGTGATTTCCGACCGCTGGACCGCCCGCTTCCTCGCAGGCTACCAACAGGAATTTTACGACAACGACTCCGCTTACGGAAACTACGGCACCGACACGCGCGCCGGCAGCATTTCCACTGACCACGAAATCACCCTCGCCGAAAACCTCCGCCTCCTTGCGGGCGGCTTTTTCCATCACGACTCGTTCCAAGTCACCGATGGCGTCGATGAAGGCGGCGACCGCTACGGCATCCACTCCGCCCTCGAGTGGGAGCCCGTCGCAAGCCTGACTACCACCGCGGCATTCCGCTGGGAGAATTACGACTCCTACGGTGACGAATTCACCTGGCGTCTCGGCTCGATCTATCAATTGGAGAAATCCGGTATCTCGTTCCGCGCCGGACTCGGACGCTCGTTCCGCGCCCCGAGTTACAACGATCTGTTTTACAACACCGACCTCGGCTATTTCAAATATGTCGCAAATCCTGAGCTCGAAGCCCAGACATCGATCGGCTGGGACATCGGCATCGAACAGAAAATCGGCGATCACCACACACTCGAAGCCACCTGGTTTTCCAACCGCATCGAGGACGCCATCGAATCCTACGCGAATCCCTCCGGCGACTTCACGACCTACACCGCCGCCAACCTCCCCGGAACCACCACCACCGACGGCCTCGAGCTCGGCATCCGTGGCAGCTGGCTGGAAAACACCCTCAGCTACCGCCTCGCCTGGACCTATCTCCACGAGAGTCTCAGCGACCAACCCAAGAACGCCGCCAGCGCCTCGCTCGACTGGAAACCGTCCGCTAAATCGCTCGTCGGCATCGGAGCCACCCACCTCTCCGACCACTCCTGGGGCGGCGATCCGCTGGAATCCTACACCGTCGCCCGCCTCTACGGCTCCTATCAGATTTGCGACAAGGTGAAGCTCCACGCCCGCGTCGAGAACGCCCTCGACGAGAACTATCAGCTATCCAGCTTCTACGGCACCACCACCGAAGGCGCGGGCACCGGCCTCTACGCCGGCATCACCGTCGATTGGTGAAACCGAGCGGGCCTGCATTCCGCTTGCCAGCGGAATGCAGAAGGAATTGCATCATGCGATGCCTCTCTCCGCACTCGATTTATACACCGTCGGCATCGGCCCGTCGTCCTCGCACACGGTGGGTCCGATGCGTGCGGCCTGCCGGTCTGTCAGGGAGCTGGAAGCACGGGGCTTGGCTCCACGGGTGGCCCGCCTGAAATGCGATTTGTATGGCTCGCTCGCGGCCACGGGAAAAGGCCACGGCACGGACGCTGCGGTGACCCTCGGGTTCCTCGGCGAGAAACCCGAAGACGTCGAGATCGATGCGATCCCAGCCCGCCTCGCGGACCTTCGCACGCAAAAACGGTTGCGGCCGCCATGGGGAACGGAACTCGATTTCGTGGAAAAACACGACCTGGATTTCAAGCGCCTGAAGCCGCTGCCGCTGCACCCTAACGGCATGCATTTCACGGCGCTGGATGCCGCGGGCGAGCCGGTTTGCGACGAGGTGATCTATTCGTTGGGAGGCGGATTCATCGCCACCGAGGCGGAAATGAAACAGCCCGCGCCCGCTTCCATCAGCCTGCCCTATCCATTCGCCAACGCTCTCGAACTGATGGAAAACTGCGCCACCAGCGGGCTCCCGGTGAGCGGCGTGATGTGGGCGAACGAGGCCGCGTTCCGCCCGGAAGCGGAAACCCGCGCCCGCTTGGACGGGATCTGGAAAGCCATGCAAGCCTGCGTGAAACGCGGCTGCGGCCAAGAAGGAACCTTGCCCGGCGGCCTTCATGTCAAACGGCGGGCGAAGGCGATCCATGAAAATTTAATCAACTCCCCGGAAGCCGCGTTGAAAGACCCGCTGACCATCCTCGACTGGGTGAACCTCTACGCCCTCGCCGTGAACGAGGAAAACGCGGCGGGCGGGCGGGTCGTCACCGCTCCCACCAATGGCGCCGCCGGCATCATCCCCGCCGTGCTCCACTACGCCGTGAGATTCCGCCACTCGCCGTTTCCCGACGGAGAGCAGCGCTTCCTCCTAACCGCCGCCGCCATCGGCATGCTCTACAAGCGCAACGCCTCGATTTCCGGCGCGGAAGCCGGCTGCCAGGGCGAAGTCGGCGTCGCCTGCTCGATGGCCGCCGCCGGACTCGTCGAGTTTCTCGGCGGCACCCCGAAGCAGGTGGAGAACGCCGCCGAGATCGGCATGGAACACAATCTCGGCCTCACCTGCGACCCCATCGGCGGGCTCGTGCAGATCCCCTGCATCGAGCGCAACGCGATGAGCGCGGTCAAGGCAATCCATGCCTCCCGCCTCGCGCTTTCCGGCGACGGCACGCACTTCGTCTCGCTCGACAAGGTGATCCGCACCATGCGCGACACCGGCCGCTACATGAAATCGAAATACAAGGAAACCTCCAGGGGTGGCCTGGCCGTCAACGTGGTGGAATGTTGACGGCGGGGACAGCTAACATCGGCTTATCTGGAGAGCGCACCTATTTACTTGCGGCGGTTCTCAAAAATCTGCTCGGAGAGTAAGTAAGTTCCCGGCTCCGGTAGAACCCAAACGAAATCGGCCGGTTCCGGAGAATTTCGCGTGCGATTCAGAGCGTTCTCTGCATCTTGGGCGGCGTGTCATATTTGGAAATCAAGAATCTCCACACCCACTTCACCCAGCGGAGCGGCTCGGTTTTTTCGCCCGGCAAGCACGTCGTCCGCGCCGTGGACGGAGTCAGCCTGAGTCTCGAAAAAGGCGAAATCCTCGGCCTCGTCGGCGAATCCGGCTGCGGGAAATCCACGTTTTCCCGCACCATCATGCAGCTCATCCCCGCGACTTCCGGCTCGGTGGTGCTCGATGGCGAGGACCTATCCGCCCTCTCCCCGGCGGAAGTCCGTAAGCGGCGGCTGGATTTCCAAATGGTTTTCCAGGACCCCTACGCCTCGCTCAACCCGCGGATGACGATCTTCTCCACCCTCGCCGAAGCCGTCCGCCAGCGCCACCCGAAGTTGAAAGGCGACGCGCTTTTCGACCGCGTGGAAACGCTTATGGCGACCGTCGGCCTCGACGCCAGAGTCATGCGCAAGTACCCGCACGAATTCTCCGGCGGCCAGCGCCAGCGGATCGCCATCGCCCGCGCGCTCGCCCCCGAGCCGAAGCTCATCATCGCCGACGAACCGGTCTCCGCACTCGATGTTTCCATCCAGTCGCAAATCCTCAACCTCATCTCCTCGCTCCAGAAAAACCTCGGCCTGACGATGATTTTCATCTCCCACGACCTCGGCGTCGTCCACTACATCGCCGACCGCATCGCCGTGATGTATCAGGGAAAAATCGTCGAGTCCGGCCCTGCGGGAAAAGTCTTCCACGAGCCGCAAGCCGACTACACGAAGCGCCTCCTCGCCTCAATCCCGCAGCTTGCTGCGAATTGCTAGGCCGTCCTTCTTGAGCTCTGAATTTCGATTGAATCCACCGGCAAGATGATTTACCAAACACTGCCATGACCCAAGCAGAAGCACGAACCGCCCGCCGCCGCGCCGAGTGGACGATGGTGGCCCCCAGCAGCTTTGCGGAAGCGGAAGCCGAGACGCGGGCCTACTGGCGCGCCGCGACATCCGCCGAACGGCTCAATGCTGCGGAAGCCTTGCGAGAACCCTTTTATGGCAAAGATCAAATTGGCGGCAGACTTCAGCGATTTCTTGAAGTTGTGCCTGCGGAATAATGTGCAGTTCATGGTCATTGGCGGTTACGCGGTGATCCATCACTCGCGCCCGCGCTACACCGGCGCCCTCGACATCTGGATCGATGCCTCGCTTGAAAATGCCGAACGGGTGGTGATGGTGTTGCAGGAGTTCGGGTTTCCTCCTGATAGCGTATCGACCGCCATGATCACGGATCAGAAGAAAATCATCCGCATGGGGTTCGAACCGATGAGGCTGGAGCTGTTCACGCGGATTCCGGGCGTGGAGTTCGACGAGTGCCATGGTCGGCACGAGAACGTCAAAATCGGCAGGATGTTGGTGCCGTTCATTTCGCTCAACGACCTGAAGATCAACAAACTCGCCAGCGGACGCCATAAGGACCTCCAAGACTTGGAAGAGCTGCCGTAGATAGGGCTGATTCCCGCCTCAATCTCGCAGCTTGCTGCGAATCGTTAGTCCGTCCGCTTCCAGTGCGGAACGCAAGGCTTGCAGGATCGTCACCGCCGTCGGCCCGTCGCCGTGGACGCAGAGGGAATCGACCTTACCGTTCGAAACAATCGCCATCGCCATCGCCTGCGCCACCGCGTCGTCCACGTTGGTAATCACCGCACCCGGCTCGGCCCGCGGCATCAGCGAACCGTTTTCCAGATAGCGGCGGTCCGCGAAACCTTCCGCGCACAGCGCTAACCCCGCAGCCCTCCCGGCGGCGGCGAGTTGTCCCGCAGGCGGCGCGTAAAGCATCAGTTCCGATGAAACGTCCGTGATTCCCTTCACCACGGCGGCGGCCAGCAAGGCATCGCGATCCGCCTGATTGTAGAGCGCGCCATGCGGCTTCACATGATTGAGTTGTGCGCCGACCCGCCCTGCCAATTCGGCGAGTTTCCCGACCTGCCGCCGCACCAGATCGGTGACCTGCTCCAGCGGCAGCACCAAGGCCCGCCGGCCGAAATACACGCGGTCCTCGTAGCCCGGATGCGCGCCTAACGCCACGCCCGCCGCCAGCGCCGATTCGATCGTCCGCCTCATCGTTAGTTCGTCACCGCCATGGCCGCCGCAGGCGATGTTCGCGGAACTCACCAGGCCAAGCAGCACCGCGTCTTCCTCTCCGCCCTCGCCGAGATCCGCATTCAGATCGATGCTTCGCATTGCCGTTATTACAACAGTTTCAGTCCCGTCCGCAACCACGCAAAATCCTGTTCCTCCCGCAGCAGCGCTTCCCGCGCCTCTTCCCAGGTCACCTCCCGAAATCTCACGGCGGCACCCGGCCACGCCCGCCCCAGCTTCGGCAGGTCCACGGAAATCACATGGCCGATCTGCGGGTAGCCGCCGATGGTCTGCCGCTCCGCCAGCAAAATGATAGGCTGCCCGTCCGGCGGCACCTGCACCGAACCGCACGCCACCGGCTGCGAAACCATTTCGCGGGGCTCGGCGAGTTCCAGCGCCGCACCTGCCAGACGCGCGCCCATCCGGTCCGACCGCGGCGTGAGTTGATAGACTTCCGAGCGGAACCGCCGCAGCGCCGGTTCCGAAAACCAATGTTGCTGCACGCCGGGTAGAAACCGCAGCTCGATCTCCGAAATTCGATCCGCCCGCCCGACATGCCAATCACCCGGCGGCGGAATTTTACCCGCCCCACCAAAATGCAAGTGATCACCCGCCCTCAACGCCCGACCGTGAAATCCTCCGAATCTCGCCCGCAAATCCGTCGCCGCGCTTCCCAGCAGCTCGGGCACCCGCAGTCCGCCAGCCACCGCGAGGCAGGCGCGGACTCCTCCCGTTAGCTTCGAGAAATCCACCGTCTCACCCGCAGCCACACGCCGCGATTTCCCCGTCGCGCTGACCCAGGCCACCGTCGTCTCCGCGTGAAATTTTAGCACCGGCCCACTCATACAGATTTCCAAGGCCGCCGCGCCCTCCTCGTTTCCCACCAGCAGATTTGCCACTCGCAAGGCATGCCGATCCGCCGCTCCACCGGGAGAAACGCCGGACGATTCATGGCCCGGTCGCCCCAAATCCTGCACCGTCGTCAACGCGCCCGGCTCGATCACCTCGATCCAGCGCTCACCTGCTATTTCCACGGCGGACGGAATTTCCACCTCCACCTCAAGCTCCTCCACCGGCACGAAGCGCACCCGGTCGCCGGACCTCAACAAAGCCGGCCGCGCCGCCCGCGGATCGAACAAGCCCACGCTCGTGCGCCCCAGCACATGCCAGCCGCCGGGCGATGCAAACGGATAGATCCCCGCCTGCCCGCCCGCCACCGCCACCGATCCCGCCGGGACGGAATGAATCGAAATCGGCGTTGACCGCGTAGCATTCAGGCCAGGCTTCCCTCGCCCTCACGGCACCACAAACATCCGGTAGAACCTCCCCGCCGAGTTGCCGAGGGCGTCCGCATCGATCACCTGCAATGGCGCGCCGGTGCCGACGAGCGGCGGGCCGAGCGCCGACCAGCTGACGAGATCATCACTCCGCTGCACTTGGTAGAGGGTGTCCTCCACGCTCAGGAAGGTGAGTTGGAAGTCAGTCGCCGAGCTGCCGCCGCGGGCAGAGGATGAAAACGCAAGCCGACTGGCGGCGCTGGTGGGCAGGGTTCCGCTGAGGAACTCCTCCAAACTGGTGAAACCGTCGGCGTCCGGGTCGCCCGCCGCGGTCTCGGCGAGATTGCCGAAATGCTCGGTTTCCCACCAATCCGGCAATCCGTCGCCGTCTGGGTCGACCATCCGGAGCAGGTCGAGGCGGCCGCCGCTGGTGGTTTTCCCGGCGAGCGCCGCGACCGGGGTGACCTGGTTGAGGACCCGTGAAACCCGCTGGCTGACCGACTCCGACGGATCGTTGATCGCCGCGAAGGCGACCGCCCCGCTGACGTGCGGCGCGGCCATTGAGGTGCCGTCGAGATATTGATAGCTTTGGCTTTCGACCGCCGCGTTGACCAGCGTGCCGCTGGCGACGAGTTGGGCGAGCAGCGCCTCGCCGCTGGCCCGGCTGATTTGCAGCGCGGGAATCCAGTTGCCGGCCGCACCGAGCGTCCAGTTCGAGGTGCCGAGGGGGTCGCTGAGGTTGTCGTAAATGATGACGCCGACCACCCCGGCGGCCATCGCATGGGTGACCTTGGCGGCAAAGGTGAGGGTGCCGCGTTGAATCAGGGCGATGTTTCCGCTCACCCCGGATGGAAACTGCCCGCCGTCGCCGATGCCACAGGCATGAATGGTGCGGGTGATGCCGGAAGTGACGGTCAGCCCGGAAAAGGTGATTTCCTGCGCGGCGACGACGGTCGCTCCCATCGTCACCCGGGATTCCTTGGTGGCGGGCTTCACGGGCAGGGTCGAGTAAATGTTCACGCCGGGTGCGGCCAGATCCACGCTGACGACTCCGAAGTTTGAAAACGATGCCAAGCCATTGCCTTGGGTCAAGGCCGCCACGCTGATGATGTTCTCGGTGGTGTAACCCGCCGGGTAAAACGGGATCGAGTCGTTGTTGGTCCCGTCATTGCCGGCGGCGGCGCAGACGATGATGCCGGCGTCGCGCAACGCGACCATCGCGTTTTGTTCGCTGGTGCTGAATGAGTTGCCGCCGTAGGAGGCATTCAGCGCGACGATGTTGACGCCGTGTTGTTTCAGGGTGATTGCGTAATTGTAGGCGGCCAGCAACGCCGAGGTCGTCATCGTGGTGCCATTGGAGGAAACCTTCAGCGTGAGGATTTTCGCCCGTGGATTGATTCCGATTATTCCGGCGTGGTTCTTTCCCACCGCGGCGATGGTGCCCGCCACGTGGGTGCCATGGTCGCCGGAATCCGACAACTGGGGCGTGCCGACCGCGAAATCATAACCGTGGACGTCGTCGAGGTAGCCATTCCCGTCGTCGTCAATCCCATTGCCGGCGATTTCTCCCGGATTGATCCACACGTTTGCCGCGAGGTCTGGGTGGCTGAGGTTAACTCCGGTATCGATCACGCCGACGACCACCTCGCCACCACCGGGGCGTGCCAGCTTCCAAGCGGGGAGGAAATTCGTGTCGACGCCGCGGGTTCCCCGCTTGCCATCCACGATTTGGCCGGTATTTTGCAAACCCCAGAGCTTGGAAAAATGGCTATCGTTCGGCGGATTCACGGCGATCCGACGGATGAAATTGGGCTCGGCGGTCTCCACGTTCGGGTCGGCCTTTAGCATCGCGAGCAGCTGCGCGGTGCTGCGGCCCTTGGCACGCACCAAGCCCGCGAGCCGCCGATCATGACGCGAGATCCGGTCGTAGGTTTCCGCCATCTGGAGCGCCTGTCGCTCGAGCGCCGCTCCCGCCCCCGCGGCGGCGATATTCGGTTTGAACGTGACCAACGCCTCACCCTCGACCACCGCGTCCCCGGCCATCAAACCGCGGTGGCCCAGCAGCAAGGCAAGCAGCGCTCGAACGAGTGCTTTCACGACAGGAGCGAGGCGGCGATCTCTCATGATTCGGGAGTGTTGTAATAAGCCTGCGAAAACCAAATTTGAAACACAATACCGGTTCGCTGGCAATCGTCCAGATTTCAGGAACGATCCGCGGGGGGATTCCCCATGACTGACTGCTAGGAATTTGCTTTTCACTTACGGCGGAGAATACACTGGATGGCCGGTCTGGGAAGGGGCAAAAGGGGGTTGCCCGCCAACCTCGATTTCAGTATCCCGGCGCATTGTATCACGTGATGGCCCGTAGCAACGGGGGAGACGCAGTGTTTGTCACCGACGACGACCGCAAGGTATTTCTCCACCGACTCGGGCAGGTTTGTGAAAGTCATGGCTGGAAGGTCCAGGCGTGGGTGCTGATGGGAAACTATTTCCATCTGCTTCTTGAGACACCGGAGCCCAATCTCGTCACCGGCATGAAATGACCCCATTGAGTTCAGCTTGATATGCCAAAATCACTACTTACATAGTTTGCAGCCTCAACAGCACGACTGTGCCCGCTGGAAGATTAAGCTCTATCACTTGGTCACCAGCGCCGATCTCGTACATGGGCGCAGCAAGATACTCGTTATCTTTATCGATACGCCATGAGGCTACTTTGGCTTTGCCTTTCCATGGCAGGTTCTGGAGATCGATGCGGACCTTGCGGATCTCCGAGCGAAAGTTGCTGGCCAGGATCATGGCCTCATCTTTCTCAGTAGTGAGGCCCGCTCCGACGGTGATTTCATCCTCCCCGGGCGCCCCTGTTACCTCCACCCGATGAGGGGCTTGCAGAAACTGGTGAAACGCCTTCATCGCGAAATACGCCCGTCCGGGTTCGCCATAGACGTCGAACATGCTCCAATGCGAATCGTCCGCAGAATAAAAGTAGGCCATGTCGACCGGAGCATCCTGCATCTGCATCAACCCTGCAGCGATATACGCAGCCGCTTCATGATTCCGGTTTCTCTCAAACGCCATTCTGACCGTGTGGCGCGGAGCATCCTTTCTCCATCGGAGCTCCTTCCAGCCGGGGAGGACACGTTTCCATTCGGTGCACCAGCTCTCGGTTTCCTTGAATCCATATTCGTCCAGAAGGCTGCGGGCTTCATGAGCGCGCTTGATCAACGGTTCCTCGGTCTCCGTGCCATAGGAATGCCATGAGAAGAAATCGAGGGGGAGCTTATGTTTCTGGCAATAGGCGAGGAAGGGTATCACCTCAGGACTTTCCACGGCGGATGCCACCGGTCCCCCCACCTTAATCTTAGGGTTGTATTTCTTGATGCCGGTCACGGCGGCCCGGTAAAGATCGAAATACTGCTCCTGCGTTCCCGACCACATTTCCTTAGTAGCAATCTCATTCCAGATCTCGACATGGCGGATGTTGTAGTGGAACCCGCGGGCCCAGCCGTCGTTGTAGTGCCGCAGGATGTTGACGCAGATCTTTGTCCATTTCTCGAAGTCCTCCGGCGGAGCGACGTGGAAACGGGGTGCCTTGTGTTCGATGCTCACGCCCATCCGAAAAAGGATGGAGGCCCCGTTCTCAATGATGGGCTTGATATAGGCATCGGTCTTAGCGAACTGGTAATTCTTCGGATCGTCGGCATCCAAATGAAACAGCGGGAAGATCGTGGGGATATCGACGACATCGGGGTGCGGCCAGTTGCAATCGTGCAGGCGCACGCTGGGGAATCCCGCTTCCTTGTGGAGCGTCACCAGATCGCCCGAATGC